>CALWBR010000091.1 GCA_944376145.1 uncultured Clostridia bacterium | reverse complement strand
AGCTTTATCGTGGCGCACAGGCTTTCGACCATTTTGGATGCCGACCTCATCCTCGTCATGAAGGACGGCGCCGTCATCGAGCAGGGAACGCACGCGCAGCTCATGCAGGCACACGGTTTTTACAGCGATCTGTACAACGCGCAGTTCGCGCAGCCGGCTGCGGCGCATGCGCAGGAATAAGGGCGCGATATCGGACGGCAAAAAAGAGGCGCCGCGCGGAGAGATCCGCGCGGTGCCCTTTGCCCTATTTTTGCGGGTGCAGCCCGCCGTCTTTGTCGGCAACCATGGTCGGGCGCTCGTCTTTGAGCGCCATCAGGTAGTCGTTGTACTGTTGTTCGGTCAGTTTGCGTACTTTCGCTTTTTTCTTTTTCGGCATGGTCTTGCCCTCCTTGCCTTTTTGCTGTAAGTATGCGCCGCCGAAGAGGAAAATATAGGGGATGGTCGAAAATTTATCGGACTCCTATTGACAGGTCGGCAGGTTTGGGTTATACTGAACATACAAAAATAAGGAGGCATATTATGAAAAAGTTGGTATCGGTGCTGCTTGCGGCGGGGCTTTTGGCGTCCGTGGCGTTGTTTGCCGGCTGCAACGACGGTGTAAAGATCGAAGGGGATTTTTCCAAAGAAGCGACGGCGGAGGAGGTGACGCAGCTCGCCGAGACCATTGCCGCGAATACGGGATGGTTTGAAGAGGAAGCCGGGTACGGCTGGACGCTGACCGCCGATCAGGATATGTCTGTGCGGTACGTTTCGGGGGAGGAGAGCATGTCCGTAAAGGGCACCGCCGAGCTCGATCTGGGGATCGTCACTTTACCGCAGCAAGCGATGAGCGGAAAAGTCAAAATGGAGGCGAAAGCAGAGGGCACGGAGGTCGGAGGCGCCGCAGACATGGCGGTGGACGGCAGCGTGTACCTGGGTACGGACGGGCTGTACATAGACGGTTCCGTTAAAATGACGGAGGGCGCGAACGTCACCGAGAAAAACGGCAAATACGTTTATCCGAGCTCGCTCCTCTCTTCGCTGGGCATCGGATCGATGATCCCGACCCCCGGTGAGTTTGTCGAGGGTCTGTCCGGGGTCTTGGAGACGGAGAGCATCAAAGTGTACATCGACGACAGCGGCGACGAGATCAAGGTCAAAATGTCCGCCGATATCCCCGCGCTGATGGAAGATCTTGCGGACGGCGTGCTCGGGGAGGTGCCGGAGATCGCGCAGATCGTGGAGGCGCTCGAGTCCGACGCCTGCGACGTGTACTTCTCCTTCCGCAAAGAGGGCGGTCTTCTGACGGGTTACGGGTATGTGGTCGACATGTCCATCCCCGAAACGACGGTCGAAGGAGAGGGGCAGGCGGTGACGTTGTCGTGTGACTACGATCAGTCCTTCTGGTTCCTCTATGAGGAAGTTACGATCGAGGTGCCGGAAGACCTTGCATCGTACCAGCCCGTTTCCGACGAGCCGAGTGTGGACGTGGTCGGGTAACGCCCGCGGAAAAGAAAGATAAAAAAACCCTCCGTGCCGTCGGGCGCGGAGGGTTTTTGCTGCGTTGTTTAGCCGATCACGCGGACGCGTACGATGTTCGCGAGGGCTTTGATCTCTTCGATCGCCGCATCGGAAGGCTTGGCGTCCAGATCGAGGATCATGTACGCCATTTCCTTTTTGGATCGATCCAACAGGTTGGCGATGTTGATGCCCGCCTTGGAGATGACGGAGGTGATCGCGGAGATCACGCCCTCCACATTCTTGTGCATGATGCAAATGCGGGCAGCCGCGGCGCGGGGCGCGCACACGTCGGGGAAGTTCACGCTGTGCGTGATGTTCCCGTTTTCGATGTAATCGACGAGCTCTTTGGCTGCCATCTGCGCGCAGTTGTCCTCCGCTTCGGGAGTGGAGGCGCCCAGGTGCGGCACGCAGATCACGTTCGGCTCCCCGATCAGGCTGTCTGCGGGGAAGTCCGTGATGTAACGTTCGAGCTTGCCGCCGCGGACCGCTTCGAGTACCGCGTCCGCATCGACGAGTTCCCCGCGGGAATTGTTGATGAGCACCGCGCCGTCCTTCATCTTGGCAAACGTTTCGGCGTTGAACATCTTGTCGGTGTCGGGGGTGAGGGGAACGTGCACGGTGATAAAGTCCGCATTCTTGACCAGCGTATCGAGGTCGGCGGTGTGCACGCGGTTATCCAGGTGCAGCGCGCCCGCCACGGAGAGGTAGGGGTCGTAGCCGATGACGTTCATGCCCAGGTCGACGGCGGTGTTGGCGACCATCACGCCGATCGCGCCCAGCCCGATCACGCCCAGCGTTTTGCCGAGGATCTCGTGCCCGACGAATTTCGATTTTCCCTTTTCCACCGCTTTGGAGATGCCTTCGGTCCCTTTGAGCGTCTTGACCCAATCGATCGCGTCCACGATCTTCCTGCCGCCGAGGAAGAGCTCGCAGATGACCAGCTCTTTGACGGCGTTCGCGTTCGCGCCGGGGGTGTTGAATACGACGACGCCCTTTTCGGTGCAGGCGGGGATGGGGATGTTGTTCGTGCCGGCGCCCGCCCGCGCCACGGCGAGCAGGTTGCTGCCGAGGGGGTATTCGTGCATGTTGAAGCTGCGCAGCATGATGCCGTCGGGGTTTTCCGCTTCGGTCGTAAAGGTGTAGCCCGCGGGGAATTCTTTATCCGCGACGGGGCTGATCGCATTGAGTTTGAGGATCTGAGCCATTTCGTTTTTCTCCTTGCACGTATCTTTGGTCGAGGTTCTGCGTTTTCCTTTTCAAACTTCTTCATGAACTCGATGAGCGTTTTCACGCCTTCGACGGGCATCGCGTTGTAGATGGAAGCGCGCATGCCGCCGACGAGCCTGTGCCCCTTGAGCGAGACGAGCCCCGCCGCCTTGGATTCTTTGACGAACTTTTCGTCCAGTTCCTTGGAAGGGGTCACGAACGGCACGTTCATGATGGAGCGGTACTTCTTTTCCACGCTGTTGGTGTAGAACTTCGAATCGTCGATGAAGTCGTACAAAAGCCCCGCCTTGTATTCGTTGACTTTGTTGATCTCCTTGATCCCGCCCAGCTTTTTGAGGTGACGGAACACCAGGTTCGCCATGTAGATGGCGAAGCAGGGCGGCGTGTTGTACAGCGAGCCGTTTTCCGCCTGCGTTTTCCATTTGAGCATGGTCGGGCACTGCGGCAGCGGGTTTTCAATGAGATCCTTGCGGGCGATGACGATGGTCACGCCGGCAGGGGCGACGTTCTTCTGCGCGCCCGCATAGATGACGCCGAATTTGTTCACGTCGACCTCGCGGGAAAGGATCTCCGAGCTCATGTCGGCGACCAGCGGCGCCTTCACGTCGGGGAATTCCACATAGCGGGTGCCGAAGATGGTGTTGTTCGAGCAGATGTGCACATAGTCCGCATCGTCGTTGAAGGGGATCTGCTTCACGTCGGGGATATACGTGTAAGTCTTGTCCTCGGAGGAGGCGACGCAGCGCGCTTCGCCGAAGATCTTGCCCTCCTGCCACGCCTTTTTGGAGAAGTTGCCCGTGACCACATAGTCGGCTTTGCCCGTGTGCATCAGGTTCAGGGGCACGGCGGCGAACTGCTGGCTCGCGCCGCCCTGCACAAAGAGCACGCAGTAATTTTCGGGGATGTTCATCAGTTCGCGCAGGTTGGCTTCCGCCTCTTCCACGATGGCGGAGAACGCTTTATCGCGGTGGCTGATCTCGCATACGCTCATGCCCGTTCCGGAAAAATCGAGGAACTCTTTCTGCGCTTCTTCCAGCACGTCGAGGGGGAGCATGGAAGGGCCTGCCGAAAAATTGTAAACTCTCATAAGTGAACTCCTTGGGGAAATCATCCCGTAAAAAACTTATCCTGCCCATTATACCACGAAGGCGGGATTTTTGACAAGTCTTTGAGCCGCTCGGCGGCGGAGAAGCAAAAATTTTTTGCGCTTCTTGTATGAAAATCCGCGTCCGCGTAAAAAATAGCCGAACAAAGGATTTACAATTTTTTGATTTTGTAGTAAAATGTTACTCGGAATATTGTAAGCGCAGCACAGCCGCTTTGCGGTCTGTGAGGAGGCAACATGCCCGATTCTTCTCATAAACAGGGGTCGCACGTTTCCCTTGTGGAACGGCTCAAATCCACCGATAAATTTCTCGTCGAAATGCGTTCCGTCCTTGCTTCGATGGACGAGATCGACAGTTTGCGCCGTCAGCGCGGCGAAGCGGTAACGGACGATTTCGGCGGGTATAAGCGCTCTTCGGTCACGAAGATGATCGCCGGGCTGGAAAAGCAGCGCGCCTCCGTTTTGGCGGAACTTGCCAAAGAGGAGAAGCAGCGCGCACGGCTCTCGCGCCGCTCGAAAGAAGAGGGCGCGCGCGGGCGCGCGGAAGCGGAACTTCCCGCGCCGAGCGCCTCGGCAGCGCCCGTGGCAAAGGCAGAGCCCCGCGCCGCGGGGGAGGCGCTTGCCGCTTTCCGCGGCGGAGACGCCGCCCTGGCGATCGAGGGGATGTACACCGCCCTTTCCATGGATATCGAAAAGCTGCGGGACGACATTTTGCAGGAGATGCGCTATACCTATAAGCAGGATATGGCGATCTATGACGATCTGAGCGCGCTCATCGAGTCCGCCAAGCAGACGGACCGCGGCGCGCTGGAAGAGAGCCTGCGCCCGATCGGGGAAAAACTGGACGCGATCGTTGTTCCCTTCGACGGCGAAAAGCTCGCCGACGATAT
>CALWBR010000090.1 GCA_944376145.1 uncultured Clostridia bacterium | reverse complement strand
TTTTCGGGAAATTCGGGCGCCCGGCCGACCAGCGCGGTGTAATTTTGCACGATCTGTTTGGGCGTATCCCCCACGGTGATCCAATAGTCCAGCTTTTTCACGCTCTCGCCCACCCATTCGGTGGCGTTTTTGGCGAAGTGCACGCTGCCCACGGCGGGATTGTTCCAGAACAAGCCGTACCCGAGCGACGAGAGCGCGAAGGGCACGCTGGCCTGCGAATTGCGCTGCGCCAGCTCGAGCAGGCAGCCCTTGAGATCGAGGCAGTCCTGCTGGGACTGACCCATGCCGAACAGTTTTTCGCCCTCGTTCGCTTCAAACCGGGCGACGAGCCGCCAGTCTCCGCCGCGCTGGGGACGGAACTCGCGCGCCGGCAGGCGCAGAGACGGGGTGTGCGCGATGTCGTATTCGTACATGCGGTAGTATTCGCGCAGGACGGGCGTATCGTCTTTGAAAAAGCGCATCTGCCCGAGCGGCGTCACTTCGCAGCGGATGCGCCCGTTGCGGATGCGCGCGCCGAACGCGCCCGTCTCCACAGCAGCGGGATGCGCCGCCGCGCCCGTGAGCGCGCGGTCGCCGCCGTCAAACTGCGGGCGCATCGTCGCACGGACGCGCAGCCCGTCTTTGCCGAGCGCTTGCACGCAGACCCGCTCGCCGCGGCGCGAAAAATACAGAGCTCCGTCTTTGCATTCAAACATGGCTTTTTCCTCCTTGCCGTTTACGGGCTTGAAAAATCTTTCCGCCCGTGTTATACTGAAAAAAAACGAGGTGATACAGTCATGGATACCCGCGTCGCCGTCATCGGCATCATCGTGGAAAACAAGGACGCCGTACAGCAGCTCAACGCCATCCTGCACGAATACGGCGAATACATCATCGGGCGGATGGGCGTGCCGCACCGCGCGCGCGGGATCAGCGTCATCAGCGTCGCCATGGACGCACCGCAGCCGGTGATCAGCGCCCTTTCGGGCAAGATCGGCGCGCTGGCGGGCGTGAGCGCCAAAACGGCGTACTCCAAGCCCGCGGGCGAGCCGCCCGTCACTCCTTAAAAAGGCGCAGCGCCCAGCGGTAGGCGGAGGGCAGAGAGAGCTCCGCCTTCACTTTGCCGAGCGGATAAAACGCCACGCCGAAGGCGGCGCAGACCGCCGCCTCCCGCCCCGTGCAATCGACGGGGTAGGCGGTGATTTCCCACTCGATATGCGAAAACACGTGCCTGTGCGCCGTGCCCTGCCCGACCTTCGCGCCACCCGCGCCCGCGCGGGCGAGCGCTTCTTCGACCGCCTGCGCGGAAAGGGCGCGCTCCTCGGTATAAAAGGCGTACATGCCCGCCAAAACGCCGCCCGCCGGACGGCGGCACAGCGCGACGTTCTCTCCCGCGAAAAAGAGGAGCATCGTCACCTCCGTATGCCGCCGTTCCGGCTTGCGCGCGGGCAGCGGGAGCGCGTCGCTCTTTGTGCGGCAGAGAGAGAGCAGCGGGCAAGCAAGGCAGAGCGGCGAGGAGGGCGTGCAGACCGTGGCTCCCAATTCCATCAGGCTCTGCGTAAAATCGCCGCACCGCCCGGCAGGATAGACGGGCGCGAGCGCGGCGGCGTACGCCTTGCGCAGCTGCGCCGCGGGGAGCGCATCCCCCAAATACCGCGAGAGCACGCGCACGACGTTGCCGTCCACCGCGGGCGCGGGCGCACCGAAGGCGATGGACGCGACGGCGCCCGCCGTGTACTCCCCGACGCCGGGGAGCCGTTTCAGCCCCTCCGCCGTCTGCGGAAAGCCGTTTTCGCAGATGAGACGCGCCGCCCTTTGCAGGTTGCGGGCGCGCGAATAATACCCCAACCCCTCCCAAAGTTTAAAGAGCGCGTCCTCCGGGCAGGCGGCAAGCGCCTCCACGGTGGGCAGCGCGCGCAAAAAGCGCACGTAGTGCTCGCGCGCCGCCTCCACGCGCGTCTGTTGGAGCATCAGCTCGGAGACGAGCACGCGGTACGGATCCGTGTTCTCCCGCCAGGGAAGGTCGCGTTTGTTTTGGTCATACCAGGGCAACAGCAGCGTCGGGAGCGCCCGAAACAGCGCCCCGCGGGCTTCGCCCTCCCGATCCTGTTCCATACCGCCATCTTATCATAATTACGGGGAACTTTCAACAAAAATTTGACATTCCCCGCAAAAAAGGCTATACTGGATACGTTCTCAACCGAGAACGCGGAGCAAGACTTTGAACATCATCCTCATCGGCATGCCCGCCTCGGGCAAGAGCACGGCGGGCGTGCTGCTCGCCAAAACGCTGGGCTACGGCTATATCGATACCGACCTGCTCATCCAAAGCAACGAGCGCGCGCTGCTGCACGAGATCATCGCCGAAAAGGGCGCGGAAGAATTTTTGCGCATCGAAGAGGACGCGCTCTCCCGCCTTTGGGCGGAGCGCTGCGTCATCGCCACGGGCGGCAGCGCCGTGTATGGCGAGCGCGCCATGCGGCACCTGAAAAAGCTGGGCACGATCGTGTACCTGCAGCTGCCCGAAGCGGAGATCGAACGGCGGCTGAAAAACATCGTGCTGCGGGGCGTAGTCATGCGGCGGCAGGGAGAGACGGTCGCCGACCTCTACGCGGAGCGCGTGCCGCTGTACGAAGCGTATGCGGACGTCACCGTCGCCTGCGAAGGGCTCTCCCTTGAAGAGACGGTGGCAAAGATCGCCGACGCCTGCGGCGCCCGGCGGCAGACGGAAAAAACCGGGCAATTCACCTTTAAGGATACTTGAAAACAGCCATGAAACTTTACAACACGCTGACCAGGACGGTCGAAGAATTTAAAACGCACGAACCGGGCAAGGTGACGATGTACACCTGCGGCCCGACGGTGTACAACTTTGCGCACATCGGGAACCTGCGCACCTATATCATGGAAGACGTGCTGGAGCGGACGCTGCGGTACGTCGGCTATACCGTGAAACGGGTGATGAACATCACGGACATCGGGCACCTTTCCGACGATGCGGACAGCGGCGAAGACAAGATGCTGTTGGGCGCCAAGCGCGAACACAAGAGCGTGAAGGAGCTCGCCGCGTTCTATACGGAAGCGTTCTTCAAAGACTGCGCCGCGCTGCACATCAAGCGCCCCGACGTCGTTCAGCCTGCCACGGGCTGCGTGGACGAGTTTATCCGCG
>CALWBR010000089.1 GCA_944376145.1 uncultured Clostridia bacterium | reverse complement strand
TGCCGCGGCGCTCTTTTGCGCCGCGTGCGGAGGGGAAGATTACGGAACGCTGACGATCGCCGATATCGAGAATCTGGAAGTCGGCAAAACGGCAGCGATCGAGCCTGTATTTTCCAAAGAAGAGTTTGCCGAAGAGATAACCTATTCGTTCACGGGCGATGCGATCGCCATCGAGGACGGCGTCGTCACCGCGCTGGAAGGCGGCAAGACCGTGCGCGTTACGGCGAAAACAGAGCATCATGAAACGACGTTCAAAGTGACGACCGCCGAGGAGAAGGTGTACGGTACGTTCACCGTGGAAGACGTGATCGGGCTTCCCGCAGGGAGCAGCGCCGATCTGCAGATCGAATTCACCCCCGCGGGCACGGAGGAAAAAATATCCTATCGGTATGCGGGCAGCGATATCGTCATCGGCGACGGGCGCGTGACCGCGATCAACCCGAACAAGACGGTCGAAGTGACGGCAAAAACGGACCACCACGAAACGACGTTTACGGTCACGACGGTTTCCTCCGTGCTTGCCACGCACAATGTAACGGCTTGGGTGGGCTACCCTGCGAGCGAGCTGCCCGCATCGGCGTTCGGCGCGGGCGAATCGTACACATGGAGCGGCGAAAACGATGCGGTCGCGACCTTCGATGCGCAAAAGCGCACCGTCACCGCCGTCGCGCCCGGTTCGTTCACGCTGCGCGCAGAGAGCAGCGAACACATCGAGTTGTACAACGTGACCGTAAAAACGGTGACAAAGAGCGGTATCAAATGGGATCTGACCGTCAATCAGGTCGGGGTCCCGCTGGATACCTCCTTTTCCGATCAGGCAACGGAACAAGTGACCCAAAAATGGAGCAGCAAAGGCGGTAACGGCGAAACGACGCTGTTCATCGGGGACTCTTTCTTTGACCAACGTTATTTTTGGACGGATTTCGATACCGTCTACGCGGGCAAGAACGCGATCTGCGCGGGGCTGAGTTCCAGCACGACGTACGATTGGGAGCAGCTTGCGGAAACGCATCTGAAAGGTCTTGCGCCGAAAAACATCGTCATGCACATCGGCACGAACAATTTTTATGACGACGGCGACGCGGCTGCGGAGGCGATCGACGGGCTGCAGCGGCTGTTCACGGTGCTGCATGCAAACATGCCGGATACAAAGATCTACTACTTTGCGATCACGCAGCGGGTGGATACGCGGTACAGCCAACAGGTGAGCGAAACGAACGACGCGATGCAGGAATGGTGCGCCGCCCGCAGCTGGATCGAATTCCTCGATACGGAAAATTCTTTTTCCGCAAACGATTTGCGGGACGGGATCCATCCGACGCTTGCGGCGTACAGCGTCTTTACACAGGCGCTGCAGCGCGCGGGCATACAAATTTCAGATAAGTAAAAAGGAAACCGAACAACCATGAAGCGCAAAACGGTACAGGAGCTTTCGGCAGAGGAAAAAATGCGGCTGCTTTGCGGCAAAGATTTTTGGCATACAGACGATTTGGCAGGGAAAATACCGCAGATCACCGTTTCCGACGGGCCGAACGGGCTTCGTATCGTCAAAGAGCGCGCGGCGGACGGGTCGGAAACGGCGTATCCCGCCACGGCGTACCCCGCGATCTCGCTGCTCGCCAACACATGGAACAGGGCGGCGGCAAGGGAAATGGGGGCGTGCCTCGCCGACGAATGCCTCGAAAAGGACGTCGATATTTTGCTTGCGCCGGGTGTGAACATCAAACGGCACCCGCTCAACGGGCGCAATTTCGAATATTTTTCGGAAGACCCCGTTCTCGCGGGCGAAATGGCAAAGGCGTACATCGAGGGGCTGCAAGGCGGCGGCGTCGGCGCGTGCCTGAAACATTTTTGCTGCAACAATCTCGAATACGACCGTTTGAACCAGTCGAGTGAGGTCGACGAACGCACGCTGCGCGAGCTGTATTATCGGCCGTTCGAGATCGCCTGCGAGGCGCAGCCCGTTTCGCTCATGTGCAGCTATAACCGGATCAACGGCACGCTCGGCGCGGAATACGCGAAGGGCTTTGCCCTTTTGCGCAAAGAATTTAGGTTCCGCGGGGCGATCGTCTCCGATTGGAGCGCCGTGCGCGACAGAACGGCGTCCGCCGCGGCGGGGCTGGATCTGGAAATGCCGTTCAACGAAAAAAATTACCGCAAATTGTGCGAGGACTATGCCCGCGGCGCTCTTTCCGACGCCGCGCTCGATGCCTGCGCGCAGCGCGTGCTCGATCTTGTTTATCGCTGCAAACAAATGCGGCAGGGCAAAAAGGCGGTCCGCACGGCGGAGGAACGCCGCGCGGCGGCGCGGCGGATCGCTGCGGAGGGCATCGTGCTTTTGAAAAATAACGGCGTTTTGCCGCTGCAAAAGGGCAGGCGCGCCGCGATCTCGGGGTGCTATGCCCGTCCGGATACCTGCGGCATGCTGCGCGGCGGCGGGTCTTCCGCCGTAAACCGCGGGGAGGAAACGTTCGACCTTCCGGCGCGGCTTGCCGAGCGCGGGGTAGAGGTGTGTTTTGAAAGCGCGTTCCGCTACGATGAAGTGGAGTCGTTCGGGCAGAGCGCCCGCCGCGCCGCCCTGCATGCGGCGGCGTGCGATTGCAGCATCGTCTGCGTCGGGCTGGGCGAAAAATTCGAGCGCGAGGGCGCGGACCGCGAAACGGCGCGCCTTCCCGCCGTGCAGGAGAGGGCGATCCTTGCCTCGGCAAAGAGCTCCCCGAACACGGTCGTGGTGGTGTTTGCGGGTTCGTATATCGATATGAGCGCCTGGGAAGAGAAGGTCGCCGCGATCCTGTTCGCGGGATATCCGGGAACGGGCGGCGACGGCGCGCTCGCCGATATCCTCGTCGGGGCTGTCAACCCGAGCGGAAAACTTTCCGAAACCTTCCCGCGCTGCCTTGCCGACGTCCCCGCGGCAGACGGGCGCGGCGTTTTTGCGGGCGTTACCGCTTATACGGAAGGGCTCGGCGTGGGGTACCGCCATTATTCCACCTGCGGGGTGCCCGTTTTGTTCCCCTTCGGGCACGGGTTGAGTTATTCGGTGTTTGTGTATTCCGATCTTTCGGCGAGTGCGGAGGGATGCGGGCTGCGTCTTTCGTTTGCGGTCGAAAACACTTCGGCGCGAGACGGCGCGGAAACGGTGCAGGTATACGTGCGCGAATGCGTTCCGCTCGTCCGCCGCCCGGACAGGGAGCTGAAAGAGTTTGCCAAAGCAGAGATCGGGGCGGGCAGGCGGAAGCGGTTTTCGTTTTTGCTCGGTCCGCGCGCGTTCGCGCATTGGTCGGCGTCAAAGGACGGTTGGGAAGTTTCCGACGGCGTGTACGAGGTCTTGGTCGGTTCGTCGGCGCAGGATATCCGCCTGCAATGCAAACTCTGTATAAAAAACGGCGAAATTCTTTTGCTTTGACGCGTTTTATTTGTTAAGATAGACAGGGGAGAGCCATGGGGTACACATACAACGGGGTGCTGCCGCAAACGGGCGTTCGTTACCGCACGGAAGACGCCGCCTTGCAAGAGCTGTTCGAGCTTGCGCAGCAAAAGGCAAAAAAGAACATTTTTGATTTCGGCGGCACGAAGGTCATGATCGAGGGATCGGCGCTGTACCGCGGCGTGTGGATCGAAACGCAGCCGATGGGCGGCGAAATTTACGCCGCACAGGACGCGGAAGTCGCGCTCGGCAACCAGCTGATCTTTTTAAACAACGCGCGCGAAGACGGGCGGCTGCCCGGATGCGTTTTCTTTGAAGAGGGGAAGCTGCGCTGCCGCTACGATATGCTGCAGGGGTACTGCTTTCCCACCCCCGCGCTGAAAACGGCTTGGTGGATCGGAACGGACAAAGAGTACCTTTCCGCCTTGTACAAGGCATTGCGCGCGCACGACGAATATCTTTGGAAGTACCGCGACCCCGCGGGCGTTGGCTGTTTGCAATCGTGGTGCGTGTGGGATACGGGGGAGGACAACGCCGTGCGCTTCGGCAAAGCGGACGACAGTTGGAGCGGCGAAACGCCGCCCTGCTTTGAAAAGATGCCCTTTTATTCCATGGACGTCATGAGTTATTCCTACGACGGGCGCAAAACGCTCGCGCGCATAGCGGCGCTGCTCGGGAACGGCGAGGAAGCGATGTGGCGGGAAAAGGCGGCGTATGTCCGCCGTCGGCTGCGCGAATTTCTGTGGCGGGAGGAGAAGGGCGCGTGTTACGACCGTGACCGCTTCGGGAACTTTACGGATACCCTCCTGCACAACAACCTGCGCTGCATGTACCACGGCTCTTTCACGCAGGATATGGCGGAGCGGTTCGTGCGCGAGCATCTTCTCGATCCGAACGAATTCTGGACGCCGTTCCCGCTGCCCTCCGTCGCCGCGAACGATCCCGCATTCCGCAACCTCGGCGAGAACAATTGGAGCGGGCAGCCGCAGAGCCTTACCTACCAGCGCGCGATCTTTGCGCTGGAAAATTACGGGTTTTATTCGGTCATGAAGCAGCTCGGCGAAAAATATCTCTCCGTCATGAAGCGGTACAAGATGTTCGTGCAGCAATTCGACCCGTTCCTGTGCAAGCCGAGCATGGCGCACGACGGTTACGGGCCGTCCGTGTTGGCGGTGTTCGCGTACGTGGCGCATCTGTACGGGGTCTTCCGCGACGAGGATACGCTCGTCTGGACGAGCGCGGGCGGCGCAGACGGTGAATACGAGCAAAGGATCGGCGAGACCCGTTACACCTTGTCGCGCGGCGGCAATACGTTTGCGGGATACCGAGACGGCAAAGAACTGTTTTCGGCATCGGCGGGCGTGCGCGTCGTCACCGACTTTGCGGGGAACATACGGGCGCTCATCGGGCTGGACGGCGGCACCGCGCGGCTGTGCGCGGGCGGCAAAACGCGGTTCGAGGGCGAGCTTCCCGCCGACGGCTGCATCCGCTTCGGCGCGTAGGGCGCAACGGCAAAGAGGAGGAACCAACATGGAATTCAACTATCATCGGCAGCTCGTGGCGCAGGTGGGCGCCTGTAAGCCGCGCAGCTATTACATCCCTTTCCCCGAAGCGGAATTTTCCTTTGAAAAGGGGCGTTCCGCCTTTGTTACGGAGCTGAAAAATTGGAAGTTCGGCTATTTTCCGTCCCTGCCCGAAGACGCGCTCGGCGCAGCGCTGCCGCACGCCGTACAGGTGCCGCACTGCTGGCAGCGCGACGGGTTCGGCAAGGACATGTATTCGAACATCGCCTATCCCTTCCCGTACGACCCACCGCACATCGACGGGGAAAACGCCTGCGGCATATACGAAACGGCGTTTGTCCTTTCGGAAAAAACGGGGCGGTATTATCTGAATTTCGACGGCGTTGACAGCTGTCTGTATGTGTTCGTCAACGGAACGTTTTTGGGGTATTCCACCGTTTCGCATTCTCCCGCCGAATTCGATATGACCGATCTTTTGCAAAACGGCGAAAACCGCATCCGCGCCGTCGTGTTCCGCTGGTGCACGGGCTCGTATCTGGAAGACCAGGACAAACTGCGCATGAGCGGCATGTTCCGCGACGCGTACATCCTGCACCGCGCGGAGGGGCACCTCACCGACTATACGATCGAAACGGACGTTGCGGGCGGCAAGGGGATTGTCCGCTTTGCGGCGGACAAGGAGTGCGCCCTGTCGCTGTATTTCGGAGGGAAAAAGGTCGCCTCCGCCGAGGGCAGCCGCGCCGTTTTTGAGATCGAAAACGCGCAGCTGTGGAGCGCGGAGCAGCCGAACGTCTACGAGCTGATCCTCTCCTGCCGCGGCGAATACATCCGCGAATACGTCGGCATCCGCAGGGTGGAAACGGAGGGCAGCGTTTTAAAGCTCAACGGCGCGCCGATCAAGCTGAAGGGCGTGAACCGCCACTGTATGACGGTGAACGGGTACGTGGAAACGCTCTCCGATTTGGAACGGGACTTGCAGCTGTTTCGCAAATACAACATCAACGCGGTGCGCACGTCGCACTATCCGCCGCACCCGCTCTTTCCCGTTTTGTGCGACCTGTACGGCATCTACCTGATGGAGGAGGCGGATCTGGAAACGCACGGAACGATCTTGCAGCACAACGACCCGTCCGACCTCGGCTTTTTCTCCGATCTGTCTTCCGACGCGCGCTGGAAAGAGCTGTACCTGCACCGCGCGCGGCGGATGTACGAGCGCGATAAAAACCGCGCGAGCGTCATCATCTGGTCGGTCGGCAACGAATCGGGCTGGGGCTGCAACACCGAGGCGATGGCGCTGTATCTGCGCGGGGCAGACAGCCGCCCCGTGCATTACGAGGGCGTGTACGACCCCGTGGCGGACGACTGGCGGGAGGAGAACTGCCTCGACCTGTGCAGCCGCATGTACCCGTCTTTGCAGGACGTTCGCAAAATTTTGGACAGGGGCGTGCAAAAGCCCTTCGTGCTGTGCGAATACACGCACGCCATGGGCAATTCCTGCGGCGACGTGAAGGACTATTGGAGCATCATCTACGCGCGTAAAGAGATGTGCGGCGCGTTCGTGTGGGAGTGGTGCAACCACAACGTGTACAGGGACGGGAAGATCCTCTACGCAGGCGATTTCGGCGAGGAGGACAAGAATTACTGCCGCGACGGAAATTTCTGCACGGACGGGCTGGTGGATACCGACCGCACCCCGCACCCTTCGCTGTTTGAGGTGGCGGAAGTGTATGCGCCCGCCGTCGTTGAACGGACGCAGGAAGGGTTTTTTGTGCGCAACCGCCGCGATTTTCTCTCCCTCGACGACCTTTCCTGTACCTGCACGCTGCGCAAAAACGGCGAAGCGGTGCAAACGTTTTCCGTCGACATAACGGGCATCCCCGCCCGCGCGGCAAAGAGGGCGGCGCTGCCGCCGCTGCCGGCGGAGGAAGGGTACGTCACCGCCGATTTCGTGTTCACGAAGGGCGGGGAGTACGTCGGGAATACGCAGTTCGTGCTGTGCGACCGCCTCGTCTTTGCGGGGTCGGAAAAGCGGCTGCAGATCGAACGCGCGGGCGATGCCTTCACGGCGGAGTGCGCTTCGTACCGCGCCGTCGTCGACGGGCTCGGGCGGCTTTGCTCGCTGTCCGCGGGCGGGAAAGAGGCGCTCGCCGCGCCCGTTTCGGTCGGCGCATACCGCATCCCCACCGACAACGACGTCTGGGTACGGCAAAAGTGGGAAAAATACCGCCTGGAAACGGCGCGGTTTTATCCGCGCAGCGTCACGGCGGAGGAGGGCGGACTGACCTTTGCGGGCGTGTTCGCCGCGGGCATGGTCGAACCTGCCTTCGATATGCGGCTGCAGTACACATTCTTTGAAGACCGCGTTTGCGTCCGTCTGCAGGCGGAAAAGCGCGCATGGGTGGAGAACGTGCCCCGCCTCGGGTTCGTGTTCCGTTTGGATAAACAGCTGTGCGGCGTCGAATACTTCGGCAGGGGAAGGGCGGAAGCGTACGAGGACAGGCATCTCGCCTGCCCCGTCGGGAAGTATACCGACAGCGTCAAAAACATGTACGTTCCCTACGTGCGCCCGCAGGAGAACGGCTCGCACTGCAACAGCCGCTCTGTGACGATGTTCGGCGGGGAGCGCCGCTTCACCGTGCGCAGCGAAAAGGATCTCAGTTTTTGCGCGAGCCCGTATTCGCTCGGCGATTTTAAGGCGCACGCGCACGAAATGCGGCACTCCGACGATGTGTATCTGTACGTCGATTACCGCATGTGCGGGCTGGGGTCGCACTCCTGCGGGCCCGAATTGCAGGAAGCGTATCAGATCAGGGAAAATGCGATCGACTTTGCGTTCGAAATACTCCTCTCGTAAACAAGCATAAAAACACGGTGCCGGCAGGGTCGCCTGCGGCAGGTGTGCGAAACGTTTTTGCTTTCGGGCAGAAATTATGGTTATTGTATGTATATATAGGCTGCGAAGTCAATAGTTTATCGGATTGTATTCCTATAAACTATTGACTTTTTTCTGTAAAACGGATATAATATAGAAAAGCCGTGGAGGGATCTTATGATAGAACGACCTTTGTATATAAAAAAGATAGAGCCTTTTATAGATGCTCCGTTGGCGAAGATCATAACGGGCATACGCCGTTCGGGAAAATCCACGATCTTGGGAATGATCGAGAAAAGACTGCAAGAGCGAGGCGTTCCAAAAGAAAAAATATTTTATGCAAAATTCGATTCTTATGAATACGAATGGATCGACAGTGGCAGCAAATTATATCATGCCATATGCGAAAAATTGGACGGTGACGGGTATTATCTGCTTCTCGATGAAGTGCAGGAGATAGAGGGGTGGGAGCAAGCCGTGAACAGTTTGATGGCAAGTAAAAATGCAAACGTGTTTATAACCGGATCGAACTCAAAACTGATGTCGAGCGAGATATCGACGTATCTTTCCGGTCGGTATGTAGTGATCCCGGTTTATCCTCTTTCTTTTGCAGAATATATTGCATTCCGCAAGTTTGCCGGAGAGGATAAAGCAAGCCGTGACTTTTTGCGGGATTATATACACACGGGCGGGTTCCCGGTCGTAGCCGTGAGCAATTTTACGCAGCAGGAAGCCTATACCGTGGTGCGGGATATTTATACTTCCGTTATCTATAATGATGTAACCAAACGGAGCAAGATCCGCAAGGTCGATCAGTTTGAACGGCTCGTGAAGTTCATGTTTGAAAATATCGGAAAGACCTTCTCCGCGCAATCGGTCAGCGATTATATGAAGAGTGAAAAGCGGAGCTTGGATATAGAAACGATCTATAATTATATCAATCAGTTGAAAAAGGCATATATACTGTACGAAGCGAACAGATACGATGTCCGCGGAAAAGAGGCGTTGAAAACGCAGGAGAAGTATTATTTGGCGGATCCGTCGTTGAAATATGCGGTCATGGGCTTTTATGATACTTCTATATCGTCAACGTTGGAAAACATCGTGTTTTTGGAACTTTTACGGCGCGGGTATGAAACATATGTCGGTACATGGAACGGAAAAGAGATCGACTTTGTAGGAGTATTGCGGGACGAAAAAGTATATATACAGGTGTGCCGTCATATGCCCGAAGATGAAAAAGGGCGAGACAGAGAAATCGGGAATTTGCTGAAAATAAAAGATAATTACTCGAAATATGTTGTCACATTGGATGAATATGCGGGAAGCAATGAGGAGGGGGTGCGCATCGTGCATCTTGCGGATTTTTTATTGCGTGAAAATTGGTAAGAAAAAGCGGATATTTCGTCCGATGAGGATAAGGAAGGCGGCAAAGACCGCGGCGGAAAAGCAAAAAAAGCAGGCGGCGGAAGGATCCGTCGCCTGCTTTTTTTGCCGTCTTGCAGACCGTTTGTGTGCAGATTCAGACGCGTTTTTGCGCCCCGTTCCCGTAGGTTTGTTTCAAACAGGTATACACGCCCGCCGTCCAACCCATCATTTCGGGGGTGGCGTATTCGTTCGCGCTCTGCGTGTTCCCGTCCAGCGCGTTATACTTTTCCCAAAGTTTGCCCGTTTCTTCGTAATTCTTTTCGATCAGCGCAATGTACTTTTGCGCGAGGCGCGCCGCATCGGCGGAATGCCCGTAGTTTTCGCACCCGACGACGGCGGCGTACAGGCAGGGCGCCCACACGTTCGGGTAGCCCCACTGGAATTGCTCCTTCTGTTTTTCGGCGGTGAAAACGCCGTACGGCGCCTCCAGCTTTTCCAAAAGGAGCGCGAGCCCTTCCCCGCTCTCCGCAGCGCCCATAAAATACGGCCAGAACATGGCGGCGCTGTATAGGGAAGAGCGCTTCCGCTTTGTAAAATCGTAGTCGCGGTACGTCTTGCTCTCCCGATCGTAGCAAAGTTCCCCGATCCGCCGTTTCCGCAGCAGGGCGCGCGCTTCCCACGCCGCCCCGTCCGAAAGCAAAAGTTCGCGCTCCGCCTTTGCAAACAGCACTTCATAGCGGTACAGGTTGCTGTTGAGGTCGATCGGGTTGAAGTGCGCGCACCTGCCGCCGAACCGCGCGGTGAAATCCCACCCCGATTCCGCCTCGGCAAGCAGGTTCCTGCCGCCTTCCTCGGGGTCCGAAAAGGGCGAGCGCACCCGTGTACGCAGCTCGAAATAGCTTTTGGCGCACTCCTTTTCCGTATTGTCGGCAAAGTGGCGGTTCAGCCCGCTCTCCGTCGCGCGCGCCGTCTCCCAAAAGGCGTATTCCTTTTGCAAAACGGGATACGCCTTTGCAAGGAACGCCGCGTCTGCGGTCGCCTCGTATACGTCCCACACCATCATCGCAAGGTACGGGGGCTGGCTCCTGTGCAGATAGATGGTGAGGTTGCCGTTCGGCATGTACCCGAACTTTTCGACGAGGTACAGCATGTTTCGGCAATTATCCTTTGCAAGCTGCGCTTCCCCCGCCGCGATCAGTCCCTTGTTCGTGAAATAGGTGTCCCAATAATAGATCTCGTTGAACATGCCGTCCGCGCAGGGCACGGTGTACGGGTACGGCAGCCCGATCAGCATCCCGCTGTCCTGCGGGGTGTACCGCACCGTTTCTTTCCACTTCTGTGCAAGATATGCTTCGATCGTCTGCATGTTTCCCTCCGGCAACGCCGATCATTTTCCACAGTATACCATGTTTGCGGGCAATTGTCTATATTAACAACGAAGAAAGATGCACGCCGTTGCAGAGCCTGCCGCCGAAAAAAGGCAGAGCCGCGCAGGTTTTGCGGCGGGTCTGCGGCGCGTTTCAAAGCGGGCGCGCCCGGTTGAGTTTGATGTTGCGGCGGTCGATCTCGACGATCCCTTCCCTTCGCATGGCGGCGAGTTCGCGCAGCATGGCGCTGCGGTCCACGCAGATGTAGTCAGCCAAACTGGTCTGCGAAAAGGGGAGCGTAAAATAGGGGCTGCGGTTCTTTGCCGCCAGCAGACGGAAGTAGGCGAGCAGCTTGTCGCGCGTGGTGCGGCGGCTCAGGATCTCCAGGTGCTCCGAAAGCGCCTGCGTCTTTTCCGCCATCAGCCGTACGAGGTTGCGCACGATGGTGCTGTGATAGGTGCAGGCGTTGGGGCAGCGCTTCATGATGTGGTCGTAGTCCACGTACAGCACCTCGCAGTCCTCTTCCGCCACGAGAAAAAAGTTTGCGTCCGCGTCGGCGATGCCGAGCATCGCGCCGAACACGCCCCCTTCGCTGAGCTGTTCGAAGATGGTGCGCACGCCGCTCTCGTCCGTCTTCATCACGCTGATCTTGCCGCGGTGCACCACGCCCACGCGGTTCGACGGCATGGCGACTTCTTCGCCCTTCCGGTGGCTTTTCAGCGTCGTTTTGAAGCATTCCGTCATGCGCGCGTATTCCTCTTGCGTGACCCCGTCAAACAGGGAAGTCGAGATCGTATCCATCCTTACCTCTGTTGCATTTACAACAAATTTTTCAACACTATACCGCAAACCGACGGAAAAGTCAAGGCAAACGCGCAAAAAAACCGCGCACGGAGATGCCGTGCGCGGAAAGGCTCTATTTGCGGCTCGCCTGCGGCTGCAGCGCGTTTGTTTGCGGCTGCCCGTTCTCCTGCCGCTGCCGCAGCGGTACGGGCTGCAAAACGGCGACGCCCTTTTTTTGCAGCGCCTGCACCGTGAGCGCGAGCGGGATGCCCAGCCCGAACACCCAAACGGACTGCGTCACCAGGAGGGAGACGAAGTTCGCCCAGTACCCCAGTTCCGTGCTGCCCGCCAAGATCATGACGAACGGGATGCCGAAGGCGTTGAGCAGTACGGGGAACAGCCCGCCGCACAGCAGTTTGAGCGGCGTGTTGCCGATCAGCCTTCCGCAGCCGTATGTGCCGATCGCCGCGGCGAGCGTGCACAGGCTGCCCAAGCCGATGTCCCAGCCGCCGTAGCCCGAAAACACGTTCGCGAGCAGGCAGCCGACGTACAGGGCGGGGATGCTCTCCACATAGAACAGCGCAAGCAGCGTCAGCGCTTCGGCGAGGCGGATCTGGAAGCCGAGCGTCCCGTACGAAAGGGGACCCAGTGCCCAGGTCAGCACACAGTACAGCGCGGCGATGACCCCCGCGCGGCAGAGCATTTTGGTGGAAAACCTCTTCATGATTCAGTTACCTCGGTTGTTTTTAGGTAGTGTTGTCCGAAAACCTACCGCAAAAAAGGATACCACGCCGCGCCGCGTTTGTCAAGCGGAACCGCGGGGTGCGGCGCATCCGATCGGGTCATCCGATCTGCAAAAAGTACGCTTTCAAGTACCCCGTCTCCTCGGCGGCGAGCAGGATCGGGTGGTCGGGCGCCTGTCCGCGCGCTTCCAGCACGCGCGCCTGCCTGCCCGCGTGCAGCGCGCTCTCGCGCAGCATGCGCTCGAACAGCGGCGGCGTCATGTAGTGCGAGCACGAGCAGCTCAGCAAGATCCCGCCCCGCTTTAAAAGTTACATGGCGGAAACGTTGCTGTGGCGGTATCCGCGGTACGGGCCCGCCACTTCCGCCGCGCTTTTGCAGAAGGCGGGCGGATCCAACACGATGCAGTCGAATTTTTCTCCGTCCGCGCGCAGGCGGCGCAACAGTTCGAAGGCGTCGCCCTGCACGGTGCGGATGTTGGCGATGTCGTTGCGCGCCGCGTTTTTGCGCAGCGTTTGCAGCGCGCTCTCCGAAATGTCGTTGGCGATCACTTCCTTTGCCGTGAGCGCGGCGTTGAGCGAAAACCCGCCGCTGTTGCAAAAACAGTCCAGGACCCGCCCGCCCGCGGCGTAGCGGCGCAGCGCGAGGCGGTTCTCCTTTTGGTCGAGGAAGAACCCCGTCTTCTGCCCGTTTCGGATGTCAATGCCCAGTTCGAGCCCGTTTTCGGTGACCCAAAGCTCTTCGGGCAATGCGCCGTACAGGAGCTTGTCTTCGAGGGGGAGCCCCTCTTTCCGGCGTACGGCGGCGGTGCCGCGCATGTAGATGCACCGCGGCGAAAACAGTTTGGCAAAGCACGCCGCAATGCGTTCTTTGCGCTTGTCGACGCCCAGAGAGAGGCATTCGAGCACAATGCAGTCTCCGTAACGGTCGGCGATGAGCGCGGGCAGCCCGTCCGCCTCGCCGAAGACCATGCGGTAGTTGTCGCCGCCGATCAGCTTTTCGCGCAGCGCGTTCGCTTCCGCAATTTTTTGGCAGTAGAAGGCGTCGTCGTCCTCCCCTTCGCCGCGTAAAAAGATGCGCACCAGAATTTTGGAGAGGTGGTTGATGTAGCCTTTGCCGATGAACCTGCCGTCGTGCGCGTAAACGGACGCGAGCGACCCGTTCCCGCCGTCGCCCTCGATCTTCGCCGCTTCGTTCGCGTACACCCAGCTGTGCCCGCCGAGCAGGCGCTTCTCCTCTCCCTTTTTTAAATAGACCGAATATGCCATACTGCCGGTACCTGCCGCATAGATATAAACGTATTATACCAAAAAGCGCCGCGCCGCGCAAGCCGCGGACGGGTGCGTGCGGGTGCAATTTTCTTGACTTTGCGCCGCGAAACGGGTACAATACATAACAATGTTGCGCGCATACGCGCGTGTAGAGAGGTCATCGGTTGAACGGGCTGAAAGGGTATACGGTAAAACAATTGGAAGCGCTCGCGCAGCAGCTGCGCGGCGAGCTTGTCGCCGCCGTCGAAACATGCGGCGGGCACCTCTCGTCCAACCTCGGCGCGGTGGAGATCATCCTCGCGCTGCACAAAGTGTTTTCCTTCCCGCAGGATAAACTTTTGTTCGACGTCGGGCACCAAGCGTACGTGCACAAACTGCTTACGGGCAGGAGCTTGGAGCGCCTGCGGCAGAAGGGGGGCGTGAGCGGCTTTCCCGACCCGTCGGAGAGCGAGTGCGACGCCTTTGTTGCCGGGCACAGCGGCAATTCGCTGGCGGCGGGCATCGGGCTGTGCAACGCGCGCGACCTTATGGGCGGCAGCGAAAAGGTGATCTGCCTCATCGGCGACGCGTCTTTGGGCAACGGGCTGGCGCTCGAGGCGGTGTTCTCCGCCGAAAAAAAGCCCGAAAACTTTCTCGTCGTGCTCAACGACACCGGCGTGGCGGGCGATAAGAACCGCACCGCCTACCGCGCGATCTCGCGCATGACCGCCAAAAAGCGGTACCGCACCTTCAATTCGCGGCTCGCCAAAACGTTCAAGGAGACGGGCGCGTTCGGCAGGGTGCTGCGCCGTTTCAAATACAGTTTGAAGGGCTGGCTGAACAAAAACGACTTTTTCGACCGCTGCGGGTTCAAGTATGTGGGACCCGTGAACGGGCACGACTTGCACGAGCTCGTGGCGGTGCTTTCGGATATCCAAAAACTGCATGAGCCCGTGCTTTTGCACTGCGTCACGCAAAAGGGCAAGGGGTACCCGCCCGCCGAGGCGGATCCCGCGCGCTATCACAGCACGGGGAAGGGCTTTGCCGCGGGCAAGAACACCTTTTCCTCCGCGCTCGGGCGGCTTTTGTGCGCCGAGGCGGAGCGGGACGCCTCGCTCGTCTGCGTTACGGCGGCGATGGCGGAGGGGGTCGGGCTTTCCGCCTTTGCCGAACGGTTCCCGCAGCGCTTTTTCGATCTGGGCATCTGCGAAGAATACGCCGTCACCATGGCGGCGGGCATGGCGAAGGGCGGCATGCACCCCGTCGTTTGCCTGTACGCCACGTTTTTGCAGCGCGCGTACGACCAGATCCTGCACGACGTCTGCCTGCAAGACCTGCCCGTTCTCTTTTGCGAGGACCGCGCGGGCTTTGTCGGCGCGGACGGCAAAACGCACCAGGGGCTGTACGACCTCGCGGCGCTGCGCGCCGTGCCGAACTTGCGCATCTTCGCGCCGAAGGACGCGGCGGAGCTTTCGGACGTGTTTGCCTACGCCCGCTCGTGCGGCGGGCCCGCGCTGCTGCGTTACCCCGGCGGCGAAGTGCCCATGGTCGGCAAACTCACGTCGCTTGCAAAAAGTTTGTGGGAGGTGCTCGCCGAAGGGCAGGGCGCCGTTGTGCTCGCCTGCGGCGCGCGCGCCGTGCGCCGCGCGTTGGAGGCGCGCAAGGCGGCGGGCTGTGAGGATACGCTCGTCGTCAACTGCCGCAGCATCGTGCCGCTCGACGAGCCGATGCTCGCCGCGCTGGCGGGGCGGCAGCTCGTCTGCTTTGAGGAGAACGCGCTGGCGGGCGGGTTCGGTGCGGCGGTCGCCGAATGGTACGCCGCGCGCGGCATCCCCGTCCGTTTGCGGATCATGGGCGCGCCGCCCGCCTTTGCGGCGCACGGCACGGCGGAGGAACAGGCGGAAGAGGCGGGGCTGACGGCAAAGGCGCTGGCGGCACAGATCCGCGCCCTGCGCGGCAATACGGAGGAAACGAATGGATAACATCCCCGAAGAGGAAGAGAAGGCGCGTTCCGCGGAAGAAGCGGGGCAGCCGGCGGAGCCCGCCGTCACGGCGGAGAGCCTGCGCTATAAGAACAAAGGCGAGGTCGCAAAGGGCGGCGTGCTCGGGTTTTTTATCGGGCTTGCCGTCATCGTGCCCGGCATCAGCGGCTCCACCGTCGCCATCATCTTTAAATTGTACCGCAAACTCCTGTTTGCGCTGGGCAACCTGTTCAGATCCTTTAAAAAATGCGCGCGCTTCCTGCTGCCCGTGCTCATCGGGCTGGCGATAGGCTTCGTGCTCGGCTTTTTTGCCGTCGATAAGGCGCTGGAGGTGAGCACCTTTGCCGTCGTCGCGCTCTTTGCGGGGCTGATGTTCGGGGCGCTGCCCGCCGTCACCGACGAGATCAAGGAAGAGCAAAAGAGCGCGCCGCGCATCCTGCTGCTGCTTATCGGCTTTGCGGTGCCTGTGGCGCTCAGCCTCGTCTCCTCGCTGCTGTTGGTCGGAGACCGCTCGCTCGACGGGCTGAACGTTTGGCAGTACATCCTGTTTATCGTGCTCGGTTTTATCGTGGCGATCACGCAGATCGTGCCCGGGCTCTCCGCCACGGCGATCCTGATGATGGCGGGGTACTTCAAACCGCTGATGAACGGCGTGAGCAACATCTTTTCCGAACCCATGCTGCTGCTCGTCTACGCCTGCCTCGTCGTCGGCTTTGTCGCGGGGCTCTTGACCGTCTCCAAGGCGCTCGATCGCCTGCTTGCCAAATTCCGCGCTCCCTCCTTTTTCTGCATCGTCGGGCTGTCGGTCGGGTCCGTGGTCACCATGTTTTTCAATCCCGAAGTGTACGGCGTGTACCAAAGCTGGGCGGCGGGCGCACCCTTCGCGGTCGATCTGGGCGTGGGGCTGGCGCTGTTCGTGCTCGGCGCCGCCGCGGCGTACTTGTTCGTGCGCTACGAGCGCAGGCACCGCTGAGGACGCGATCTCTTTTTTCGGGGCGGCAAAAGCCGCCTCTTTTTTTGCTCCTTTGAATGTAAAAAACAAATAACGAAACGATACCACGACAAAAAAGGGCGAAATCGTGGAAAAACCGAGGATTTTTTTTACAACTTGTTACAATTTTGTTACAAGATCCGCGAAGGATTTATACAACCGGGCGTTATACTGTAAGCACAAATTCGAAAGGAGGAAAAAGGAAA
>CALWBR010000088.1 GCA_944376145.1 uncultured Clostridia bacterium | reverse complement strand
GGGAACCATTGGATGTGTTGCATACAAAAAAAACCTTTTCACGAAATTTCTTTCAAAAGAGATGAAAGAAATTTCCGTGATTTGAGAGACAACCAAATGTTCGCCGCGAAGAACGCGGCTCTGCATTTGGTTTTCTCTCTGCGCCGCGCGCTTTAAAGGCTCTCCATTATAAGCGCGGCGCATTCACTCTTTCCATATCAAGCCGCAG
Source organism: uncultured Clostridia bacterium (assembly GCA_944376145.1). Lineage (GTDB taxonomy): Bacteria > Bacillota > Clostridia > Christensenellales > Borkfalkiaceae > Borkfalkia. The sequence goes on along the minus strand of CALWBR010000088.1, from coordinate 31,768 downwards.
GTTTGCGGCAAATTGGGGGCGCTTTTCCAAAGGCGTGGCTTTGAAACGCGCACTTTAATTGTTTAGAACGAGCAAAAATTCACCCTCTTCCTTCACGCTTTCCGTAAAGCGTAGGGGGCAAAAGCAAAAAACGTGGTTTTTGCTTTTGCAAGCAATTATTCGGTTCACGAAATTTCTTTCAAAAGAGATGAAAGAAATTTCCGTGATCCGAGAGACAACCGGCGGACACGCCCGCTCTGCGGGCTAACCGCCGTTTTTCTCTCTGCGCCGCGCACTTTAATGGCTCTCCATTATAAGCGCGGCGCATTCACTCTTTCCGGATCAAGCCGCAGGTTTGCGGCAAATTGAGGGCGCTTAGCCAAAATTGCGATTTTGGCACGCGCAGTTCAATTCTTTGAAAACGAATGAAGATCCACCCTCTTCCTCTGCACCGCCCGCGCGGCGCAAAGGGCAAAAGGGGGCATGGATCTTACAGCAGATCGGGGCGTTTTTCGCGCGTGATCTTTTCCGCCTGTTCGCGCCGCCACTTGTCGATCGCGGCGTGGTTGCCGCCGCGCAGCACTTCGGGCACAATCAACCCGCGGTACTCGACGGGGCGGGTGTATTGCGGATATTCGAGCAGGTTTTCCGAAAAGCTCTCCTGCACCAGAGAAGACGTGTTCAGCACCCCGTCCACATACCTTGCGATGCAGTCGGCGATCACCATGGCGGGCAGTTCCCCGCCCGTTAAAATATAGTCGCCGATGCTGATCTCTTCATCGATGAACAGATCGATGACGCGCTGATCCACGCCCTCGTAATGCCCGCACAGCAGAATGATGTGCTCGTACTCCAACAGCTGAAATACCTTTTGCTGGCGGAACACTTCGCCCTTGGGCGAAAGGTAGATGCGCCGCGCTGCGTGCTGCGGGTCGAGCGCTTCGATGGCGGAGCCGATGGGCTGGGGCGTCATCACCATGCCCGCGCCGCCGCCGAAGGGGTAATCGTCGCACTTTAAGTGCTTATCCTCGGTATAATCGCGGATGTTGACCGCGTTGATGGTCAGCTTCCCCTCCTTCTGCGCCCTGCCGAGGATGCTTGCCTGCATGGGCGCGAAAATTTCGGGGAAGAGCGTCAAAATATCGATCTTCATTCGTCCTTCCCCTGCAAGAGCGCAACTTCTTCAAACCGCTTTTTATCCACGGTGACGACGCCCTTTTCGACGTCGATCTCCGCGATCACGCCGTCGGCGGCGGGGAACATCCATTCACGCCCCTCCCGCTCCATGACAAAGACGTCCGTTTTGGCGGGCAGCACGTTCGTGACCGCGCCGAGCCGCTCGCCCTCCTCCGTGCAGACGGCGCAGCCGATCACGTCTACGATATACGCCCTGCCTTCGGCGGGGGCGGGCAGATCCTCGCGGGAGGCTTCCACCTCTTTGCCGCGCAAAAGCTCCGCCGCGTCGCGGTCGGCTATGCCCGCAAGCCCCAGATAGGCAAAAGCGGCGTCGCAGCGGGCGGAGAGAACTTTGTATTCCCTCCCCGCGACGATGACGCGCGGGATGCGTTTGATATCGGCGATGTCGTCTAAAAGCGGCTTGACTTTGATCTCCCCGCGTACGCCCTGCGGTTTTAAGACCTGTGCGATGACGATGGTCCGCTGCATACCTTCCTCCGAAAAAAGAAAGGGAAAAGCCGCTGCGGTTTTTCCCTCTGTGCTCTGCCGCCGCGGCGTATCCGCCGCGGCGGCAATGGCTTATTCGTCCTTGCCCTTTTCCTTGATCTCGATGTTGTAGCGCTTGCTCTCCTTGGCGGAAGCGCAGCGGACGAGCGTGCGAAGGGCTTTGGCGATCTTGCCCTGTTTGCCGATGACTTTGCCCATATCCGACTCGTCCAGCCAGACGGTGATATCGACGGCGTTTTCGCGTTCGTTCACGTCGTACACGATCGCGTCTTTGTGTTCGGCAAACTGCTCGACGATGTATTTAACGAGCTCTAACATGCGTGGACCCCCTCCTTACGAGCGATCTTACTTCTTTTTCCTTGTCTTGGTGCGGGGTGCGGAAAGTTTAGTCGGTTTTTCCAAGATCCCTTCGCGGATGAGCAGCGTCCGCACCGTATCCGTGGGCTGCACGCCTTTTGCGAGCCAATCCTTTGCTTTATCCGCATCGATGACCAGCTGTACGGGTTCCTTGGTGGGGTCGTAGTGCCCGATCTTTTCAATGTATTCGCCGTCGCGCGCCTTGCGGCTGTCTACCACGACGATGCGGTAGAAGGGAGACTTTTTATCGCCCAACCGCGTGAGCCTCATTTTGACTGCCATGTTGTTTACTCCTTTTGGTTTTGTACCGCCACAGTATACCCGAAAAACAAATGCCTGTCAAGCAATTTTCCTTGACAGGCGAAAATTTTTACCGCATGAACGGCAGCTTTCTGCCGTTTTTGACCTGCTTCATCATGAGCTTGGTCTGCTCAAACTGCTTTAACAGCTGGTTGACGTCCTGCACGCCGGTGCCCGAGCCCGCCGCGATGCGTTTTTTGCGCGAAGAGTTGATGATCTCGGGCTTTTCGCGCTCACGCGGAGTCATGGAGAGGATGATCGCCTTGATGCGCTCCACCCGCTTTTCGTCAAAGTCGCTCTCTTTGAGCTTGAACTTGCCCATGCCCGGCATCATGCTCATGACGGAGGCGATGCCGCCCATCTTTTTGAGCGATTCGAACTGGTCGAGGTAATCTTCGAGGGTAAAAGAAGCGTCTCGCAGCTTCTTTTCCATCTTTTTCGCCTGCTCTTCGGTGACGGCTTCCTGCGCCTTTTCGATGAGCGAGAGCACGTCGCCCATCCCCAAAATGCGGCTCGCCATGCGGTCGGGGTAAAAGGGCTCAAGGTCGGTGAGCTTTTCGCCCACGCCGATGAACTTGATGGGCTTGCCGGTGACCGCCTTTATGGAGAGGCACGCGCCGCCGCGGGTATCGCCGTCCAGCTTGGTCAAGATCACGCCCGTCACGTCGAGGCGCTTGTTGAAGGTATCGGCAACGTTGACCGCGTCCTGCCCGGTCATGGCGTCCACGGTAAGCAGAATGTCGCTCGGGCGGACTTCGGCTTTGATGTTTTCCAGCTCCCGCATGAGCGCGTCGTCGATGTGCAGCCGCCCCGCCGTATCGATGATGACGGGATCGAAGCCCATCGAACGCGCGTATTCGACCGCCTGCCTTGCCGTTTTTACGGGATCCTGCATTCCCCGTTCAAACACTTCCGCGCCCGCTTTGCCGCCGACGACCTGCAGCTGGTTGATCGCCGCGGGGCGGTAGATATCGCAGGCGACGAGCAGCGGCTTTTTGCCCTGTTTTTTAAGGAGCACCGCGAGCTTGCCGCACAGCGTCGTTTTGCCCGCGCCCTGCAGCCCGCACATCATGATGACGGCGGGCGGCTTGTCGGCGGTCTCGAGCTTGGCGTTGGTGGAGCCCATCAGCGCGACGAGCTCTTCGTTGACGATCTTGATGACCTGCTGCGCGGGGTTGAGGCTCTTTAAGATCTCCTGCCCCACCGCCTTTTCCGATACGTCGGCAATAAACTTTTTGGCGACGAAAATGTTGACGTCCGCTTCCAAAAGGGCGATGCGCACCTCGCGCATTGCCCCCTTGATCTCCAGCTCGGTCAGCCGCCCGTGCTTGGTCCGCTTGGAAAAAATATGATTGAGCCTCTCGGAAAGAGAGGAAAACACTGCCATAAAAACAGCCCCCTATACGTTGTTGGATCGGTCGGCGGATGCGCCGCCCTGCCCGCTCTCCGCCTGCAAAAGGGCGAGGATGCGCCCGATCTCCCCGGTAAGTTCGGGATGCCGCGCCTGCATCGCTTCCAGCGCCTGCCGCACACGCGCGCGCAGTGCACACAGCTTCGCCTCCGCTTCGCCAAGGAGCGCGCCGTGGTGCAGCTTCGCCTCGTACTCGTCCAGCAGGGCGCGGCTTTTGGCAAGCGTATCCGAAACGCTTTGCCGCGAAACGCCCTTCTGTTCGGCGATCTCTCCCAAAGACAGGTCGAACTGGTAATACAGCTCGCACACGTCGCGCCGATGCTCGGTCAAAAGCTGCCCGTACGCGTCGAACAGCTGCAGGTATTTGAGATCGTGCATATCCTTCATGCTCCGCCTCCGCTGCCTATTATACCCGAACGCCGCGGCGCTGTCAAGCAGGTTTCAAGCGGAAGAAGGCGCCGCGCGTCTCAGGGCTGCGCCTCGTCCTTCCCCGAGGGGCCCTTCTTTTTTTGCCGCTTTTTGCCGCTCCCGCGCAAGGGACGCGGACGCAGAGCGTCCTGCGCATACCACAGGCGCACGGCGTCGGGCAGAGAGGCGCCGGCGAAGGGGAACAGGAAGCGGCGGCGGATCCGCCGCCGACGGCGGCGCTCGTTGAGCTCTGCCTTCAGCTTTTCGTAATGCACCGCCTCTTTGAGCTGCGCCGCCGCCTTCCGGATCTTGAAAGAGACGTTGAAGCTGACGCACACGTCCACGAAAAACACGCCGTAAAACGCGCCGAGCACAAACAGCGCCCACACGCTGCCCGCCGCCCACACGGCAGCCGTGTGCAGCGGCTCGAACAACAGGTACACGAACCCTGCGGCGATCAGCCCCCACAAAAGCGAAAAGAGCGGGCAGATGATGCCCTGCACGTTCCCCCACTGCCGGGAATAATCCCAGAGCTTGATCTTCATCCCTTTGATAAAGATCAGCCCCGTTATGTATTCGAGCAGCGTCAGCGCGACGAACAAGAGCAATACGAGCGCCGCGCGCGGCAGCGGGATAAAACAGGCGGCGTACAAGAGCAGCGTGCCCGCCCCGTACATAGGCAGGTACGGACCGTTCAAAAAGCCGGGGTTGATCCACTTTTTCATGCTGAAAAAGCGGCGGAAAAACAACTCGATCACCCAGCCGCCGACGGATCCGACCATAAACAAAAAGGCAAGCTCGAAAAACAGCACGGCACGCTCCTCCGATGTTTGTTCGGTATTATACAAAACAACGGCGGCGGCTGTCAAGACCTTGCGCGCGGCAGGCGCGGCAAAATTTTGCCAAAGCACAGGGAGATCCCCCGCCGCTTGCAAGCGGCGGGGGACCTCCCTGCGGGGGAACCCCTGCAAAACGTTATGCGGATCGCTTACTTTTCCTCATAATCCAGGTACGTGGCGGGATCGATCTGCTTTTCGCCCTCCAGCACCTCGAAATGCAGGTGCGCGCCCTCGTTGTACTCGTTGCCCATGGCGTCTGCCGCGGCGGAAACGGTCCCGATGACCTCCCCACGGGTCACGCTGTCGCCGACGCGCAGCCCTGCGGCGGCGTCGATCGAGGCATAGACGGTATACAGCCCGTCTCCGTGCGAAAGGACGACCTTTCCGCCTTCGAGGATATCCTCCGTGACGCTCTCGACCGTGCCGGCATAGGCGGCGGTCACCTCGGTGCCCGCCTCGGCGGAAAAATCAACGCCCGTATGCAGACAATAGCGGTTGAGGGTGGAGTTGTACCAGAAGGAGAAGGTTTCGGTGACCGTTGCATTGGCAACGGGGAGCGCGAACACGACCTCCGTATCGGTGTTCTGCCCGGGGTCATCGTCGTCGCTGGGGTCCTTCTCGTCGTCCTTGCCGCCGTCCGGGTCTTCGGGCTGCTCGGTCTTGCCGGGCTCCTCCAACACCTCGCTCTGCCGCGGGGTCAAAAAGACCGCCATCAACACGACTGCCGCCGCCAAAACGAGCGCGCATACCGCGATCAGCGCATAGTACAGTTTACCGTGGCGGCGCTTTGCCTGCTCTTCGCCCTCCTGCAAGGAGGTTTCTCTTTCCTGTTCATTCTTTTTCATGTTACTGCCCTCCGAAAGGTTTGTGCAAGGATTGTTGCCCTATGCCGCACGGTTTAAACCTGTTGCGCGAAAAAATTTTTTAATAGCCGCCGAAAATGAGCGGATACCCCACCGCCGCGCCTTCGCCCCGCACCGCGACATGCAGGTTGACGCGTCTGCCGCCCACCCGTATGCCCCCGCCGAGGCAAGGCGCGTAATAATAATAGTCGGTCACGTCCGCGCTCGTCTGTTCCGCCACAAGCCTGGCGCCGTACTTTTTTGCCTGCGCGAAGGCGTCCGCTGCATCGCGGTACTGCGCGCTCTCTCCCGTATACCCCGTGACCTGCCGCCGCGTGCGCGCCGCCTCTTCGGACGGAACGACCGTTATGAGCGCCTGAGAACTTTGGTGCACGGAATAAAACGTATAGCGCTCCGCCCCCGTAAAAAGCGGCTGTTTTGCCAGGCACTGCGGCAAAAACAACACCGCCAGGCAGACAGCCGCCAATACCAGCGCCAAAAAGCTCCCCGCCGCATACTTTTTCCTCGCCGTCATAAGCGCCGCCCCTCTGCACGATCTGTGCAAACATATATCGACCGCCGCACGGTCTTTTATACCTATTCCCCACGCAAACGAGCGGAAACTTTTGCGCCCGCTTGCTTTTTGCCCGAAATTGTGCTAAGATGAAAAAAGCAGGTATACCCTGCCGAGCCACAAAGGAGAGACACTATGGAAGAAGAAAACAAGAGCGCGCCGCAACCGCAACAACCACAGCCGCCGTATGCGCAGCCGTACCCGCCGCAGCAGCCCTACACGCAGCCGTATCCGCCGCAGCAGCCCTACACGCAGCCGTACCCGCCGCAGCAGCCCTACACGCAGCCGTATCCGCCGCAGCCGCCGTATGCGCACCCGTACCCGCCGCAGCAGCCCTACGCGCAGCCGTACCCGCAGCAGCCGCAGGTGACCCCCCTTCCCCCCTGGGAATACGGGCAGCCGCGCGAAAAGACGGGGAAAGCGACGCTGCTGCAATGGGGATGCTTTTTGCTCCTTCTGCTGAGCGCGGCATGCGCGATCGCCGCGTGTTTTATCCCCATGTTCCGCTACACGCTGGAAGGGTTCACGGAAGCGTACACGCCCGCCTCGATCGCCGGGCAAATATATTTTAACGACAACATCGGGCTGCCGGAAAGCTCGGTGTTTGCGCCCTACTACATCTACCTGCTCATCGTCTCCGTCCTGTACATCATCGGCGGGATCATGGGCATATCTTCCGCCATCGGGGCGTTCAACGCCGCAGGCGCATACAGCCCGCTCGTCCGCAAAAGCGTCTTCAATACGGCGCTGACGCAGATGGTCTTCTCCCTGTTGGCGACGGCGCTGTACATCGTATTTTCGGTCCTGTTTTTCAACGACATGCTCCTCCCTATGGGGCAGCTGAGCATCCTTCCCTACCTCTTTTGCGGCGTCCACGTGCTGGTGTTCATCTTTGCCGCCGTCGTCCGCAAAACGGACAACCGCGACGGGCTCGCACACTTGACGATCTGGAAAACTTCGGGCATCACCGCCTTTTTTGCGCGGCACAAAGCCGCCGCCGCGGTGCCCCTCGGGCTCCTGTATGCCGCCGCACCCGTGCTGCTCTTCCTGTTCTACCCGCTCAGCGGGAGCGAATGGACGCTGCTCGACCTCTCTAAGCTATTCGGCGCCTTTCAGGAAGGGATGCCGACGGAAGGGATCTTGTGCAGCGTGATCCTCGGGCTGCTCGCCCTCTCCTGCCTGCTGACGATCCTCCTTACCGTTCTGTACGCGACGGAAAAGCGGCAGGAAAAGCTGCTTTCCAAGCGCGCGGCGCTGTTGATGACGAACTGGATCTTCAACCTCGTCGCCTGGGTCGTCTTTGCCTTCCTGCTCCTCTTTTTCGGCATCCCCGCCTTCTCCGAGGCGATCTGGAGCCTGCTGCTCCTGTGGATGTGCATCTACATCTTTTCGGCGTTTTTGTTCAACCTTTTGCCGCCCGCTCTCACCCCGGACGAGGCGCGCCACCGCAATGCATCGCGCCTGCTCGGCGGCTGAGCGGATCTGCCGATATACGCCGAGCGCCCTGCGGCAAAGCCGCAGGGCGCTCTTTTTTTATGACCGATCAAACGAAACAAAACGGCGCCGTTTTACAACCTGCTCTTGATCGCCTGCAAAAACGCGCGGGAGGAGAGCTTTTTCGGCGCAACGCCGTCGGCATGGAACAGGGCAACGAGATCGCCCGTCATTTCCCCCTCCTCGATGGCGCGCACCGTCGCCGCTTCGAGCTTGTGCGCAAACGCCGTGAGTTCGGGGATGCCGTCCAGCTCGCCCCGCTTGGCGAGCGCGCCCGTCCAGGCAAAGATGGTCGCCACCGAATTGGTAGACGTCTCTTCCCCCTTTAAATGTTTGTAATAATGGCGGGTGACGGTGCCGTGCGCGGCTTCGAATTCGTAATTCCCTTCCGGGGAGACGAGCACGGACGTCATCATGCCCAGCGACCCGTAAGCGGTCGCGACCATATCGCTCATGACGTCGCCGTCGTAGTTTTTGCACGCCCAGACCATGCCGCCCTCGCTGCGGATGACGCGCGCCACGGCGTCGTCGATGAGGGTGTACATATACTCGATGCCCGCCTCTTCGAACTTCGCCTTATACTCCGCCTCATAGATCTCCGCAAAGATATCCTTGAAGCGATGGTCGTACGTCTTGGAGATGGTGTCCTTGGTGGCGAACCACAGCGACATCTTCGCCCCCAGCGCGTAATTGAAGCAGGAGCGCGCAAAACTTTGGATGGACTTATCCAAATTGTGCACCGCCTGCACGATGCCGCCGCCGCTTACAAAATCCTGAACGAGCAGCTTTTCCTTTACGCCGCCCTCGTTTTCGATGACCAGATATGCCTTATCCCCTGCCGCGGCGCGCGCTTCCACGCCCGCATACACGTCGCCGTAGGCGTGACGGGCGAGCGCGATGGGCTTTTTCCAGCCCGGTACATAGGGCGTGATGCCCTTGGCAAGAATGGGCGCGCGGAACACCGTGCCGTCCAAAATGCGGCGGATGGTGCCGTTCGGGCTCTTCCACATTTTTTTGAGCTTGTACTCCTCCACGCGCTGCGCGTTGGGGGTGATCGTCGCGCACTTGACGCCCACGCCGTATTTTTTGTTGGCTTCGGCGGCGGCAACGGTGACGGCGTCGTCCGTCTTGTCGCGGTTCACGAGCCCCAGGTCGTAATACTCCGTCTTCAGATCGATATACGGCAGCAGCAGATCCTCCTTGATCCACTGCCACAAAACACGGGTCATTTCGTCGCCGTCCATTTCGACGAGCGGCGCCTTCATTTGGATCTTTACCATGTTCGTGCTCCTTACAGGGGTTTTTCTCCCCTTATTTTACCAAAAAAAGGGGAGAAAAACAAGCATTTACGAAGCGAGGCTGCATTTTGTTTGCGCGCCTTTTACCGCCTTTTCGTGCCTGCGCCGTCCAGCGCGGAGAGTACGCCGCTGTTTTTTAAAAGGCGCTTGCCCGCGCGCAGGCGGGCGTCGGCAACGCCCTGTTCGAGCACGGCGGAGAGCACGGCGGGGAACTGCTGCAGCTTTTCGCAAAAAAAGTACCAGCCGAGCGACCCGGGCACGGTGTTCATTTCGTTGAAGTACACCTCCTCTTTGCAGAGCAGAAAATCCGCCCGCACGATGCCGCGCAAATTCGTGCGGCGGTACAAAAGTTTGGTGTACGCCTGCACTTTTTGCGCCGTTTCGGGCAAAAGGTCGGCAGGGAAGTCGCCGCGGCTCTCCTTGCCGCCGTCGAAATACTTGTCTTTGAACGTCAAAAAGGCGTTGTGCGTTTTCGGCTCCTCGCAGGGCGAGACGACGATCTCCCCGCCCGCCATGTAGGCGGCGCAATTGATCTCGCGCTTATCGGCAAGGTATGCCTCGGCAAGGACGACGCTGTCATAGGCAAAGGCGCATTCGAGCGCGAGGACGAGCTCCGCCCGCGTGCGCGCGACGGTCACGCCGATGCTCGAACCCAGCCTGTTCGGCTTGACGATGACGGGATACCCCAGCCGTTCCACACATTTTAAGGCGAACGCGCCCCGCTTTTTGTATTCCGCCTCGCCCAGACGGAAATACGGAACGGTTTTGATGCCGAGCGACTTTGCGACCAGTTTGGTGAGCGCCTTATCCATAAACAGCGCCGAGCCCGCCATGTCGGGGGAGGCGTTGGGGATGCCGTTCAGATCGAGCAGCCCGCTGACGGCGCCGTCCTCCCCGCCCATGCCGTGGCAGCAGTTGAGCGCGCAATACGGGCGGCACAACCGGCGCAGACGTTTGCCGCGCACCCGATACAGCGCCCCGCCTTGCAAGACGGCGCGGTCAAACTTTTTGTCGGGCTCCGCCCCGCGCAGGGCTGCGGCGGAAAAGAGCGCGCGCCCCGTAAACATTTCTCCGCTTTGCGCAATGTAGACGGGATAGACCTCGTACCCGCCGCGCAGAAGGTTCGCCGCCATGGTGCCGGTGATGACGGATACCTCGTTTTCGCACGACCTGCCGCCAAAAAATACGACCACGCTCTTTTCCATAAAAAAAACACCTCCGAGAAAATTTTTTCTCTTTGGTGCCGTTGTGTTGCACAGCCTCCGCCGCCATGCTTTTGCTCGGATGTTTTTTGTCCGCCCGAAAAATTTCGCGGGATTCGTTCAGCCGTATATATCCGGCAGATCGTTCAAAAACAATACCGCGTCGCCCTCTTTGAGCGTCCGCTCCAAAAACGTTTGCGCCGCGGCAAGCGTGGGCACGATGTGCAGTTTTTCGGGCGCGCCGCCCGCCGCAAGGTAGCCCTCCTTGACGGGCAGGATGAGCGTTTCTCCGACGAGGACGACGCCGTCCAGCCCTGCCAGCCGCTCCCCGAGGGCGCGGTTTTCCTGTTCCTCCAAAATGCCGAGTTCCACGATCCCGGGCGTCACGGCGTATTTACCGCCCGCGAACAGACGCAAAACTTCCAGCGCGCACGCCGCGCCCTCGATGTTCGCGTTGTACGCGTCGTCGAGCACCGTCACCCCGCCGCTTTGCACAGGCTGCAGCCTGTGCGGCACATACCCCGCCTGCGCAATACCGTGCAAGACCTCCTCCCGGCTCATGCCGAGGGAATATGCCATCGCCGCCGCCAAAGCAAGGTCGTGCGCGTTGTGCCTGCCCAAAAGACAGGTGTGCGCTTCGCAAGCGACGCCGCCGAGCCGCAGCGTAAAGTCCGTTCCGTCCGTGCCGAGACAGATGTTCCGCGCGCCCGTTTCCTCCTCTTCCCCCACGCGCACACAGCGCAGCGGGAAGGACGCGAGAGGGAGCCGCGCCGTGTTTTCGTCGATACCGACGACGGCGACGCCGCCCGCTTTTGTGCCATGCAAGATCTCGCTCTTTTCCTTCAAAACGGCAGAGAGGCTGCCGAACGTTTCGGTGTGCTGGGCGCATACGCCCGTGAGGATGCAGTGATCGGGCTGCACGAGCCCGCACAGCTCGGCGATGTCGCCTTTGTGCCGCGCGCCCATCTCCGCGAGGAAGTACGCCGCCTCCGCAAGGTCGGCGCCCTCCACCGCTTTGGCGATGCCGACGGGCGTATTATAGGATGCGGGCGTCATGACGACTTTGTGCCGCTCCGAGAGGATCGCCGCCAAAAAATTTTTGACGCTCGTTTTCCCGAAGCTGCCCGTGATGCCGACTTTGACGCACGCCGCCGATGCGAGCTTTTCCTTTGCGGCGGCTACATATTTTTTGTTGCGCCCGGTTGCATACGGGCGCTCGGCTGCCGCGGCAAGCCGCACGAACACGGGCAGGACAAGGGGCACCGCCGCAAAGGGAAGGTAGCGCAGATGCGAAACGAGCTCCGCCGCCGCATAGTATGCCGCCGCATTGCACGCCAATGCCAGCGCAAACGTAAAAACAAACAAGAATACGGCAAAACAGGCAAAAATGCGCCCGACCCTGCGCGTGAAAACCAGCGGCACTTTGAGCGCGCGGCGGTCCGCAAAGCAATACACGGCGACGAACGCCGGAACGGGAACCAAGGCGATGTACGCCGCCCATTCGCCCGTAAACGTAAAACAAATGCCGAGCACGAGCATGGCGAGCACGATCAAAAAGGCGAGCAGGATGTAGCGGGAATAGACCATATTGCCCTTCCGCCGCGTCCAGCGCGCGTAAGACTTGCCGTCGTAGCCCGTCTGCTGCAGAGCGCCGAACAATCTGCGCGCGCACAGCGCGTACAAGAGCGCCGCCGCTGCCGCCACGGCGATGTATTCCACGATCGCGGTAAGTGTGAACATGCTTTGCCTTCCTCTCGATGTATTCCGTTCAGCGGAAGAATTCGCGCGCGACCGCATTGAACGCGGCGGGCTGTTCGCTGAAACAAAAATGGCTGCCCGGCAGGTATACGAGCCCTGCCTGCGGCGTGTTTTTTTGCAGGATCTCCGCCATGTACGGCGGCGTTGCGCGGTCCTGCCTGCCGAACACATACAGCACGGGCGCGCGGATGTGCGCAAGGCAGGGCGTCAGATCTTCGTTGACGATCTTTTTAAAGCTCTCGCGCCGCATGGGAGAAAGAGCCCTGTATTCGGCGGAACCGAACCGCCGCTCGGCAAAGCGCGGCGCGATCCGCTTTGCGATGCGGTAAGCGCGCACGCGGCACCGATAGCCCGGTCCACGCCTGGGCGGGATCCCCGCGCAGCCCGTGAGCAGCGCGCGGCTGAACAGATCTTGCCGCCGCGCCAGAAGTTTGAGCGCCACCCTGCCGCCGAAGGAATGGGCGACGAGCCTTGCGCCCGCCAGCCCGCGGGCGCGAAGCAGCCGTTCGGTAAACGCGGCGTACGCGCCGACGTCCCATGCCGCGGGCGGCGCGCCGCTGCCGCCGAAGCCGGGAAAGTCAAAGGCGAACACGCGGTAAAACCGGCAAAAATAGGATGTTTGGTAAAAAAAACACTCCTTGCGCGCGCCCCAGCCGTGTAAAAACACGAGCGGTTCCCCCGCGCCCTGTTCAGACAGTGCGACCTCGATCCCTTCAAAAAGAATGGAACCCACCTCCCGCAGGCACGCTCACAGTTTTTTGCGCATGACCAGCGCGTCCTCTCCGTTGCCGTAATAGCGCTTGCGCGCATACACGCCGACGTACCCGTGGCGCAGGTACAGCGCCATTGCCGCCGCATTGGAGACGCGCACCTCTAAAAACAGCGTGCGCACCCCGCGCTCCCGCAGCCCCGCTTCCAGCGCGGCGAGCAAAGAAGACGCCACGCCCCGCCTGCGGGATCCCTCCGCCACGGCGACGTTTGCCACGTCCGCTTCCTCCTCCGCCGCCTGGGCAAAGGCATAGCCGACGAGCCGCCCCGCCTCCTCCGCGGCAACGGTGAGCGTGTTTTCGCCGAAGAACGCATCGGCGAGCATGCGGAAGTTCCACGGATCGGGGAAGCAGCTCTTTTCCAATTCGGCGATGGAAAAGATATCCTCGTACACCCAGGGGCGCAGCAAAACGCCGTTCATCCCTCCGCTCCTTCGGCGGCGAGCCGCGCTTCGCGCTCCTCCTCCGCCTGGCTCTTTTTCAAATAAAACGCGGCGAGCTCTCCCAACCGCTCTTCTCCCGCCGCCTCGATCGCGGCAAGCAGCCCCGCCGCGGGGTCCGCCAACGTATGCGGCACGGGAAGGGGCGCCGCAGAGACCGCGGCATACCTTTCCGCCAGCGCCGCCAGCGCCGCCTCCTCCACCCGTGCGGGAGCAAAGACGGGCTGCTTTTTTTCATCGAAGGCGCACACGTAATACGCCCCGCGCCCGGCGGGCACTACGGAGAGCAGCGCGCCTTCTGCAGTATATGCGAGCGCTTCCAAAGAGGTGACGCCCAGCGCAGGCTTGCCCGTGGCGGCGCACAGCCCTTTGACCGCGGAAATGCCGATGCGGATGCCCGTAAAGGAGCCCGGACCCGTCACCGCACAGAAAAAGCCGCAGTCTGCGGGCGCAAGCGCGAGGGCGGCGAGCGTCTCTTCGACGGCGGGCAGCAGCCGCACCGAGTGCTGCGCGGCGCAGTCGCGCTCGAACAGCGTGCGCACCTGCCCGTCCTTTTTGGCAAGAACGGTCAGATACCCGCCCGCCGTATCCAAAGCCAAAAAGTTCCCCTTCATTCCGCCTCGATCTCCCTTGAAAAGTCACCCGTCTTGCGCAGCGTCACCACTTTGCAGCCTTCGGGCAACACGTCTGCAATGTTCTCCGCCCATTCGATGAGGCAGACGCCGCCGGCGTCAAAATAATCGCACAGCCCCAGCGCCTCCGCCTGCGCCCCGCCCGTAAGGCGGTAACAGTCGTAATGGTAGAGCTTTCCGCCATAATCGTTCATGTACGCATACGTCGGGCTGGTCACCTCGTCTTCGATGCCCAGCCCGCGGGCAACGCCCTTGGCAAACGCCGTTTTCCCCGCGCCGAGCTCCCCGCGCAGCAGCACGACGTCGCCCGGGCGCAGGGTTTTGGCATATTCCGCGGCAAAGCGAATGGTCTCCTGTTCGCTGTTTGTAACGGCACGCATAGGCACCCTCCCCGCACAAAAAAGAAAAGAGGCGTTGTTTACACCTCTTCCATTATACTATACGGCGCGCCGCTTTGCAATTAAAACTTCTTGAAAAGCCAGGAAATTCTCTTATACAGCAGCACGGTGACCACGCTCACCGCCACGCCTTTGATGAGGTTGAACAACAGCACGTACCACCAGAGCACCGCGAACTGCGCCGCGGCGCCTTCCCCCATAAACAGCGGGAAGTTGATGTACCGGTTGACGGGCAGAGACGCCGCCGCCTGCAGCACGACGCCGACAACGAGCATGGGAATGACCCACCGAAGCCCCTTTTTAAAGCGGTAAACGATGGTCGGCACGATGAAGAAGGCGAAGTTGATGAGGAAGTTTGCCACCTCCCCCACAAAGTTCGTGCCCGAATCGAGCAAACTCAAACACTCTTTGAGCAGACTGACGATGACCGCGGCGAGCGGACCGTACAAGAACCCGCCGAGCAGCACGAACACATTGGAAAAATCCAGCTGCAAAAAAGGTGCGGCGGGGAAAAGGGGGAACTCCAAAAACGTGACCACGTACGCAAGCGCCGTCAACAGCGCGAGCTTTGCGATGCGCGACGCGGTAAAGTACACTTTGCCCCGCCTGCGCTCGGCGGGAAGCGACTCCGCCTGCCGCTCTTTTGCGGGCTGCTCCGCCCCGTCTTGTGCTTCCGCCTGCTCTTTTGCAGGCTGCGCCTGCGCCTTTTGGCGCAATGCTTCTTCCTTCATACTTACACCTCGAAAAAATATTTTCAAGGGGCGAAAGAAAAGCCCCGCAATCGCTGCGGGGCGGTTTTTTGAAGTAGCTTGCACGGAAAAACGCACCGTGCGGACGGCTCCAAAAACATTCTTTTCCTATCCGGACTATACCGTCGGTACGGGAATTTCACCCGTTCGGAGGCTTGCGCCTGTCGCAGACTATACTGCCGGTGGGGAATTGCGCCCCGCCCCAAAGAATCGTTTTGTCGGTATGATTATACTACCGCGGAACGGGTTTGTCAACCGATCGCAGCCGCCCTCTTTGCCGCGGCAAAAATTCTTTTTGCAGAAGGCTTACGGGCGCAGCGGGGCGGGCGTCGTGCAAAAAAGGTATGCGGACACAGCCGAAAAACGGTCCGCACACGCCCCGTCACTGCACGTCGTTCGGGTACAGCGGGTGCGCTTCGCACAGCTTTTTAACTTCGGCGCGCACGGCGTCGAACGCGGCTTCCTTTTCGGCAATGATCTTGGCGATGAGGCGTGCGACGAGGCGCGCGTCCTCTTCCGTAAACCCGCGGGACGTGATGCTCGGCGTGCCGATGCGCACACCGCTCGTCACGAACGGGCTGGTCGTTTCAAAGGGGATGGTGTTCTTGTTCGCGGTGATGTTCACCTCGTCGAGCATGTGCTCGAGCTCCTTGCCGGTCATGTTTTTGTCGCGCAGGTCGAGGAGCATCAGATGGTTGTCCGTACCGCCCGAAACGAGGCGCACCCCGCATTTTTGGAACTCCTCCGCCATGGCTGCCGCATTTTTGACGACCTGTTTTTGATACTCTTTAAAGGCGGGCGAAAGCGCCTCTTTGAAGGCGACCGCCTTGCCGGCGATCACGTGCATGAGCGGACCGCCCTGCGTGCCGGGGAACACCGCCTTGTCGATCGCTTTGGCGTACTGCTCCTTGCACATGATCACGCCGCCGCGCGGACCGCGCAGCGTCTTGTGCGTGGTCGTGGTCACGATGTCCGCATACGGCACGGGCGAGGGTGCAGCCCCGCCGCGACCAGCCCCGCGATGTGCGCGATATCCACCATCAAGAGCGCGCCGACTTTATCGGCGATCGCGCGCAGACGGGCAAAATCGATGATACGCGGGTACGCGGATGCGCCCGCAACGATCATTTTCGGCTTGGCTTCCAGCGCCGTCTTTTCCAGGGCGTCGTAGTCGATGCGTTCATCCTTTTCGGAAACGCCGTACGGCACGACCTTAAAATACTTACCCGAAATGTTGACGGGCGAGCCGTGCGAGAGGTGCCCGCCGTGCGAAAGGTTCATGCCGAGAATGGTATCGCCGGGGGTCAGCAGCGCAAAGTACACGGCGGTGTTTGCCTGCGCGCCGCTGTGCGGCTGCCCGTTCGCGTGTTCGCAGCCGAACAGCTGCTTGCAGCGCTCGATGGCGAGATTTTCGACGATGTCCACATACTGGCAGCCGCCGTAATAGCGCTTGCCGGGCAAACCTTCGGCATATTTGTTGGTGAGGTGCGAACCGACCGCCGCCATCACCGCGGGGGAAACAAAGTTTTCGCTTGCGATCAGTTCGATGTTGTTTCGCTGGCGGGAAAGTTCGAGGCGCATCGCCTCGTACACTTCGGGGTCAGCGCTCTGGATCGTGGTCATGTCGATCATAGTCAATTTCTCCGTAACGTGAATTTTTTACTTATTATACCGCAAACGCACCAAATTGACAAGAAAAGTAGCCGCGGCGCGCAAATTTTTTTGCACCGAAATAAAAACCGCCCCGTTTTATTGCCCGGCGCAGGGCGCGCAGCCGTAGCCGCGCATAAAGTCAACGAACAGCATGTGCCCCGGTTTCGTCTTTAAAAGGGCGATCCGTCTGTCTATAAACCGCTTGACCTGCGCAAATTTTGTGCTGCGCCCCACGATCAGATTGCACATGGTCTTGATCTTTTGCGGATGATCGGCGATGCGGAACACGATGCTGGCGCTGCCGTCGGCAAGGCTGAGCACATAATACATGCTGCACGACGGCGAAACATGCATATTGCAGAGCACTTTGTTTTGGCGGCACGCTTCCGTAACATATCTCAGTATTTTTTCTTGCGAAGCCTGTAAAACCATACTTTTTTCCTCCTTTTTTCCATAATAACACAATAAACCTGACAAGTATTGTCAGGTTTATTGAAAAAATCGGAATCAATTTTGTTGTACCGCCCGCTCAAAGGTATTTTTCCAAAAACTCCTTCATGGCAGGCTGCGGCAGGAAGCCGACACTCTTGCCCGCAAGCTGCCCGTCCTTGAACACCATGACGCAAGGGATGCTCATGATCGAATATTCACGCGCAAGGTCGGGGTTGTCGTCCACGTCGATCTTGACGAACTCCGCCCGCCCCGCATACTCGTCGGAGAGCTTTTCCATCACGGGAGCGAGCATGCGGCAAGGACCGCACCACGTCGCCCAAAAATCGACGACGAGCGTCTTTTTCTCCTGCATTGCCGCGCGGAATGCCGCGCCGTCAAACGTCTTTACCATTTTGTTCCTCCGAATGATCATTTATGTTTCGATCGGTCTGTTCGCTGCCTGCACAGCCGCAGACCTCGATCACTTCCATGCCGAACCCGCGCGAACGCGCGAGCAGCCTGTCGATACCGAACACCGCCGCAAAGCCGAGCGCGAGCCCGCCCAGGCACAGGAGCACGATGTACAGCTCCTCCCACTTGCACAGCGCGCCGACGAGCACCCCCGCCCCTGCAAAGAGCACGGGCAGGATGTACGCCACGAACGAAGCAAGCGTGCGGTTGTCCTTTTCCGCACGGACGATGACGGTATCCCCTTTTTGCGCCCCCGCCGTGTTCAGCGCCTTGACCTTGACGCGGCTCTTGCCCGCTTTGAAGGCGCAGACTTTGCAACCCTCGCAGGCGGGGGACTTTTCGATCTGCAAAACGGCGATCTTCCCCGCCGTTTTAACGACGTATGCGCGTTCTTTCATATGCGTTCGGTGAAATACGCGACGATCTCCTCCCGTTTGACCCGCTCGGATGCGGAATCTTCCATATGTTTGACGGTGCATTCGCCGCTTGCCAGCTCGTCCTGCCCGATGACGACGACGTAGCGCGCCCCGAGCTTGCCCGCATACTTGAACTGCGCCTTGACGGAGCGGGCGGCATGGTCGATATCCGCGGCGATGCCCGCCTGCCGCAATTCATCCGCAAGGGCGAAAGCGGCATGCCTGCCCGCCTCGTCCAACCCCGCCACATACACAGAAAGCGGCGGCTCTGCGGGGATCGCCTTGCCCGTATTCTCCAACACGAGCAGCATCCGCTCGATGCCGCTGCCGAAGCCGACCGCGGGCACGGAGGGTCCGCCCAGATTTTCGATGAGGGTATCGTACCTGCCCCCGCCGAGCACGGTGCCCTGCGAACCGATCGCCGTGGAGCTGAACTCAAACACCGTTTTGGAATAATAGTCCAGCCCGCGCACGAGCTTGGGATCTACGGTATAGCGCACGCCGCAGGAATCGAGGATCTGCTTCAGCTTGGCAAAATGCTCGCGGCACTCGTCGCAGAGGTACTCCTCCGCGCGGGGCGCGTTTGCATTGATCTTCGCGCACGCCTCTTCCTTGCAGTCGAGGATGCGCAGCGGGTTCTTTTCAAACCGCGCGTTGCAGGTCGGGCACATTTCGGCAAGGTGCGGGCGAAGGTACGCTTTGAGCGCCTCGTTGTAACGGGGGCGGCAGTGCTTGCAGCCGATGCTGTTGATGTGCAGCTCCACCCCTTCCACGCCCAGCGCGCGGATGTAGTCGCGGGCGAGCAGGATGACTTCCGCATCCGTCTCCGCCCCCTTGCCGCCGAAGATCTCCACGCCGAACTGATGATGTTCGCGCAGCCTGCCCGCCTGCGGGCGTTCGTAGCGGAACACGGGGGTGATGTAGTACATTTTGAGAGGGAGCGCGCCGCCTGCCAGCCCGTTTTCGATGAACGCACGCACGACGCCCGCCGTGCCCTCGGGCTTCAACGTGATGCTGCGCTCGCCCTTATCCAAAAAGGTATACATCTCTTTATTGACGATATCCGTCGTATCGCCCACACCGCGCAAAAACAGCTCCGTGTGCTCGAACGTCGGCGTGCGGATCTCTTTCAGCCCGTACAGGGCGGCGATGCGCCGCGCCGTATTTTCGACAAAATGCCACTTGTATGCCTCGGCGGGCAATACGTCTTTGGTTCCTTTGGGAATGTTGATCATATACACCTCTTCTCGGAGATTTTGTTTTGCGCTGACAAAACAAAATCTTCCGATTTTTAGGACAACCCCACGGGCACGCGGCTTTCGCCGCTGACCGCGGAGGTTTTCCTCTGCGCCGCACCTTTCGGGGCACACCGTTATAGAAGTGCGGCGCATTCACCTTTCCTGCAACAGCGCTTGCGCGCAAACAGGGGTGCGCTAACGCAAAAGCGTGGTTTTGCTTGCGCGAATGATTATTGAAGTGATCTTACTGCGCGTTTCAAAATCGCAGCAAATCGCAGCCGACGGCTCGGCGAGATCTGCGCGAGCACTATCGTGAATTTTACAGCACGTATTTTTTCAGGTCTCTGCCGCTGATGATCGTATCGAGATGTTCGTCCACGTACTTTTTATCGATGCTCACGGTGACGGTGGGATAGTCGCCGCCGGCGTTGAAGGAGATATCTTCAAGCAGGTACTCCATGACGGTGTG
Organism: uncultured Clostridia bacterium; assembly: GCA_944376145.1. Taxonomy (GTDB): domain Bacteria; phylum Bacillota; class Clostridia; order Christensenellales; family Borkfalkiaceae; genus Borkfalkia. Next base: position 11,958 of record CALWBR010000088.1, on the reverse strand, counting down.
CAGACGACGCGCGCCGATATCCTCGCTGGTCGCGTTCATATCGGCGGAGATCTGCGCGATCTCCTCGATGGCGTCCTCCGTGAAGTGCAGGTCGATGTTGTCCACCCCCAGCAGCTTGCCGTACTGCATGGTAATGGCGTTCTGCGGCTGGGTGAGGATCTTGACGAAGTCCTCTTTGGTCAGGCTTTTGAGCTCGACGTTGATGGGGAAGCGACCCTGCAATTCGGGGATCAGGTCCTCCACTTTGGAGATGTGGAAGGCGCCCGCCGCGATAAAGAGGATGAAGTCCGTTTTGACGGGACCGTATTTGGTCATGACCGTGCAGCCCTCGACGATGGGCAGGATATCCCGCTGCACGCCCTCGCGGGAAACGTCTGCCCCGCCGCGATTTTCTTTGCCGGCGATCTTATCGATCTCGTCGATAAAGATGATCCCCTGCTCTTCCGCACGGGCAAGCGCTTCGCTCGTGAGCGCGTCGTTGTCGATGAGCTTTTCGCTCTCCTCGCCGATGATGTACTGCATGGCGTTTTTGACGGTCATTTTGCGGCGCTTGCGCTTTTTGGGGAGCATATCCCCGAAGATGCTGCCGAGGTTGATCTCCGCGCCGCCGGGCACGATCTCCATGGCTTTGGGGACGTCGGCGACCTCGATCTCGATCGGCAGATCGTCGTACTTGCCCGCGCGCAGCTCTTCCGTCAAATGCGCGTCGAACACCTCTTTGGCGAGCTCGCCGCGCTCGCTCTTTTTCATGTCCGAAAGGATGGCGACGATCTTCCCCTCCGCGACGCCCTGCGCCTTGACGGCGACTTCGCGCATCTTTTCCTCGCGCACGAGGCGGATGGAGCACTCGACGAGGTCGCGGATCATGCTCTCCACGTCCCTGCCGACGTAGCCGACTTCGGTGTACTTTGTCGCCTCCACCTTGATGAACGGCGCCTTCACGAGCTTGGCGAGACGGCGGGCGATCTCCGTTTTCCCGACGCCCGTCGGACCTTTCATGATGATGTTTTTCGGGGTGATCTCCTCGCGGTCGGCTTCGGAGAGCCGGCTACGGCGGTAGCGGTTGCGCAGCGCGATCGCCACGGCGCGCTTCGCCTCGTCCTGCCCGATGATGTATTTATCCAATTCGTTTACGATCTGTTTGGGTGACAGATGATTCATAGCGTTTTTCCTCCTTCCGCGCGGGTCCCTCACACGACCTCTACGGTAATGTGGTCGTTGGTGAACACGCAGATCTCGCTCGCGATCTTGAGCGCTTTAAACGCGATCTCTTCCGCGGGGAACTGCGTCTCCTGGATGAGCGCACGGGCGGCTGCCAGCGCGTAATTGCCGCCGCTGCCGATGGCACACACGCCGCCGTCCGGCTCGATGACCTCGCCGCTGCCGCTGACGATGAGCAGCTGATCCTTGTCGGCAACGATCATCATGGCTTCGAGGCGGCGCGGCAGCTTGTCGTTGCGCCAAAGCTCGGCAAGCTCCACCGCCGAGCGCATGAGGTTGCCCGAAAACTTGTTCAGCATCCCCTCGAACTTTTCGGAGAGCGAAAACGCGTCCGAAACAGAGCCGGCAAAGCCCAAAACGACCTTGCCCCCGTAGATGCGGCGCACTTTGACCGCGTTGTTTTTAAAGACGATGCTCTCGCCCATGGTGACCTGCCCGTCACCGGCGATCGCCGTTTTGCCGTCCTTTTTGACGGCGCAGATGGTCGTACCCTTAAATTCAGGCATGTTCGTTGTTACCTCCTTTTCCTTCGCCGCGCAGCGCCTCCGCAAGGAGCGCCTGCGCGCATTGCAGCGCCCGTTCGGCAAACATGCGCCGCTTTTTCGCCTTATCCCGCACGGGCTCGGGCAGCGGGCGCAGGATGCCGTAATTGGCGTTCATGGGCTGAAAATCCGCATGCGGCGCCGCGATATACAGGGCGAGCGCGCCCGTTACGGTCTCATCCGTCCAGGGAAGGGGCGGCTGCCCCCGCAGCTTGGCATACAAATTCATTGCCGCCGCGATGCCGCTGCCCGCGCTCTCCACATATCCTTCCACCCCCGTGAGCTGCCCCGCGAAAAACACGGCGCCGTCGCTTTTGAGGGAATAATCGCTGTTTAAAACGCGCGGCGAATCAAGATACGTGTTGCGGTGCATGACCCCGTAACGCAAAAACTCCGCGTTTTTGAGGGCGGGGATCATGCGGAAGACGCGCGCCTGTTCGCCGAACTTCAAATTCGTTTGGAACCCGACGAGGTTGTACGCCGTGCCCGCCGCGTTCTCTTTGCGCAGCTGCACCACCGCGTACGGGCGCTTGCCGTTTTCATCGTACAGCCCGACGGGCTTCATCATGCCGAAGCGCAGGCTGTCCTTCCCGCGCGCCGCCAGGATCTCCGCGGGCATGCAGCCCTCGAATACGTCGCGCTTGTCAAACTCGTGCACGAGCGCCCGTTCGGCGCCCGCAAGCGCCGCCGCGAACGCCTCGTACTCCTCTTTGTCGAGCGGGCAATTCACATAATCGCCGCTGCCTTTGCCGTAGCGGTCGGCAACGAACGTTTTGGAAAGATCGACGCTCTCCGCCGCCACGATGGGCGCCGCCGCGTCGTAAAAATGCAGCCCCTCGCCCAGTTTTTGGCGGATGTCTTCGGCGAGCGCGTCAAAGGTGAGCGGACCCGTCGCCACGATCGCATACCCATCCGGCAGCTGCGTCACTTCGCGGCTTTCGCAGACGATGTTCGGGTGCGAGCGGATCTTTTGCGTGACGTATGCGGAAAAAACGTCGCGGTCTACGGCGAGCGCGCCGCCCGCCGGTACGCGCGCCCGCGCCGCCGCCTCCATCGTGAGCGAGCCGAACAGGCGCATCTCCTCCTTCAAAAGCCCGCACGCGTTGCCGTAAACGTCGTCGCTCTTCAAAGAATTGCTGCACACCAGCTCCGCAAAGCCGTCTGATTTGTGCGCGGGGGAACGCTTCTGCGGCTTCCCTTCCAAGAGGCGTACGCGCACGCCGCGGTTTGCCAGCCAATACGCTGCCTCGCACCCCGCCAGCCCTGCGCCGACCACCGTGACTTCGCTGCCCTGCATCCGCCTCCCCTTTTGCCGAGTTTGGCACTGTTCTCTCGTAAATGTTAGCACTCTACACTAAAAAGTGCTAAATGCATTATACAGCCCCGCCCCGCTCTTGTCAACGGTTTTGCGCGGGATTTCCGAAAAAAATTTACGCGGGCAGGGAAAGGCTCCCCCGCCCGCGGCGCTCAGCCCTGCCCGCCTTCGGGCGCCGCAGGGTCCGGTTCGGCATCGCGCACGTATTTGCAAGACGAGCAGCGGATCTGCTTGCCGCGCTTCACCAGGTATTTGCCGCAGTCGGGGCATTTTTCGCCCGTGGGCATATCCCAGCTCATGAATTTGCACTTGGGATAGGCGGAACAGCTGTAATAGATCTTGCCCGCCTTGCTCTTCATGCGGCGGGTAGGCGCCCCGCAGACGGGGCACACGCCCGCAAGCTCGGCGATGGGCTGGTTGTTCCCGCACTTGGGGCAGCTCAGGTATTTGCCGTACTTGCCCTTGCGGTAGATCATCGGCTCGCCGCACTTGGAGCACTTCACGTCGGAGACTTCGCTCTCATAGGGCAGGATGGCGTTGCATTCGGGGTAGTTGGGGCAAGCGAGGAATTTGCCGTACTTGCCGCTCTTGACCACCATGTTCGCGCCGCACTTGGGGCACTTTGTGGCGGTGACTTCCACGCCTTCGCTTTTGATGTTGGAGCAGGCGGGATAGTTGGAGCAGGCAAGGAACTTGCCGTAGCGCCCGTTTTTGCGCACCATGGGGTGCCCGCACTTTTCGCAGAGGATATCCGTCATCTCGTCGCCGTCGTTGGTGGCGAACACCAGCTTTTCGGCAAAGGGCGGGTAAAAATCGGCGAGGATCTTATGCCAGTCTCCGCCCTCCTCGATGCCGTCGAGCAAGTCTTCCATCTTTGCGGTGAACCCGACGTCCATGATGTCCGTAAAATACTTCATCAGCAGATCCGTGATCGCAAAGGCGACCTCCGTCGGCACCATGAACTTGCCGTCCTTGGTCACATATTTGCGGCGGTTGAGCACCGAAATGATGCTCGCGTACGTCGAAGGCCTGCCGATGCCTTTTTCCTCCATCGCCTTGACCAGCGACGCATCCGTGTACCGCTGCGGCGGTTTGGTGAACTTCTGCTCGGAGGTGAGTTTGACAAGGTCGAGCTCCTCCCCTTCCTTCAGCGGCGGCAGGAGCTTGCCGTTCTCCTCCTCGTCCTCCTTTTTCACATCCTGGTACACGGCGGTATACCCCGCGAACAGAAGCGTCCTTCCGCTCGCTTTGAAGGTGTAGCTGCCGTTCTGCACCTTGATCTGCATGCTGTTGTACCGCGCCTCGCTCATCTGCGACGCCATGAAGCGGTCGTAGATGAGTTTGTACACGTTGTAATGCCGTTTATCCAGCGTGCCCTTCAAACTCTCGGGGGTGCGGCGCATATCGATGGGGCGGATGCATTCGTGCGCGTCCTGCGCTCCCTTCTTCGTCGCGAAAAAGTTGGGCTTTGCGGGCACGTATTCTTCGCCGAAGCGCTCCGCAATGTAAGCGCGAGCGGCGTTTTGCGCCTCGGAAGAGACGCGGACGGAGTCGGTACGGATATAGGTGACGAGCGCGATGTGCCCTTCCTTTTCGGTATCCACCCCTTCGTAGAGGTGCTGCGCGACGAGCATGACGTCCGGCGAGGTCATGCCGAATTTATTGGAGGCGTCCTGCTGGAGCGTGGACGTGGTGAACGGCGCGGGCGCGCGCGATCTGGCGACGCTCTTTTTGACCTCCTTCACGATATACGGCGCGGTACCGAGCTCGGCGCGCACCTGTTCGTTTTCCGCCGCGGAAGCGGGCTGATACTTCTTTCCGCCCTTTTCGGCAAGCAGCGCGCGGAAGGGCGCATACGCCTTGGGCTTATCCTGCAGCTCTGCGTGGATGTTCCAATACTCCTGCGGCACGAACGCGCGGATCTCCCGCTCGCGGTCGACGATGAGGCGCAGCGCGACAGACTGCACCCGCCCCGCAGACAGCCCTGCATGGATGCGTTTGCACAAAAACGGCGAAAGTTTGTAACCGACGAGCCTGTCTAGCACGCGGCGCGCCTGCTGCGCGTCCACGAGGTTGTAATCGATCTCGCGCGGGTTTTCCAGCGCGTGCCGTACCGCCGCGGGCGAGATCTCGTTGAATTCGATGCGGTTTTTGCCGTCCGGCAGCTTCAATACGTTTTTCAGGTGCCAGGAGATCGCCTCCCCTTCGCGGTCCGGGTCGGTGGCGAGATAGACGCGCGACGCCTTTGCCGCCTCTTCCGCCAGCCGTTTGATGACCTGCTTTTTATCGGGGTTGATGACGTAGCTCGGCTCGAAGTTGTGGTCGATATCCACGCCGAGGCGCTTTTCGGGCAGATCGCGCACGTGCCCGCCCGAAGCGTCGACACGGTACTGCCCCTTCAAGTATTTTGCGATCGTCTTCGCCTTGGAAGGCGACTCCACTATGATCAGATCCATAAAAAAACTCCTCACGCGTTTTTCGCGCAAAGACGCTGCGAAACCCTGCGATTTTTAAAGACGCCCGCCGCCCGGACCCGCAAAACCTTTCCGCGGGGCGGCGCCTTTTTGCCGTATCCTTCTTAAAAACGGGCGAATGCCGCGGCGCTTCAAAGCCTTTTATAGCGGTTCCCGCCGCAGGAAGCGATGCGCCCCTTCATCTCCAACAGGATGAGCACGGCGGAGAGCTCGCTCTGCGGCAGAGCGCACGCCGCGGACAGCTGCGAAAGATGCGCCTCGCCGTCACACAGCGCGGCAAGCACCGCGCGTTCGGCGGCGGAGAGGGGCTCCTCTTCCGTTGCGGTCAAGTTTATACCAAACGAGGCGGCAATGTCAACCAAATCGTCCGCCAATTTTGCGTATTCTTTGATGAGCGCGTTGCAGCCGGCGCCTGCGGCAGCCCCGGGCGGATACGGAACGGCAAACACGTCTCTGCCGTATTCGTACGCCCTTTCCGCCGTGCTGCGGGTGCCGCTCTTTTCGCCGCCGCTGACGACCAAAACGCCCTCCGCCAGCCCCGCGAGCACACGGTTGCGCGCCGGAAAGAGATATCCGCGCGGCGGCGTTTCGGGCGGGTATTCGCTGACGAGCAGCCCGCTGCGGGCGACCCGCTCCACCAAGTTCCGGCTGGATTCGGGGCAGACATGGTCCAACCCGTGCGCAAGCACGGAGACCGCCTTGCCGCCCGCGGCAAGCGCGCCGTTCAGCGCGGCTTCATCCCCGCCGGGCGCACAGCCCGAAACGACGGTAAAATACCGCGACAATTCGCCCGCCCACTTTTCGGTGAGTTTGCGCACGGCGGGCGGCGTATGCCGCGACCCGACGATCGCAAACAGGCGGCTTTGCAGCAACGAGACCTCGCCGCGGCAATACAGCACGAGCGGCGGGTTCGGGATCTGTTTGAGCGCATCCGGATACGCCGCCGAAAAATAGGTGACGGCGCGGATGCCCTTCTTCTCATACCCAGCCAGCAGCTCCCGCATGAACGCGGGCGAGGAGAGGGACGCCTGCATGCGCGCAAACGCCTCTTCCCCGACGATCTCGCGGGCTTTGGCGGCATACGAGGCAAAGCGCTGCACCAGCGCATACGGCTGCGCGCACAGCGACAGCAATTTTACGCGGCGCGTATGGTCGAGCCCCAGTCCGTCCAGCCAAAGGAGCGTTTTTTCATCCTTCGTATAGTCCATGATCAACCGAAATTGTCGTAGCTGCGGTAGGACACCGCCTCCAACACGTGCGCGGGGAGGATATCCGCCTCGCCGGCAAGGTCGGCGATGGTACGCGCCACTTTGATGATGCGCGAACGCGCCCTCGCGGAGAGCTTGAGCCGTTCAAAAGAGAGGCGCAGGATGCGCTCGCATTCGGGCGTGAGCGGGCAGAACGTGCGCAGCTCCCGCTCGCCCATATCCGCATTGACGCGGATGCCCGTGCCCGCAAAGCGTTCGCGCTGGATGGCGCGGGCGCGCTCCACCCGCTTTTTGACGCACGCGGAGCTCTCCTCCTCCCCGCCGCCCGCGAGCTGTTCGTACTTGACGGAATCCACTTCCACTTGCAGATCGATCCTGTCCAAAAGCGGACCCGAAATGCGCGAACGGTATTTGTGGATCGCCGCGGGCGTGCAGGTGCAGACTTTATCCGCACTGCCGTAATTGCCGCAGGGGCAGGGGTTCATGCTCGCGCAAAGCATGAAGTTGGCGGGGAAAGTGACCGCGCCGCCCGACCTTGTGACGGTGATGCTGCCGTCTTCAAGCGGCTGGCGCAGCGCTTCGAGCGTGGAGCGGTGGTATTCGGGCATTTCGTCCAAAAAGAGCACGCCGTCGTGCGCGAGGCTGATCTCGCCCGGTTTGACGGTGCGGGTGCCCCCGCCGCACATGGAGACGGTCGTAGCCGTGTGGTGCGGGGAACGGAAGGGACGCACGGAGACGATGCCCTCGCCGTCCAACACGCCCGCAACGGAATGGATCTTCGTGACTTCGAGCGCTTCGTCGAAGGTCATATCCGGCATGACGGAAGGGATGCACCGCGCGAGCATGGTCTTGCCCGTGCCGGGAGGTCCGACGAGCAGCAGGTTGTGCCCGCCGCTGACGGCGACTTCGAGCGCACGCTTTGCCGCAGGCTGCCCCTTGACGAAGGCGAGGTCGAATTTGTATTTTTCGGGCGGAGCGGGGCGGTACTGCTTGACCGCCAGCGGCTGCAGCGGCACGAGCCCGCTCAGATGCTCCACCACCTGCGTGAGCGCAGCGGCAGGATAGGTCGTGACGCCCTCGATGTACGACGCTTCCTCTGCATTCCCCGCGGGAATGACAAACGTGCCGTACCCCTTGGCTTTGGCGGAAATGAGCAGCGGCAGGATGCCCGCGACGGGGCGCAGCGCGCCGTCCAGCGAAAGTTCGCCCAAAAACACGATGCCCGAAAGATCCGCCCCGACCAGCTGCTCGGTGGCTTTGAGCACGCCGACGGCGATGGCGAGGTCGAAATACGAGCCCTCCTTTTTGAGGTCGGCGGGGGCAAGGTTGACGGTGATCTTTTGCGCGGGGAATTTTTTTCCGCTGTTTTTGAGGGCGGAGCGGACGCGCTCGCGGCTCTCTTTGACGGCGGCGTCGGGCAGCCCGACCAATTCATAGGCGGGCAGCCCGTTGTTGATGTCCGTCTCCACCTCTACGGGCACCCCTTCCAGCCCGTTCAGCGCAAAACTCATGACTTTGGATAGCATATCCTCTCTCCTTTGCGAAAGCGCCGCGCGTGTACACGCGCGGCGCCGGATCGGTCACATTCTGTACCAACCGTTATTGATAAAACTTGTCCATCCGAACATTCCCGCCGCAGCCGATACGGAAAGCGGGATACAAAAAACCATGGGGACGGTCAGCACGAACAGCACCGCGTACAACGCCGACAGAGCGGCGAGCACCCACTTTGCTTTGGTCATTGCCATGCCGAACAGGCTGCCGCAAACCGGCGCGTTCCGCGAAGAGACCGCATAGAACATGAGCGGGATGAACGGCAGATAAAACGCGCAGAACAGCAGCGCGTGCGCCGTGCTCGCCTGCCCCGCGAACAGATAGGGCAGCAGCGACGAGACGAGCCCCGCCAGCAAAACGAAGTACGCACGCAGCACGACGGGCGTGCGCTCGGTCGCGTACGCGCCCTTTTTCCCGCCCGTGACGGCATAGGCGATCGCATAGGCGGTAAGGAACAGGAAGCCGATGAGCGCGGTGAGCGCCATGGCGATGTTGAGCTGTGCGTTGAGCGCGATGTACGTTTCCTCCCCCGTTGCCGAAAAGAGGGTCGCGCCCTTCAAGCCGAGGAACCACCCGAAGGCGTTGAGCGCGTTCCCCGCGGAATACGCCGTCGTGTTCGTCAGCGTGAACGCGTCGCCGAACATGCGCCCGATATACGTGAAGATGCCCAGCTGCGGCGAAGAGGCATCCGCCTCATACAGCCGCGCGAACACCGAAAAGGACGGGAGCGCGGTGAGCACGACCAGTAAAAACGTACCGATCGCAAAGACGGCAAAAAACAGAATGTATACCAGCCTGCGCGCATAGGAGAGCTCGCCCGCAAGCTCCGCCGCCTGCTTTTCGGACTGCGCGGCGTTTTCGAGCATCGCCTCGCGCGACGACTCCTGCCCGTTCGCCGCCCGCAGTTCGGCGCGCAGCGCCTGCCGCTTTGCCGCATAGGCGCGCTCCAACCGAACGGCGCCGGCAATGAACAGCGCCACGATCCCCACGCCCGCGAGCAGCATTTTGGGATCCGCCGCCACGGCGAGCGCAAACAGCAGCCCCGAAACGAGGATGTTGCAGGCGGACTTTGCGGGCTTTTCCGCAGAAATGCCGCGGTCGAAAAAGCGGTACATGAAATAGAAGGAACCCACGATGAGGAAGGCGAGCATGGGCAGATACAGCCCCAGCCGCCCGACGGTGAGCGCCAGCCCGCCGCCCGTGAACAGGCAGGCGGTCAAAAACGCCCAGCCCTCCTGCTTTTTGTCGCCGCGGGCAAAGAGCTCGCGCGCCAAAAGCCAGACCATCCACACCGTCGCCGCCGTAAACAGCACCGAAACGATTCGCAGCCCGAACGCGCTCCGCCCGAAAAGAAGGGTCGAAAGCACATAGGGCAGCACGGCAAGCCCGCCGTGGTCGGTATCCGCGTTGTATACGCTTTCCTCCGAGACGCGCCCGCCCAGCTCGACGATGTTTTCGATCTGCATGAGCGTGTACATCTCGTCCTGCGTGAAGTTGGAGTACGCGGTATCCCCTTCCGTATAATTTTGCTGCGCGTCTATAAGGTTTTTCACTTCTTCCGGTTGGGTACGGAAAAAGGTGCCGTACACGTCCCAGTTATAGGAAGAATTCGCATTGAAAAAACCGCGCACGGCATTGTACTCCACATACGCGGGGATGACATTGCCCTCCGTATCCACAAACACGACTTCGTTGACGAGCATATCGCAACTTGCGGTGAGCCGTATGACCCTGCGCGCCGAAGTAAGAGCGGAAGCGCCCATATCGCGCACCTGCACCCAGTTGTAGTTGGAGCCGGCAGTCTCCTCATCCGACCAAATGTTGGCGAGCGTAACCTTCCCCAGCCCATACGAGCTGCTCCACGACGCGGAAGACGAGGTGGTGGAAGCGGACGCCGAACGCAGCTCGACGGTGTACGCCGAACCGACTTCGGTATACGCCGAGCCCATGTTCAGGTACACTTTATCCAGCGTTTTGCCGTTTTGGTAATCGAGATAAAAATAGACGGACTCGCCCTTGGCGATATAACAGGAGCCGCCGCCCCCGTTGAAGCCGCCGATCGTGCAGGCGCAGAGCACAAAAAGGGCGAGCACGAGCACGAACGCCGCTTTCGTGAACTTGGAATAGCGCGTCCAAAATTTTTTGAACTTGTCTCTCTTTTTTTCTCGGATGATAGCCATGGATACCCTTCCAAACGTGAATGACGGGCGTCCGCCCTGCGGCGGCGCATACCCGTATAGTTCATTATACCCTAAAACGTGCAAAGGGTAAAGCGATTTTTCAAACTTTTTGGGCGGAAAGCAAAAAAACGGCGGCACGCCGCCCCGCCACACGAATTTAACAAAATTTTTACGTTGCGATAACGGGAGCCTTACATTCCCGCGGTATACTGGGCTCATAAACGAGCGGAGGGGCTTATGATCCTCGATTGCACCCAAAAACAGAACGCGGCGTTCGTAAAACAGCTCGCCGCAAAATACGAAGACGCGGTCTTCCCCCTGCGCGAAGCGCTGGAACGGGGCGCGCCGTGCAGCGTTTTTTCCGCAAACGCCTATATCCTCGTCGCGGATTTCAAAACGGTATTTTCCCGCACGTTTTTAAAGCGGTTCAAAGCCTGCAAACTCGGCGGCAGCCGAATGCTGTACTGTGTGTTCGTCTGTTCTTCGCCGCGCGGCGCGGGCAATTCCCTGCTCTTTTCGCAGACGCGCATGTACGAGCGCCTCGCCGAACACATCCTGCGCAGCAGCGGGCTCGTGCTCTTCGGCTGCGACTGCCTGTGCGGCGCGCCGGACGGCGCGGCGCTGGCACGCATCGCCGCCTACGCGCACAGCGCGCTGCCCTTTGACTGGGTGGAGAACTCCTATCCCCGCCGCGCCGCAGCCGCACACACCAAAAGCTGATCCATCTTTCCTCCTCTAACATAGAGCAGGCGTTCTGCCCCTTCGGGGAGCGGGGCGCCTGCCTTTTTGCACAGACGCATAAAACGGAATAAATATCCACCGGCATAGCCGGTGGTTTTTCATTTTCGGGATGTAAGCCCTCATATTACCAGCAGCGCGCAAGTCGCGCCTGTGACGACCTGGCAGTCATGCATTTGTTACTTGTTACCCGTAAACGGGTCGTCCAGATCGTCTATACTCATCTGGCTTGATTCTTTATCTTGTTTCAGCTGCATTGCGATATACTCTTTGATCGCTTTGGCGTTTTTCCCTACCGTTGTAACCTATCTTTATGGACACTATCTGTTAGAGAACAAGAATGGGCATAAGGTAAGCGTATGAGTTCGGTAAACCCATACGCTTGTTTTCATTTGTTGAGTTTGTAGCGCAGAACGGAAGCGATATCGACTTTATAGACAATATCTATCACACGCTCTTTGCCCGTATGCTTCGGATGACCGCCTACTACCACACGGTCTAAAAGCTCATAGCACATTTCCTTTCTTTGCCGTTTTAATTGCTTTATCCGCAAGCTCGGCGTTATGCCGGATAAAATCTTCGCGGATAGCCTTTTCATCCAAAACAAGCTTTTGATTTCCCCAGCCCGGATACCACCGTGTCTATTTCCCAATGCCCAAATTCTTTTCTCTTGTATACGCTCTTATCCCTCTTTCGTATGGATTTGCCCTTATTCAGAAGTTTTCC
>CALWBR010000087.1 GCA_944376145.1 uncultured Clostridia bacterium | reverse complement strand
GTGCCCGCCTTTTCCTGCGCAGGGTATGCGTATGAACGGCTGTGGCTCGCCACGGGGGAGAGCGGCGGCATCCGCGTGCGCTTTTCCTCGTTTGAAAATTGGCGCGACTTTGCGGAAGAGCGCGGCGGAGGCGGGTGGATCGACTTCCCCGACGGCAAGGGGCGCATCGCGGCGATCGCGTGGTTTGAAAACGCGCTCTATGTTTTTCGCGAACGCGGCATCCAGCGGCTGGACGCCCGCGGCGACGAGCGCACGTTTGCGCTGCGGGACGAGTGTGCCTGCGCCCGCGTTTACGGGCAGACGGTCGCCGTCTGCGGCGGGCGCATCGTGTTTTTGGCGGAGGACGGGCTGCACTCCTTCCGCGGCGGCGGGGCGGAAGCGTTTGCCGAAGGCTTTTCGCGCCGGCTGTGCGGGGTGCCGCAGATGCAGCCGCGCGCCTGCTATGCGGGAGGGCGGTACTATTTGCAGGCGGATGCGCGTTTGCCGGGCGGTACGGGGCGCGCCTTGTTCTCTTTGGAGGAAGACGGCTCCGCGGGGCACTGCCTGCCCGGTGCGTTTTCGTGGCTGGGCGGATACGAAGGCGGGGCGTTCGCCGTTTACGAAGGGCGGCTCTGTTCGCCGGAGGAGGGCGCTGCCGCGGGCGGGCTGTGCCGCCGCCGCGTGTGGGAGGGCGCGTTCGTTCCTCCTTCGGGCGGCGCGCAGCTGCGGCGGCTGCGCGTCGACGCGGATGCGGGGTACAGGCTGCGCGTCGCCTGCGCGCGCGGTACGCGCGCCTTTACGGTGCGGAAGGGCGGGCAGCAGTCTTTCCCCGTCGCGCTGACGGGGTCCGCGTTCCGCCTGCGCATCGAAGCGCCGGGCGGCTGCGGGCGGCTGCGCGCGCCCGAAGCGGTCTGGACTTATGAGGAGGCGGAATATGACGAGTGAAGAGTTGCAGGAGGCGATCGACCGCCTCATCGGCGAAGCGAACGTACAGACGGAAGAGGCAAAGGCGGCGTACGAGCGCGACGTGCTGCAAGCGAAACACGCCGCCCTTTCCCGCCGTATTTTCCGTTCCTGCATTTTGGAGGAAGAACTTGCGCAGCTGCGGGAGGCGTATGAAGCGCTCGTTTTGCGCATCCAAAAGGATCTGGACGAGAGCATCGCCGCCCTGCAGACGGAAGAAGATCCCGTGGAAGGCGGTTCGGGCGGCGAGGACGCGCCCTACGAGGTGGATTACACCTTGCCCATGCGCGAGCGCTATATCATCGTCAAAAATTATTACCTCGGGTATGAAGACATGGAGCAGGCGCTTGCCGACCTGCAGCAAGACGAGGTCGCGGAGGCGTATCTGGGTACCTATTATGCCTATCTCGTGCAGCTTTTGTCGATGATCCGTGTATGAACGGCGGCTGCCGCAGGGGTGGCAGGCGGGCGAACGCGCGCGTTCGCCCGCTTTTTCTTCGTTTTTGCCGTGCGGCGGCGCCCTTTCTTTGCCGGAGAGGGCTTTTTTTGCCTGAAAATTCATGAAAGGCTTTACAGGAACGGTTTTTTAGTATATAATATGAAAAGAACGGCGGAGGTGAGGCGGACGTATGCGGTATATCGGCGACGCGTTTCGGTACGCGTTCAAAAACTTCATCTTCTTGTTTTTCTTCGCGCTGCTGCCGTCTTACTTTTTGGCGATGTCGACGGACGCTGGCAATGCCGCGCTCCTGGCGGAAGGGCTGTTCGGGGAAGGCGAAGTGCGTTTTGCGAACTTTTTCTTCTTTCTTTCTCCCTTCAACGCGCACGGCTGGCCGTATGCGATCGTCGCCTTTGTGCTCGCCGCCGTCTGCATCCCCATGCTCACCGGGTTTATCGAAAAACACATGCGCATCGGCATCCGTTCGCTGCACGGATTGCGCGGCAGGTTCAACCACAATTTTTTATCCACGCTCGTGCTGCTGTTCGTCTTTGTGGCGGTCTATGAGCTGTGGGCGCTGCTCGGGGCGGGGCTGCTGTATGCGGAGACCTTGCTCTTCGGCGGCGCGGCGCGCGCGGTCATCGTGCTGCTGACCTTCTGCGGGTTGGTCGGGCTGGTGTGTTACCTCGCTTCTTTGGCGGTGCTGTGGCTGCCGTCTTTGCAGATCACGGGGTACGCGTTCATGGATGCGCTCTCCTGTGCGAGCGTGCTCTATGTCGCGGTGCGGGTGCGGCTGTTTTTGGCGGTGCTTTTGCCGGCGGCGGCGGGGCTTGCGGTGCAGTTCGTTGCGCTGGCGCTGCTCTCTCCCGGGCTGGAGGCGCTGGACCTTGCCGTCCGCGAGCTGGTCTTTTTGTTGCTCACGCTCTATTTCGTGTCGCTCATGTTTGTGGCGTATTTTGCCGCATCCGGAGAAGAGCGGCTCGACAATGTTAAAAAATACGGATCGGAGGGCGGGCTTTGATCTTTAAAAATGCGATCCACCTGTTGATCAACCATTTTGCGCTCATCTTTAAGTTTTTGCTGTATATGATCATCGTGCTGGCGATCGCGGCGGCGCTTTCGGCGGCGTTTGTGTATCCGTCTTTGCATGAAATGCTTTCGAGCGCGGAGTTTGCCGCGCTGTTCGAAGGGGATCCCGTCGGCGAATTCGTGAACGGGCTCTTTACCGATCCTGCCAACGTCGGCGGGTTCTTTACGGAACTGGGAGAATTTCTTGCGGCGAACGCTTCGCGGCTTTGGCAGCTTGCCGTCGGGCTGGCGGCGATCATGCTCGTCGTGCGCTATCTGAGCGGGCTGGGGAATTTCGCCTTCGGCAACCTCATCGACAGCCGTATGTCCAGCAACGCCAAACTCTCGTTTTCGGGCGTATACATCCGCAACCTCGGCAGGGCGGCGCTGTGGCATCTCGTGTATGTGCCGATCACGTTCGTCTATGACGCGCTCGTGCTGGCGCTGTGCTATCTCTTTTTTATCGCGTTGCTCGGCATCATCGCCGTCCCCGCGATCGCCGCGGTCGCGGCGCTCATGCTTTCGGTCACGCTGTTTTTGGCTTCGCAGGCGGTCAAACTGACCCTGTTCAGCCATGCGGCGCCCGCTATGATCACGGACGGCATGCCTCTGCGCGCCGCATTCAAAAAGAGTTTTTCGTTCAGGGGCGAAAAGCGCTTCGGACCCCTGTTTTCCACGTATCTGGTCACGGTCATCCTCATCATGTGCGTCAATGTCCTCAGCGCGCTTGCTACGTTCGGGGCGGCGCTTTTGATCACCGTGCCGCTTTCGTACATGGCGATGCTGTCGGTGCAGTTCGTGGGATATTATACGTTTGAAAAGAAGCGCTACTTCCTCACCGAAGAAGAGGTCGTCGTCCCGAAAGAGGAGAAGACGAACGAAAATTTTTATGACGATTTCGAGCTTTGAGCTCGTTCCTTCCGCGGAAGGGTTCGTACAAAATCAGAATCCAATTTGCAGATCGGAGGTCTTTAAGATGGATTACAAGGCAAAATACAGAGAATGGCTGGAAAACCCCGCGCTCGACAGCGAGGGCAAGCGCGAGCTGGAAGCGATCAAAGAGGATGAAAAAGAGATCGAGTATCGCTTCGGCGCCGAGCTGGAATTCGGTACGGCGGGCATGCGCGGTATCATCGGCTACGGCACGAACATGATGAACGTGTTCACCGTCCGCCGTGCAACGCAGGGGCTTTCCGAATACGTGAAGTCGCTGGGCGCTTCCGCCATGAAGCGCGGCGTCGTCATCTCGTACGATACGCGCCGCAAGTCGAACGTGTTTGCCAAAGCCGCGGCGGGCGTGCTTGCCGCAAACGGCATCGTCGCCTATCTCTTTGCCGACGTGCATCCCGTTCCCATGCTTTCGTACGCGGTGCGCAGGCTGGGCACCGTCGCCGGCATCATGATCACGGCGAGCCACAACCCTAAGGAATACAACGGGTACAAAGTCTACGGCGAAGACGGCGCGCAGATGTCTCCCGAACCCACCGCCGAAGTGGTCGGCTACATCGAAAAGATCACCGATTATTTCTCCGTCAAGGAGGCGCAGGGCAGCCGTCTCATCAAAAAGGTGCCCGCTTCCGTGGATAAGAGCTATTATAAAAAGCTGACCAAGCTCACCCTCTCGCCCGAAGCGGTCAAAAAGGCGGGTAAGACGCTCAAACTCGTCTACACGCCCGTGCACGGCAGCGGCTACGTGCCCGTCACCACCATCCTCAAAAAGATGAAGATCAACGTGACGGTCGTGCAGGAGCAGGTCAAAAAGGATCCGGAGTTCTCCACCGTCGAAGTGCCCAACCCCGAGTTCAAAGAGACGCTCTCCATGGGCATCGCGCTCGCGCAGAAGATCGATGCGGACGTCGTGTTCGGCACCGACCCCGATTCCGACCGCCTTGGCGTTGCCATCAAAAACGACAAGGGCGAATTCGTCGCGCTCTCGGGCAACCAGGTCGGCATCCTGCTGCTCGATTATATCCTCACGCGCCTGAAAGAGGAGGGCAAGCTCCCCGCAAACGGCGTCGTCGTCAAAAGCTTCGTCACGACGGGCATGGCGCGGGCGATCTGTGAAGATTTCGGCGTAGAGCTCGTCGATGTGCCCGTCGGGTTCAAATTCATCGGCGAAAAGATCAAGGAATACGAAAAGACGGGCGAAAAGACCTTCCTCTTCGGCTTTGAGGAGAGCTGCGGGTATCTGCGCGGCACCGAGGGCAGCCGCGATAAGGACGCCGTCGTCGCTTCGCTCCTGTGCGCAGAGATGGTCTGCTACTATACTTATACCAAACAGTCCGTCTACGACAGGCTGATGGATATCTATGCAAGGTATCAGTATGTGCTCGACCGCAACGTGAGCATCAAATTCGGCGGTTTGAACGCGATGAAGGAGATGAACGCCGTCGTCGATTCTCTCAAAACAAAGAAGGCGGAAAAGTTCGATATCTACAACGTCACCGCCGTGCGCGATTATTCCGCGTCCGTGCGCCGCACTGCCGACGGAACGGAGGAGACGCTGGATATCCCCAAAACCAACGCCGTGTATTACGAGTTGGAGAACGGCGGGTTTATCTGCGTGCGGCCTTCGGGCACGGAGCCGAAATTGAAGATCTATTATTCCGTGCGCGCTAAAGACGAGGAGGCTGCCGAAAAGGCGTTTGCTAAGCTGCAGACCGCGTTTGAGGCGTTCATGAAAGAGTGATCGGTTTTCGATCGTTTCGATAGGCTCGGTTTCCTTATATAATATATAGGAAGAGGCAGCCTGGCAGGCAAAGTGCAGGGCGGCGCGGCGGATCCGCGCCGCCTTCGTTTTGCGGCGGTAAAATATTTTTCCTTTTGTTGCGGTTTTTTTGAAAAATTGCTTGACATCCCTAAGGGAACATGCTATCATAGTTAAGCTGTCGATCGAGGCAGCTTCCTTTATCTTCTGTTGAAGATTTTTCGAAGATTGACAACTGCATAGCGAAGAAGAGAAAGATCAGTACGAAAGGCAAAGAGAGTAAAAGTAGAGCTAATGGTTAAGAGCGAGTAACGTATGTGAAGCAAGGGAAAGCCGGAAGGAAAGAACCTTGGAGCTGTTGACAATTAGCCGAGTTGAGATCTCAAGAAGTCTTTGAAGTATGTGTAAGGACAAGTAGACGAGAGAGAAGAAGATCAAGCTACGAAGAGCATACGGAGGATGCCTGTGGTACATGGCGCCGAAGAAGGACGTGACAAGCTGCGAAAAGCCGCGGGGAGCTGCAAATGAGCAAAGATCCGCGGATATCCGAATGCGGGAACGCACTGCGAGTAATGTTGCAGTATCTTGCAATGAATCCATAGTTGCAAGAGGGGAACCCGGGGAACTGAAACATCTTAGTACCCGGAGGAAA
>CALWBR010000086.1 GCA_944376145.1 uncultured Clostridia bacterium | reverse complement strand
CATAGTATTGTTCGTGTTCGACAAAATGGAGAGCGCCCTTTCCGAAAGGACGATCGTTGACATGTGCTCTACGAGCAACGACTGGATCAATTACATGGACTGCATGATGATCATCTCGCAGCTTTTGGAAGACGGCTTTATCTGTACCGTCGACGTCAACGACGATACGCTGTACAGCATCACGCCGGACGGACGGGGCTGCCTCGCGAACTTTTACATCAATATCCCGAAAAGTACGCGGGAAGAGATCTCCGTATTCGTCAAAAACAACAGTGCGCGCTACCGGAACCGGCAGGAATGCAAGTCGGACTATTACCAAACCAAGGACGGCACCTATACCGTATTCCTGCGCATCCTTGCGCCCGCCCAGCCCCTGCTGGAACTGAAATTTGTCGTTCCCGACAGGAAAACGGCGCAAAACATCTACAAAAAATGGGAACTGAAAGCGGCGGACGTCTACGCCGTGATCTATGAAAATTTAGTTGACTGACCGCCTCGGGCGGCATTCCTTTGTGAGGAAAAAATGTTTACATATTCGACAAAAGGTACCTGTTCTCGCCAGATCCTCTTTGACGTGGACGAAGAGAACAGGCTGCACAATGTAAAATTTATCGGCGGATGCAGCGGCAATTTGCAGGGCGTGGCGCGCCTGGTGGAGGGGAAACCCATCGACGAGGTGCAAAAAACGCTGAAAGGCATCAAATGCAAGGGCAACACCTCCTGCCCCGACCAACTGGCAAGGGCGATCGCCGTATACAAAGAAAAAAAGCAGCAGCAAACCGAACAACCGTAACAAAAGCGGGCGGCGCGAAGATCTTCGCACTGCCCGTTTTATTCTTTCTCCCTCTTTTCAGCGGGAGGCGATGACTTTGTTGTTGCGCGCGATCATGCCGAGGTACCCGTCGATCGTGCGCAGGTACGCATCGCATTCGCCCGGGCGGACCGACGCCTCGCGGTAACGCGCGATGTACTCTTTGATCTGCGCGACGATGTTCACCAGCGAACGGAACAATTCAAAGACGGTGAACTTATAAAACTTGTCGTCGCGGATGGCAACGACCCAGGCGGAAGGATGCAGGATCTTGCTGGCGCTTGCGTACGCCGCATGGCGGGCGCTCTGCCCCGCCGCCTTTTGCAGCCCGTCCTTGAAGTTGAGGCGGTATTCCTTGCCATACCCTTCGCAAAACCCTTCCAGATGCACGAGCCACCCGTAGTTGATATAGGCGTTGCGCTCTTTGATGCCGTACTTTTTGCACTCCTCGGCAAGGCGCTCCTGCACGGCTTCGGCATCGGGGTTGTGCTCCAGGTCGAAAAATTCCATGTGGCGCACGTAGTCGAAGAACAGCTCCTCCCCCTTCGTGCCCAGCACGATGAGCACGCACTCCAGCTCATGCAAATGCCGCCATAAGATCACCGCGTCGCAGCTGTTCCCCGCGGCAAGCAGAGCGACGATGCTCTTTGCGGTGACAAGCGCCTTTTTAAAGAGGTTGTTCATGCCGAGCATGCGCCTGTCCGCCCCGCGGAAGGTACCGAGGGTGAACAGGGAATAGCTGCACGCCATGTTGTATGCGGCGATCTCCGGCGAATACGAAGAGGTATTGGAGCGCTTTTCCACGTTCAGGTGCTCGTTGATGACGATGTACACCGCCACGTCGCGCACCAAAACGTTCCTGTAATTTTCATCCTGCTCCAGCTTTTCCACCGTTTCGGGCGGCAAATGCGCGGTATGAAAGCGATGGTAATAAAACACATAGCTGACGATTTCATCCAAACGGGCGCCGCTCAAAGGGTGCAGACGGATGCCGCGGCGGCGCAGCTCCTCGACATACTGCTTGCGCACGAGCGTGAACATCTCCCGCAAAAACTCCGTATGCGGTTCGCAAGACGTGGCGCGCGCCAGGCGGGCGAGCTGAGCAGAGAAGAGATTCTCTTCCATGCGGTCGATCAAGTTCGGCACGAGAACACCTCCTCCTTCGGGTTTGCAATATTTATTATAGCGCAATTCCACACAAAAAGCAAGAAAATCGGCGCGCGGCTTTTTTGGCACGGCTTGACATCGCCGCCGCTTTGCGGTATACTTTATTTTGAAATAACGGCGCGCCGAACGGGCGCAAAGGACGGTACGGCATGCAATACAGAAATCTCGGCAAATGGGGGCTGAAAGTGAGCGAGATCGCGCTCGGGAGCTGGATGACGGACCTCAACGGCGCTGCGGCGGCGGAAACGGCGCGGCAATGCATCCGCGCGGCATACGACGCGGGCGTAAACTTTTTCGACTGTGCGGACGCGTACAGCGGCGGCGAAGCGGAAAAATTTCTCGGAGCGGCGCTGCGCGGATACAGGCGCTCTTCCTACGTCGTTTCCTCCAAGGTGTTCTTCCCCATGGGGCGGGGCGCGAACGACTGGGGGCTCTCGCGCAAACATATCATCGAGCAGCTGGACACGACGCTGAAAAACATGCAGCTCGACTACCTCGACCTCTACTTCTGCCACCGTTTCGACCCCACCACCCCCATCGAAGAGACGATGCAGGCGCTTTCGGACATGGTCGCGGCGGGCAAGATCCTCTACTACGGGGTGAGCGAATGGTCGCCCGTACAGCTCACGAAGGCTTTTTCCGCCGTCAAAGAGCTGCATTTGCGCCCCTTGAGCGTGATCCAGCCGCAGTACAACATGGTCGACCGCTACATCGAAGACGAGATCGTGCAGCTGTGCGCGGAAAACGGAGCGGGGATCGTGCCCTTCTCACCCCTGGCGCAGGGGCTTTTGACGGGGAAATACCGCAAAGGGCAGCCGCTGCCCGCCGGCTCGCGCGCAACGCACCAAGCGGACAGACAGATCAACAACCTGCTCACCGACGAAAACCTGACCAAAGTGGACGAGCTTGCGCGCATCGCAGACGGGCTGGGCGTGACGCTCTCCGTCCTGGCGCTTGCCTGGATCCTGCGCCTGCCGCAGATCTCCTCCGTCATCACGGGCGCCTCCAAGCCCGAACAGCTGGAATCGAACATTGCCGCCAGCGGGCTGCGCATCCCGCAGGATGCGCTGGACGAGATCGAGCATATCCTCAACTATCATCCCTTCGTGCGGAAGATCGGATAAACTTCTCTCCTAATATGCGATCGGGCGGGGCAGCCGTAGCTGCCCCGCCCGTTTTAATTTGCATACGCTCTTATTTGACCGTCTCCAATTTGCCGATGCCGTATGTGATCTGCATGAGCCGACGGTTCATGGGCGTAGGCGCAAGCTGGATGAGTCTGTCCTCCCCGACCGTACACATACCCATGCTCCACCCCGCCTGCAGCGTATCCGTGTTGTAGGTGATGAGCATGGGAACGCGCTCCCAGTCTCCCACGCCGTAATTGTAATTGACGTGGTAATAGCCG
>CALWBR010000085.1 GCA_944376145.1 uncultured Clostridia bacterium | reverse complement strand
GCCTTTGATCCAATTTTTTTTTTTTTTTTGTGCATTTGAGCCGACGCTTATTTCGATCGTTTCGGCGGGAAGTTCCGCCCATCCGAGCAGGAGGCTGCGCGGAGCATCGGGGGAGATCCGCTCGTAGTGTTCCAACGTCTCATACACGTTCAGCAGTGTTGCGAGCGTTTCGCAGGCGCCTTTCAGGATGGTGCAGATCTCCTGTCCCACGCATTGTTCGGCGTACGAATCGTAGGAATAATAATCGAGCCAAAGCGGATCGGCTTTCATGTAAAAGGCGGTGTCTTCCGTTACGGTAAGAGGAAAGGCGATCGGGGATCCCTTTTTGTCGAAGCATCCATAGGAGCGGTAATCGTCAAAGCGCGTATACCCGAGACCGTCGAAGCTGTAACAGCGTTCTCCCTCGAAATATCCGACGATCGTGCGGGAGGGCTCCGCATCGGGCTGTTCCTCCAAAACGAGCACGGTCCCTTCGGGAACTTCGCCTTGTCCGAACACGCCGTTGTCTTCGGGGCAGGTGTTTGTCAGCCCGTCGTAAAAGGTCAGCGTCAAATAGCGGACGGGTGCGGCGGGATCGTCCTGCTCGGGCGGGGGATCCTGTTCTTCGTCGTCGGGCGGCGTCTCGTCTTTCGGGGGCGGGGTCGGGTCGTCCTGCTCGGGTGGGCCGGGGTGTTTGTCGGGCGCTTCTTGTCCGTCGTTTCCGCTTTCTGTCTGTGTATTGTTGTCGAGCACGGGCGCGCCGTTTCGGCTTCCTAAAAGAAGCGGTACCAAGATCGCCGTAAACAGGAGGGCGAGCGTAAGCAGGAGCGCGACGAGCCGCAGCGGTTTTTCGGTAAAAAAGTGAAGCGCGGTCTTTCGGGGTGCGCGGGCGGCGACAAAGGCGGGTCGCGCGTCGGCGGCTGGTGAAGGAGGCGGCGCGGAAGGGAGCTCGGTAAAAAGTTCCGTCGGCGTGATCGCGTACAGCGCGCAAAGTTCCTTGCAATAGGCGATATCGGGCGCGCAGACGCCTGTTTCCCATTTGGATACGGTCTGCGGGCGCAGCCCGAGTTTTTCGGCGAGTTCGGCTTGGGTCAGCCCTGCGGCGGTGCGCCGTGCGCGCAGGTTTTGGCGCAGCTGTTTCGGCTCAAACGCCGCGGGGCGGTATCCTTCTCGCTGTTCCAACCCGAAGAGCGTTTCGAGCGTGACGTTCAGTTCCTTTGCCAAGGGGCAAAGGAGGGGGAAGTCCGGTTCGCTTTCGCCCCGTTCCCATTTCCCGACCGCCTGCGGTGAAACGCCGAGGCGCAAGGCGAGGGCGAGCTGTGTAAGCCCGCGTTTTTTTCGGTTGATACGGATGATCTCGCCGATCTTCATGCTTGCTTGCTCCTTGCTCATTTATGCAGCCCGCAGGTAATGTAGAGCTGCTCAGGGCGGATGTTTTCAAAGATGACGTTGTCTACGTACGGTTTTACGCGCAGGTATTCGTCAGCGCTGCGCACCGTCCAGCCGAGGAGCAGGGTCCCGCGGCGTTTTGCCGGGCGGTAGGGAAGGTCCGTGCAGCAGTAACTGATAAAATCCGGTTTGTTGCAGGCGTGGAATGGCATGCGCCGTACGACGTAGCGGCGGAAAGCGCTCTTTTCGCCGCTGTTTTTGCAGGCGAGCTGTCCGCGCAGGATATGCGGCGCCTGTTTTTTTATCGCGAACAGAATGCGCGGGTCAAAGGCTTGCAGGGCGAATTCGCCGCGGTAGCCTTCTAAGGCAGCCAAAACTTTTTGCACAAAGCCGGCGCGGTCTGGGTCGTTTTTTAATTCGATCAACAGCGGTGCGCGTCCGTCGATCTGTTCCAAAAATTCGCGAAAGAGGGGAATGCGCTCTTCCGTTCCGCCGAGGCGCAGCGACTGCAGCTGCGCGTAGGTATGTTCGCGGACGAGCCCCGGGCATCCTGTCAGGCGCTCTGTGTCGTCGTCGTGGAAGAGGATCGGCAGTCCGTCTTTTGTAAGGCGCACATCCGTTTCGATCGCGTATCCGAAGGAGATGGCGCGCTCAAATGCCGTGTAGGAATTTTCCGGTATATCCTTGCCGTGGTAGCCGCGGTGTGCGATGGGGGTGCACCGCAAAAAGCTGTCTCTTTGTACGCGCATGAAAACGCCTCGCTTTTGCTTTTGTTTATTATACCACAGGCGGGAAGGTTTTGCAATTCGCTTGCAAAAAAAAGTCGATTTCACTATAATAGAATAGAATTTTTCGGCGGAGGTCCTGCATGGCGGATCCGAACAAATACATCAGGAATTTTTGCATCATTGCGCACATCGATCACGGCAAGAGCACGATCGCGGATCGGCTGATGGAGCTCACGGGGCAGGTCTCTGCCCGTGACATGGAAAACCAGCTCCTTGATTCAATGGACTTGGAGCGGGAACGCGGCATCACCATCAAACTTACGCCTGTTCGTATGTATTACGCCGCGTCCGACGGGCACGAATACGAACTTAATTTGATCGATACCCCGGGGCATGTGGACTTCACGTATGAGGTCTCGCGGTCGCTCGCAGCGTGCGAAGGAGCGATCCTCGTTGTGGATGCGACGCAGGGGATCGAAGCGCAGACGCTCGCAAACGTCTATCTCGCGCTTGAAAACGATCTGGAGATCGTGCCGGTCATCAACAAGATCGATCTGCCTTCCGCCGACCCGGAGGGGACGCGGAAAGAGATCGAAGACGTGATCGGGCTGGATGCTTCCGAAGCGCCCTGCGTTTCCGCCAAGGAAGGGACGAACATCGGGCAGGTCCTCGAACAGATCGTAAAAAAGATCCCCGCACCGAAAGGGGATACCGACGCGCCGCTCAAGGCGCTGATCTTTGACAGCTACTACGACAATTATAAGGGTGTTATCCTGTTTGTCCGCGTCAAGGACGGCAGCGTCAAGGTGGGGGATCGGATCAAAACGTTCCGCTCCGATAAGCAGTATGAAGTTACGGAAGTCGGTACCTTCAACCCCAAATTGCTCCCCAAGGACTGTTTGGCGGCGGGGGAAGTCGGGTACGTTGCCGCCAGCATCAAAAGCATTCAGGATGTTGCCGTCGGGGATACGCTGACCGATGCGCAGGCGCCCGCCTTAGAACCTTTGCCCGGCTATAAAAAAGTACAGCCCGTCGTGTTTTGCGGGATCTATCCGCTCGACGGGAGCAAATTCAACGATTTGAAGGACGCGCTTTTAAAATTGCAGCTCAACGACGCGGCGCTCATTTTCGAGCCGGATACTTCCGTCGCGCTCGGGTTCGGGTTCCGCTGCGGCTTTTTGGGGCTGCTGCACATGGAGATCATCCAGGAACGCATCGAGCGGGAGTTCGGGCTGGATATCATTACCACGGCGCCTTCCGTCTCTTACCTTGTGCATAAAACGAACGGGGAAGAGTTCTATGTCGACAATCCTTCGCATTTGCCCGATCCCGCCGATATCGAATACATGGAGGAGCCGATCGTCAAGGCGGAGGTGTATACTCCGCCCGAGTACATCGGCACCATCATGGAGCTTTGCCAGGATAAGCGCGGCGTATTCAAAGATATGACCTACATTGACGATAAGCGTGTGCGCCTTTTGTACCGCCTGCCGTTGAATGAGATCATCTATGACTTTTTTGACGGGTTAAAGTCGCGTACGCGCGGCTATGCGAGCTTTGATTATGAGTTGGCGGGGTATGAGAGGAGCGAGCTCGTCAAGTTGGATATTTTGCTGAACGGCGACGTGTGCGACGCGCTTTCGATGATCGTGCATAAAGACCGCGCCTATCCGCGCGGCAGAGAGCTTGCGGAAAACCTGAAAGAGGCGATCCCGCGGCAGTTGTTCGAGATCCCCATCCAGGCGGCTGTCGGCGGGAAGATCATTGCAAGGGAAACGGTCAAAGCAGTGCGCAAAGACGTGCTTGCCAAATGTTACGGCGGCGATATCACGCGCAAAAAGAAGCTGCTCGAAAAGCAGAAAGAGGGCAAAAAACGTATGCGCAGCATCGGGTCGGTGGAAGTGCCGTCCGAAGTGTTCATGTCTATTTTGAAGACGAATAAATAATTGGCGGAGCTTGCGGGATGAGAAAGGCGGTCCTTCTTGATTTCTACGGTACCATTGTGAACGAGAGCTACGCGCTGCTGGATCATATTGCAGACGAATTCAAGGCATGCGGCGCAAAAGAGGAGCGGGCGGAGATCGTTCGGCTTTGGTGGCAATATTTCCGTGAAGAATGCGGCGCGGCGCACGGGGCGGCGTTTCGGCGGCAACGCGAGTTGTACCCCGTCGTGTTTGCGCGCATGGCGGCACGGGCGGGGGCGTCGGTCGATGTTGCGGCGCTGCAAAAGGCGGTGATCGCGTTTTCCGTACAGGCAGAGATCTTCCCCGATGCGCGGCAGTTTTTGGAGGAGTGTCCGCTCCCGTATTACATTGTATCCAACATAGACAATGCCGAGCTGGAAAAAGTGTTGGCTTTGCATGCGCTTTCTCCCGCCGGCGTCTATACAAGCGAGGATGCGCGCGCATACAAACCGCGCAGGGAGGTTTTTTTGGGTGCGCTGCGTGCGTTCGGGTTGACGTCCGAGGCGGTCGTCTTTGCGGGGGATTCGCTCCGCAACGATTATTACGGGGCGGAAGCGGCGGGGCTGCGCGCGTTCTGGATCGATCGGTTGCAAGAAGGAGCAGAGGAGAACGTGCGCCGTTTGCCCGATCTGTATTCGCTGCTTGCGGAGGTGGGCAAACATGCAGGAGGATAACTTTTTTGCGCGCGTTTATGCGCTCGTACAGAGGATCCCGCGCGGCAGGGTCGCGACGTATGGGCAGATAGCAAGGTCGTGCGGAAACGCCCGTGCCTCACGTGCCGTAGGGTATGCGCTGCACGTCAATCCGCTCCCCGGAAAGATCCCGTGCCACCGCGTCGTCAACAGGGAGGGCAGGCTCGCGCCCAGCTTTGCGTTCGGCGGCGAAGATGTGCAGCGCGATCTGTTGGCGGCGGAAGGGGTCGTGTGTGAGCATCGCGGCGGGGATTACTATGTCGATCTCGAAAAATATCGTTATATTTTTGAAAATTAAAAAACAGAGAGTACTATGTGTGACGTAAACAACAACAATACCAAGAAAAAAGCGGGGATCTATTGCCATATTCCGTTTTGCAGGTCGAAGTGCCGGTATTGTGATTTTACTTCGTATCCCGGCAAGCTTGCGCTTGCCGAGGCGTATATGGCATGCGTCTATAAAGAGATGCGGCTGCGCGCTAAAGAGTTGTCCGGCTACACGTTCACGTCTGTGTATTTTGGCGGCGGCACGCCTTCGGTGATCGATGCGAAGCTGATCGCCGGCGCCGTTCGGCAACTGCGTAAATTTTATTCGATCGCCCCCGATGCCGAGATCACGGTGGAGTTGAATCCCGAGAGTGTGACGGCGGAGAAAATTGCCGTTTATAAGAGCGTCGGCGTCAATCGGTTTTCCATGGGGATGCAGGCGGCGTCGGATCGTTTGTTGGAAGAGCTCGGGCGTGCGCATACGGTCGAGGAATTCCGCCGTGCGGCGGCGCTGCTCCGCGGGGAAAATTTTAACGCAGATATCATGATCGGGCTAAAGGGGCAAACGCTTTCGGATGTCGAAGCTGCGGTGCGCTTGGCTGCGGAGAGCGGGGCGTCGCATGTTTCCATGTATGCGCTCACGCCCGAGGACGGTACGCCGATGTACAGTGATTACCTTAACGGCGACCTTCCGGATGGCGATACAGTCGCTTCCATGTATGAATTCGGGCGCGGTCTGTTGCGGGAATGCGGGTATTTCCGCTACGAGGTCTCCAATTTTGCGAAGGAGGGATACGCGTCGCGGCACAATCAAAACTATTGGCAAAGAGGGGAATACATCGGCTTCGGTGTTGCGGCAAGTTCGTTTTTGGCAGGTCGCAGGTTTACCAATACGCGGGAGCTGGACGATTACATCAAGTGTGTTCTGACGGATCATTATCCCGTTGTGGATGACGAGCGGATCGGGGAGCAGGATGCGAAGTTTGAACGCGTCATGCTGGCTTTGCGCACGCAAGACGGGTTGGAGCTCGCGGCGTACCGTGCGGAATTCGGCTCGGAGTTTGAGCAGGATTTTTCTGCGGCGATCGAAAAGAACGCCCGCTTCCTGGAAAAGACGGAAGCGGGCATGTTTCGCATCAAAGACGAATATTTGTACGTTCAAAACCAAATTTTAATCGATTTTTTGCAGTAGGCGCAGTATTATGTGTGGCATAGATTCGGCTTATTATCCCTCATGGGTCGCCAGTATTTCTCCCGTCTTTGCATCGGCAAGCATGGCAAACGTGTTCCCCGTGCGGTCGATGAGCCCGATATAATACAGGCAACCCTTTTCCCCGGAGAGCAGTCGGATGTGGATCTCTCCCGCAAAGCGGTTCCCGTCTTTGAGCGCGTCGAATCGCTCGGGATAGGCGCGGTACGCGGCGTAGAGCAGCGACGACGCATCCAGCGTATCGCTTTCGCGAAGGGCATGCGCCGTGACGGTCACGGTTTCGCCTTCCGATTCGTCGGCGTTTCGGATGGTAAAGACCAGTTCCGTCTCCTGCGGTTTGGGTAGCGTGCGCGACCAGGTGTGCGCCATGCGTACGCTGTCGAAGTTGAGTTGCGCCGTATAGGTCTCGCCCCCGCTGACAAAGGTCAGTTCGTAGGTCTTTGTGTTGTCCGCCGCCGTCAGGGCGACTTCAAACAGAGCGGTCATATCGCCGATGTTGCCGTCGGCGAGGTACGGGTATTCCCGTTCGCTGTACGTTGCGAAAACAGAGTAATCGCCCTCCGTACCGGAGTAGAGTTCGCTCCTGTATTCGGAAACGGAATCGCACAGATCCGGCTCTGAAGCGCAGCCCGGCAGGGCAAGAGCGCATGCGAGCCCGCATGCGGCAAGTATGGCAGCAAAGATCTTTTTCATCATGGCACCGTCCGCGTATCGTTTTTTCTATGTGTATTGCGCGAGACTTCTAAAAATGCCCGCCGAACAAAATTATTTTTCTCTATAAGGTTGCAATTTTCCTTTGTGTGTGATAAAATAACTAAAATACAAACGCGGATGCACGTAAGTGCAAATTTGCGGCAGGGGGCGTGCTTTGGGTAAACTGATCGCTAAAACGGCGGGTGCAACGCTTGCCGTCATCGTGGCGCTGTTGTTGTTGTTTATCGGGCTGTGCAGTCTCTGTTTTCCTTCCGTGATGGTCTCTTTAGCGGATTCCATGGGGTTGGAGCGTGCCGCGGCGGCGTATTCCGTACGCGTATATGAACAGAGCGGGGATGTCGCGGACCTTGCCGAGCTCGTCGAGCGCAGTTATTATGCGGAAAATTATTCGGCGGCGGCAGAGTATGGCGAACAGTTGCTTGCGGACGACGGCTTTGCGGCATATTGTACGCAAAAAGATGCGGAGTCGGCGGGGGATGCCAACATCGAGCTTGGCTACGGTGAGTATATGGAGCGCCTCGTGGAAAGCGCACGGCAGCTGGCTGCCAATGGCGGGCAGCAGAGTGCGTGAGCACGGGCCCGGAACGAAAGATCTTTCATTTTTACAATAAATTCGGCAAAAGGAGAGTCGCTTATGAATAAGATCGTGCAGGAAGGGTTGACGTTTGACGATGTTTTGCTGATCCCCGGGGCATCGGATGTATTGCCGTCCGAGGTCGATTTGTCGACCAAACTGACGGACGATGTCCGTTTGAATATCCCGTTGATGAGCTCTGCGATGGATACCGTTACCGAGAGCAATTTGGCGATCGCCATTGCACGGGAGGGCGGCATCGGCATCATCCATAAAAACATGAGCATCGAAGAGCAGGCGAGCCAGGTGGACAAGGTCAAACGCAGTGAACACGGCGTTATCACCGATCCCTTCTTTCTTTCTCCCGAAAACAGCGTGCGGGAAGCCGTTGCGCTGATGGAGCGCTATAAAATAAGCGGGGTGCCCATTACCAAAAACGGCAAGCTCGTCGGCATCCTTACCAACCGCGACCTTCGTTTCGAATCCAATTACGACCAGCCCATCGACAATGTTATGACCAAGGAAAATTTGGTCACGGCGCCTGTCGGCACTTCGCTGGAAGAGGCGCAAAAGATCCTGGGGAAACATCGGATCGAAAAGCTCCCCATCGTCGATAAAGAAGGGTATCTCAAAGGGCTCATTACCATCAAAGATATTGAAAAGAGCATCCAGTACCCGAATTCTGCCCGTGATAAAAACGGCAGGCTGCTTGCGGGTGCTGCGGTGGGGCGCGCGGCAAACACCATGGAGCGCATTGCGGCGTTGGTCGCGGCGAAAGTGGATGTGATCGTGGTCGATACGGCGCACGGGCACAGCAAAGGCGTCATTGAAGAGGTCGCGCAGATCAAAGCCAAGTATCCGAACCTTGCGCTGATCGCAGGCAACGTTGCCACGGCGGAAGCGACGCAGGCGCTCATCGATGCCGGCGCGGACGTCGTCAAAGTCGGCATCGGGCCCGGTTCGATCTGCACGACGCGCGTCGTGGCGGGCATCGGTATGCCGCAGCTCACCGCCGTCATGCAATGCGCCGAAATGGCAGACAAGCTCGGAAAGCGCATCATTGCCGACGGCGGCATCAAGTACAGCGGCGATATCGTCAAAGCGCTCGGCGCAGGTGCGTCCGTTGTGATGATCGGCAGCCTTTTTGCCGGAACGCTTGAAAGCCCCGGCGAAGTCGAGATCTACCAGGGCAGGAATTTCAAAGTATACCGCGGCATGGGTTCGCTCGGGGCTATGGCAGCCGGCGGCAATGACCGTTACTTCCAGGAAAATGCCCGTAAGTTCGTTCCGGAAGGCGTGGAGGGGCGGGTGCCGTATCGCGGCAGGCTGGCAGATATCGTCTTTCAAATGGTCGGCGGCATTCGTGCTGGCATGGGATATTGCGGGATGCGCAACATCGAAGAGATGCGTAAAAACGCGCGGTTTGTGCGTATTACCAACGCATCGCTCATTGAAAGCCACCCGCACGATATTTCCATTACCAAAGAATCACCCAATTACAGCCCCCGCGGGTTGTAAAAGGAAGAGAATGTACCGCAGCCGCTGCGGTACATTCTGTTCTGTTTACGGAAATTTATAAAGTTTGCATCGCTTAGAAACAAAAGTTCGTCTTCATTTTTCCTTTGGCAGAGAGACCATATGCAGCATGAAAGAGTTTTAGTCCTTGATTTCGGAGGACAGTACAACCAGCTTATTGCGCGCAGGGTGCGCGATCTGAAAGTGTATTGCGATTTGAAGCCCTGTGACATGACGATCGAAAAGATCCGCGAATACGCCCCGATCGGCATCATTTTTACGGGCGGACCGAACAGCGTTTACGATGCGGATTCTCCGCACATCGACCGGGCGATCTTTTCGCTCGGGATCCCGGTGCTCGGCATTTGCTACGGCTGCCAGCTCATTGCCTATACCCTCGGCGGGAAGGTGGAGCACGCTAAGGCGAGCGAGTACGGGAAGCGCACGTTCTCTTTCGGGGAGGCGAGCCCGCTCTCCGAGGGGATCCCCGAAACGAGCGTGTGTTGGATGAGCCATACCGATCATGTGACGGCGGTTCCGGAAGGGTTCCGCGTCCTTGCCTCTACGGAAAGTTGCCCCGTTGCCGTATTCGGCAGTGAAGAACGGAAGATCTACGGCGTGCAGTTCCATCCCGAAGTCGTGCATTCCGAATACGGGAACGCGCTGTTGAAGAACTTTTTGTACCGCGTTTGCGGTGCGTCGGGCGATTGGACGATGAAAAATTACGTCGCCGAACAGGTGGCGGGCATTCGGGAGCGCGTCGGGAACAAAAAAGTGTTGTGCGCCATGTCCGGCGGTGTGGATTCCGCCGTGGCGGCAACGCTCGTCCATCGAGCCGTGGGCGACAATCTTACCTGTGTGTTTGTCGATCACGGGCTACACCGCAAAAACGAGCCGGAAGAAGTCATGTCTGTTTTTCGTGACGGGCTCGGCATGAACCTGATCAAAGCGGACGCGCAGGAGTTGTTTTTGGAAAAGCTCGCAAAAGTCAGCGAGCCGGAGCAGAAACGCAAGGTCATCGGCGCGGAATTTATCAACGTGTTTGAAAAAGAGGCAAAAAAGATCGGCGCCGTCGATTTTCTCGTGCAGGGCACGATCTATCCGGATGTGATCGAGAGCGGAAAAGGCAAGAGCGCCGTTATCAAAAGCCATCACAACGTAGGCGGTCTGCCTTCCGTCGTGGACTTTAAAGAGATCATCGAGCCTTTGCGCGATCTGTTTAAAGATGAAGTGCGCCGTTTGGGTACGGAGCTTGGCTTGCCGGATTCCGTCGTTTGGCGGCAGCCGTGCCCGGGTCCTGCGCTTGCCATACGGATCATGGGAGAAGTCACCCGCGAAAAATTGGAAACGCTGCGGGAGGCGGATTTCATCTTTCGGGAAGAGATCGCCAAAGCCGGGCTGGATAAAGAGATCTGGCAGTATTTTGCCGTGATGACCGATTGCAGAACGGTCGGGGTGCAGGGAGACTTTCGGACGTATGAAAACGTCATTGCCCTTCGTGCGGTCACAAGCGTCGACGCCATGACGGCGGATTGGGCGCATATCCCGTTTGCGGTTTTGGAAACGGTATCCAACCGTATCACCAACGAAGTGCCGCATGCCAATCGCATCGTCTACGACATCACCAGCAAGCCGCCCGCAACCATCGAGTGGGAATGATTTTTTTACGAGATTGTACGCTATGAAGATCGCGCTGTTACAGATTTTTCCCGGAAGAACCGTTGAAGAGGATCATGTCAAGGGAGAGGCTTGGTGCAGAAAAGCCGCAAGGGAGGGGGCAGACTTGGCGCTCTTTCCCGAATTGTGGAGCTGCGGCGGCGACCTGCCGAGCGATGCTTGGAGCTGCAAGCAGGCGGCAATCTCTTACGGCGGCGCTTTTGTGCGGTCTTTCGGGCAGCTCGCCAGGCAGTTGCAGATGGCGATCGGCATAACGTTTCTTGAAAATTGTGCCATGCAGCCCAAAAATTCCTTCTGCCTGTTCGACAGGAACGGTTGGGAGGTGCTGCATAATTCGAAGGTGCATACCTGCGGGTTCGTCGAGGATAAATGCGTGACCGCGGGAGATGATTTTTCCGTGTGTGACCTGGAAACGGCGGAAGGCACGGTACGGGTCGGCGCGCTGTTGGGGTTCGACGCCGAATTTTCGGAAAGTGCGCGCATTTTGATGTTGGAGGGGGCAGAGCTCGTTTTGGCGCCGCATGCCTGTGCAATGGGGGCGGATCGCCTTGCCTTGCTGCGCGGGTATGCGTACGAGAACATGTATGCGGTCGCTTCGGTGAATTACCCTGCCGGTGCGTGCCGTGCGAGCAACGGGCATTCTTCCGTCTATGACGGCGTTTCCTGTTTCCCCGGCGGCGGTTGCCCGCGCGAGACTTGCTTGCTGCAAGCGGGGGAAGAAGAGGGATTGTTTTTTGCCAATATCGATTTGCCGATGCTGCGCGCTTATCGTCGGTGCGGGATCCATGGCAACACGTATCGCCGTCCCGATCTGTACGGGTCGCTGACGCGCGATATCACCGTGCCGATCGTCGGCGATGCGGAAAGAAGAAGATAGATCACGGCAATTTTCGCCGCGGAACATAGTTCGAGATCAATTTTTACGGAGGGATGTTTTTATGGAAAGCAACAAGCGCCCCGAAAACATGGCGCGTATCAACAATGCCGAACTTGCCGATGCATTTATTGCGGAACAAGTGGCGGCGGTGCGGGCGCAGGTGGACGACAAAAAAGTTTTGCTGGCGTTGTCCGGCGGGGTGGATTCGTCCGTCGTTGCGGCGCTTTTGATCAAGGCGATCGGCAAAAACCTCGTCTGCGTGCACGTCAATCACGGGCTTTTGCGTAAAGGCGAACCCGAACAGGTCGTCGAAGTGTTCAAAAACCGCATGAACGCCAATCTCATTTATGTGGACGCGGTCGACCGTTTCTTGGACAAACTTGCAGGCGTTGCCGAACCGGAAAAGAAGCGCAAGATCATCGGTGCGGAGTTCATCCGCGTGTTTGAAGAAGAGGCGCGCAAGCAGGACGGGATCGAATTTTTGGCGCAAGGCACCATTTATCCGGATATTTTGGAGAGCGGTCCCGTCAAAGCGCATCACAACGTGGGCGGCTTGCCGGACGATCTCCGATTCGAGCTCGTCGAGCCTTTGAAATTCCTGTTCAAAGACGAGGTGCGCGTTGTCGGCAAAGCGCTCGGTTTGCCGGATGAAATGGTGTACCGTCAACCCTTCCCCGGCCCGGGGCTCGGGGTGCGCTGCTTGGGCGCGATCACGCGCGAGCGGTTGGAATGCGTGCGCGAGTCGGATGCGATCTTGCGGGAAGAGTTTGCCAAGAACGGGCTTGCGGGCAAGGTTTGGCAGTACTTTACCGTCGTGCCCGATTTCCGATCCGTCGGCGTCAAAGACGGCTTGCGCACGTTTGCGTATCCCGTTATCCTCCGTGCCGTGAATACGGTGGATGCAATGACGGCGACAGTGGAGGACGTTCCGTTTGCTCTGTTGCAGCACATCACGGAACGCATCACCAAAGAGGTGCCGGGCGTGAACCGTGTGCTGTACGATCTGACGCCCAAGCCCTGTGGCACCATTGAGTGGGAGTGATCCGGCGCGTTTATGCAAAGAGCGATCGTCATCGGCTGCCCGGGCGCCGGAAAAAGCACGTTTGCGCGCGCATTGCGCGACGGGACGGGGCTGCCGCTCTATTATCTCGATCGGCTGTGGCATAAGCCGGACAGAACTACAATCGCACCGGAAGACTTTGACGCCGCCTTGCGGCGCATCTTGCGGGAGGAGCGTTGGATCTTGGACGGGAACTATGCGCGGACGCTTCCCGAACGGCTGCGCGCTTGCGATACGGTCTTTTTGTTCGACCTTCCCGTTGCGGATTGCCTTGCGGGCGCGGCGGCGCGCATCGGGCAGCAGCGAGAAGATTTGCCGTGGCTGGAAACGGAGCCGGATCCGCAGTTTTTCCAATGGATCGAAGAATTTCATGTGACCCAGCTCCCGCAGACGTATGCGCTTTTGCGCGATCATGGCGCGGGGCGCGAGATCCATGTTTTTCAAAGCAGAGCGGAGGCTTCCGCTTATCTTGCCGAGCGCTTCGGGGGCTGACTTGCCGCCGTTGAAAAAACACAAAAAATACCTTTGCAAAATTTTCGCAAAGGTATTTCTTTTTTGTGCGGAATATGTTATACTAAATCAATAGTATTTTTCGCCGCATCCGATGCGGCGCGCGGGGAGATAATGGGGGAGACAACATTCGAACAACTGCATGCGAGCATCAAACCGCAAAAGGATCCGGACAAGGCGTTCTTTTTGGATCTTTTAGACGAGCCGAAACAGCGTGCTTATGAGGAGGCGCGCGTCCGCACCGTCATGCTCCTGTTAAAGGTGTGTTACATCAACAAATGCAAATTGAAGATCAAAGCTGCGCAGGAAGCGATCGCACAGCTTCGCGGCGGGGATTTTTCGGCGGAAAATTATCGTGAGATCATTGCGTACAATGCGCAGATCCGTGCGTGGAGAGAGGAGATCGAAGGGTACAAAGTATTTTTTACCGAGCCGTATTTTGCGCGCATGGATCTGTCGGATCCGATCGACGGATACAACAGTTATTATATCGGAAAGCGCGGCGATGTGAATTTGGAGATCGTAGACTGGCGTGCACCGCTTGCGCGCAAATATTATCAAAAGAGCCAGATCCGCTTTTCCATCAACGAATACGAATACAAGCTCGTTTTGCGGCGTGCGCTGCGTACGGCAAACGGGAAGTTTATCGATTATAAAAACGAGTATCTGAGCGTACGCGATTATCTCACCAAAGAAGAGATCGCCGGGCGGGACGAGGAGATCATTTTCGACCCGTATTTAAAGGAGATCTTAAAGACGCGCAAGGAACAGTCTGCGATCTCCGATATCATTGAAACGATCCAAGAACAGCAATACGAGGTCATCACAAAGCCCGAGCGCGATAGTTTTGTGCTGCAAGGCTGTGCGGGGAGCGGCAAAACGATGATTATGCTGCACCGTTTGAGCTTTTTGCTGTACAACAACGAAGACCTGCGCCCGCGCGACGTGCTGGTGATCACGCCGAGCAATTCTTTCAATGCGTTTATCGACGAACTATCGCAGGTGCTCGAACTGGAAAAGATCCGCACGACCACGGTCGACGAATATTTTTTGCAGGTGCTTGCCAACGCGGGGATCGAACTGGACGGCAAAGCCATTCTCTCTGCAAAACCTCCCGAAGCGTATGCGCGGTATATTTATTCCGAAGAATTTTCGCGCGATACGGAGGAAAGGCTCCGAAAGATCTACGACGGTGTGTCCGGTATGTTTTTGAGCCGCGAGTGCCGGCAGGCGATCGAAGCGGCGGTCGAGTGTTTCGGTGAGCAGTCTGCACTGTTCGCCGCGATCCGAAACGCGAGCACGCGGGTGCGCCGCGCCGTGCTCGGCGAGATCAAAGAACGCGCCGAAGGCGGGCTGTATTATACGAAACCGTTCCGCGAGTTGATGAACGAGGCGTCGGCGGCGGAAGAGTTTCTTTCCGGCTGCCTTGCCGGAAAATATGCGGAGAGCTATGCGGCGTTTTACCGCGGGCTGTTTTCCTTTTATAAAGCAGGCAGTTTTTTGGTAAAAGCGCACGCGGCGGTCACGGACGCCGCGTTGGGCGATCTGGCTGCTCTTTCCGCCACGGTGGAGAAGGAGATCGCCGACCTGCGCCGCTACAAGATCGTGCGCGGCGGCGTCGAAGTGGAGACGTATGCGGAGCGCATTTCCAGGCGTTCACAGCTTTTGGAGGAGATCGCCTCCGTTTCCCGACGGGTGGAAACGATCGCTTCACTTTTTTCGGGGTTTTGCGAATTGTTTGAGACGCTGCGCGGCGATCGGTATTTTTCTCGCATCGGTAAGTGCGGTACGCACACCGAATTTGCGCGGCTGTTTTATAAAGAGACGGTGCGTAAAGCAAAGAACGCGTTCGGTATGGGGAAGGGGATGTACCGCTGTGACGCGTACGCACTGTGCATGATCTTGCAGCAGCTCGGCTGCAGGCTGCAGCCGCGGTATGCGCTCGTGTTCGTGGACGAAGGGCAGGACCTTTCTACCGGAGAATACCGGTTGCTGAAGGGGATCAATCCGGATGCCGCGTTCAACATTTACGGAGACCTTGCCCAAAACATGACGCCGTTCCGCGGTATCACGGATTGGAACAGCGTCCCCGGAGAGGACGTATACACGCTGGATTGCAATTACCGCAACACGAACCAGATCGTTGCGTTTGTGGCGCAGCGGCTGCATATCCCCATGCGCTCCATCGGGTTTGACGGTCCTGCCGTGGCGAAGATCGGTGCGCGCGGCATCAGTTCGTTTTTCCGCGATAAAAAGGGGTTGAAGGCGATCATCGTCAGCGAAGAGGAGGTCGAGCGTTACAGGCGCAAAAGTTATAACGTTCTTGCCGATACGGGCAGGATCTCGAAAAAAAAGATCAATTTGATGTCCGTATATGAATCAAAGGGGTTGGAGTTTACCTGCGTTGCCGTCGTGCACGGGCGGATGACCGACCACGAAAAATACATTGCCTATACCCGCGCGCTGAAAGAGCTTGCGGTCGTGGAGGAGCGTCGGGAATGAGCGGGCATCGGAACAATTTTTTGCTGGACGCGGATGAAACGATCTTAGACTTTGTACGATCGTCGCGGGAAAGTCTGCGCTTTGCCATGGCGGCGCTGGGAGTGCCGTATTCGGATGCGCAATATACGCTCTATAAACAGATCAACGACGACGTTTGGGCGGAGTACGAGCGCGGCGAACTTACGAAAGGGCAGCTGCACGTGCTGCGCTTTTCCAGGTTTTTCGGGCTTCTCGGCGTTGATGCGGACGCAAAGCGGGCGCACGAGCTGTATTTCGGCAAACTGTGCAAAACGGGGTATCTGCTACCCGGGGCGGAGCCGTTTTTGCGGACGCTTTGCGGCATGGGGCACGTTTTTCTCGTCACGAACGGGACCCCGCAGGCGCAGTACGGCAGGCTTGACGCGCTCGGGATCCGCGGGCTGTTCAGCGGGATCTTTGTATCGGATGAGATCGGGTTCGCCAAGCCCGATCCGCGCTTTTTCGCCTATGTGCTTACAAAGGTCGGCGCCGCGGCGCAAGACTGCGTCGTGATCGGCGATTCGTTGACCTCCGATATCGCAGGCGCAAACGGCGCGGGGATCGCCTCTGTGTGGTATGCGCCGTCGGGCGGGCAGCCGCACGGCGCGCAGCCCGATAAGATCGCGCGTTCGTATGCCGATATTTTGCGCTTTCTATCCGAATAAAAGGCAGTCTGGCGCGGGCTGTCTTTTTCCTGTGGTAAAAACGCATAAAACCGCTGCGGGAGGGCGATAAATGTTTATTCCCGTACGCTTTTGCGGCGGGCGATCCTGTCGGATCCCGTTGGCGAATTTTGGCAACTGCTTGCAAAGCGGAAGATTTTGTAGTATACTGTATTCCGTACTCTATAGAGAAGAATTTTGTTTTTGTGGTGTGTTATGGCAGGGAAAAGATCTGTAAAAAATACGTTGAAGGAGAGCATCTCGCTCACGGCGAGCGCGCAGCAATTTTACGGATACGCGGATTATTACAACCGCGTCCCGCTTTTTACGTCGCTGCAGCTTTCCAATGCTGGCGCAGAGGCGGCGGAAGGGCTTGAAGTCGTCATTGACGGAGCGGAAGGGTTTTTGCTGCCTTTTGCAAAGCAATTGGAGGAGATCCCCTTTGAAAGTTCGGTGGAGATCGCCGCGCAAAATATCGTTTCTCCGCTGTACCTGACGGAACTTTCCGAAGTGACGCCCGTGACCGTTCGCGTCCGCGTTCTGCACGGAAAGGATACCGTTGCTGAAAGCTCGCTGCAAGTGACGGTGCTGCCGTTCGATTATTGGTGCGGCAGAAGCGGGAATGCGGAATTGCTCGCCTGTTTCGTCCGCCCGAAAGTGGCGGATTGCATGCGCGTGCTCGAAGAGGCGGGGCGCCAGCTTACGCGCTGGAACGTGCCGTGCGAGTGGCGCGGGTACCAGGAAGGGGATAAAAACAAGATCAGGCAATTGATCGCCGCAGTCTTTGCTGCCATACGGCGGCAGGCTGTGGAAAAATCGGCGGCGGAATACGATTACGACAGCCCGTTCCCCGTGGGAGACGTTACGGCGATCCTGAAAAACAAAGTGTGCACGGCGTTTGAAATGGCGCTGTTTGCCGCGTCGTGCTTGGAATGTGCGGGGCTGCATCCCGTGCTGGCGTTAGGGGAACGCGGGGTCGCGTGCGGCGCGTGGCTGTACGAAAATTGCTTTGCGGAGAGCGCGGGCGACGATGTTGTGCTGCTGCAAAAGTATATTTCGGACGGCATCAACAACGTGAGCATGTTCGACACCGAAGAACTGTTTGCGGGGCATAACGTCAATTACGCCACGGCGGAAAAGCATTTCGCGCAAAAACTTTCGGGCGATTGGTTTGATACGGTCATCGATATAAAGCGCTGCCGGCTCGTGCGTTTGCAGCCGTTGCCGCTCAAGGTCCGCGGTATCAAGGGATATGAGCTGCTGGACGAAGCGGATACAGACCCCAATGCGGCGCCCGCCGCCCTGACGGGGACACGCAAACTCAGTTTGGACGGCAAGGCGACCAAAAACAAACAATGGGAGCGCCGTCTGCTCGATCTCTCCCTGAAAAACACATTGCTGCACTTCCGCCCCGAAAAAAACGTGCTGCACATCATGTCTGCCGACGTCAATGCAACGTATGACAGCCTTGTTTCGGGCGAGCCGTTTTTTGTGCAGGAAAAAACGAGCGATGTGCGCGGTTCGCTGCAGAATGTAGGGGATTTTGCAGGGGCGGCGGGGTTCTCTTCCCTTGCCGAGCTCATTGGCGTCGAATTGAAGAACAAACGCCTGCGCGCATGCGCCGAGCGGGAGGAGACGGAAGACGTCATCCGCTTTTTGCTGCGCAAAGCAAAAACAGCCGAAGAGGAAGCGGGGGCAAACGTGCTTTTCCTCGCGTTCGGCTTTTTGAAGTGGTTCGAAGGAGAAGGCGGCGAGGCGCACTATGCGCCGCTCGTGCTCGTTCCCGTCAAGATCGCGCGCGGTAAAGGCGGCAAGGGATATACCGTCACGGCGGCGGAGACGGAGCCGCTTTTTAATAATACGCTGCTGGAATTTTTGCTGCGCGAATTCAAGATCGACATCCGCGGGCTGGATAACGCAAAGGGGCTGCGCGTCTCCGAGATCCTCGCCATGGTCAAGGCGGAGATCTTGAACATGCGGCGTTGGGACGTGCTCGAAGACGTGTACCTCGCTAACTTTTCTTTTGCGCGCTATGCGATGTGGAACGATGTGCGCAGGAATATCGATAAGTTCCGCAAAAATTCGATCGTTCGTTCCTTGCTTGATAACCGGCTGCAGATCGAAAACCGCGTCTTTGAGGACAAGGCAGAAGACGACTATGCGCCGGAAGAGGTGCTGACGCCGCTCACGGCGGATGCGTCGCAGTTTGCGGCGATCGCGGAGGCGGCAAACGGCACTTCGTTCGTGCTGCACGGTCCTCCGGGCACGGGAAAAAGCCAAACGATCACCAATATCATCGCCAATTGCCTCGGAAGGGGCAAACGCGTGCTGTTTGTGGCGGAAAAGCAGGCGGCGCTGTCTGTCGTAAAAAAGCGTCTTGATTCGATCGGGCTGGGAGAGTTCTGCCTCGAATTGCACGCCAACAAGGCGGATAAGGCACAGCTCCTTAAAAATTTGGAGAACACGCTTTCGCTTGTCTCCGAACAGGAAAGCCCGGCGTTTTCCGAAAAAAGCGCGCAGATCGCAGACGTGCGGGAAGCGCTCAATGCGCCCGTCGAAGCGCTGCACCGCAAGCGCAGGCTGGGGGTCTCTGTTTACGAAGGGATCCTGATCTACTTGAAAAACAGAAACGCACCGGACGTTCTGGATATCGAAAGTACGTTTTATGACAGTCTGACGCGCGAAAAGCTGGAAAATTATGAGCGTTTGCTGCTGGAAGTTTCCGCGGCGGCAAAGCAATGCGGCGGCGTCTATCGTTCTCCCTTTGAAAATGTGAACATCAGCGAGTACGATGCGGCGGTGCGCAGCCGCGTGTGCATTTCGGCGGAGGTGCTGCTCGCGGAGATCAAACATCTCAAAAGCTATCTCAGCCTGTTCCTCGATCATTATAAACAGCGGATCAGTTCCTTTACCCAAAAAAAGATGGAGACGCTCGTTCAGCTCATCGAGTTGCTCTCTTCCGGGGAGGCGGAAAAATATTTCGGCTGCGACGAAAGCGAATTTTATGTGTTTTTCAATGCCAACCGCAGGTTAGACAGGCTTTGTGACAGCTACTTTAAAGTGTTCAAATCGTTGATCGACCTGGATGCCGATCCCGCCGTCGTGGAACAGGAATTGGATAACTGGGGCGAGAATTACCGCAGTTCCAAGATCCTGACCACAACGATCAAACGGCTGCGCCGCGCGGCAAACGTGCGTTTGGCTCCCGCCGATGAGATCAAATATGTCGGTATCGTTGCGCAGATCTATGAGGATCTGCAGCTCGTCAAGAGCAATACGCCGCTGGCGCGCAACTTCCTTGATCGGGGCGGGAAGATCAACTTCCGCCGTCGGGAAGAGTTTTTTGAAGTGCTGCGCCGTCTGCATGCGCTGGCAGAAAGCGTCTTCATGGATTATAATGCGGACAGCTTCAACAGCGTTTGCATCCGATCGGCGGGCGGGCTTGCCCGTCCGATGCTTACGGGGCTGCGCCGTGCCGTTTCCGGCTTTGAAGAGAGCATGCATGCGTTTTGCACCGTCGTTTGCGCGGCGAGCGATAAGTATTACGACGAAGACTTGCTGGATTATTTCAGCAATAAAGCGAGCGCGCTCATAGACAATGTGGATATGCTGGCGGCGTGGTGCATGTTTAAAAAGATCTCCGCGCAGCTCAATGCGGAGGGATTGTCTTTTATTACCGATTCGCTGGAATCCGGTGCGACGACGTCCGACAACATCCTTTCCAGTTTCCGCAAAAACGTATACCGGAATTTTATTGAGACGAACATCGGCGCCGACCCCGTGCTCTCCAAGTTTTCCGCCGCGATCTTGGAAGAAAAGATCGAGCAGTTCCGTATGCTCGACGAACAATTCAACGCGCTTTCGCGTGCGCACATCCGCAACGTGCTCATCGCGGGGCTGCCGAGCACGTCTACGGAAGGTCCGCTCAGCTTGGAAGTGCTTACGTTCCAGCGCATCGCCAAAGCGAACATGCGCGGCATGTCGATCAAGGATTTTTTACAGGAGATCCCCGGGCTGTTCGCGCGGCTCGCTCCGTGCGTTCTCATGAGCCCGATCACGGTCGCGCAGTATTTGCAGGCGGATCCCGACCTGTTTGACCTCGTGGTATTCGATGAAGCGTCGCAGCTGCCGACCAGCGAAGCGATCGGCGCGCTCGCACGCGCAAAGAGCGCCGTGATCGTCGGCGACCCGAAACAGCTGCCGCCGACTTCCTTTTTCAGCTCCGGGTATGTCGATGAAGAGAACCTGGAGGCGGAAGATCTTGAAAGCATTTTGGACGACTGCCTTGCCCTCGGTATGCCGGAAAAGCACTTGAACTGGCATTACAGGAGCAAGCACGAGAGCCTGATCGCGTTCTCAAACATCATGTATTACGGGAACAAGCTGTGCACGTTCCCTTCTCCGGATGCGCTGGAGAGCAAGGTGCGGCTCGTGCTTGTGGAGGACGGCGTCTACGACCGCGGGTTTACCAAGCGCAATAAAGCGGAGGCGGAGGCGCTCGTGGCAGAGGTCGTCCGCCGCCTGAAAGACCCGAAGCTCAGCCGTTCCAGCATCGGTGTGGTCACGTTCAGCACCGCGCAACAGGATTACGTGGAGCGCCGCTTGGCGGATGCTCTCGTCAAAAACAAATTGGAAGACGTCGCCTATGAGCGGGAGGAACCGCTGTTCGTCAAAAATCTTGAAAACGTGCAGGGCGACGAGCGTGACGTGATCTTGTTCTCCGTTTGCTACGGTCCGGATCGTTCGGGAAGGGTCTCTCTTAACTTCGGACCGCTCAACCAGGTCGGCGGGTGGCGCCGTCTCAACGTCGCCGTTTCCCGCGCAAGAGAGGAGATGGTCGTCTTCTCTTCGATGACCTCTGCCATGATCAACCTTGCAAAGACAAACAGCAAAGGCGTCGCAGGGCTGAAGGCGTTTTTGGAGTTTGCGGAGAAGGGGAAAACGACGCTTGCGATCCGTTCGGAAGAGTTGAAGCCTGCCGTGGGCGGGATCGGCAAATACATCGCCAAAGAATTGAAGACGTATGGTTACGAATGCCGTTACGATGTCGGCGTTTCCGATTTCAAGATCGACTGTGCGGTCATCGATCCGCGGAACAAAAAGCGCTTTTTGCTCGCCGTCATGTGCGACGGCGTTACGGCGAGCCGTTCGTGTGCAAGAGACAGGAATCTTTTGCAGCTGCAAACGTTGAAGCTCAACAACTGGAATGTGGCGCGGCTGTTTACGATCAATTATATCAACAACCCCAAACGGGAGATTAAAAAGGTCAAAGACGTGCTTGACAGGCTCTGCGGGCTGGATAAAGGCAGCCGCGACCATCTGTTGAAATACCGTAAAAATTATCGGTATGCGAAGCTTGAGCCGTTGCAGGAACAGGCACAGTATGTCACGGGCGGGGAGCATGATGCGGAGATCGCTGCGCGGCTGCGGGCGATCGTGGCGGCGGAAGAACCGATCTCGGAGAGCTTTTTGATCAAGCGCTGTCTTTCTTCGCTCGGGATCCAAAAATTCGGCGCAAAAGTCGAAGAGCGGATGGAAAAGCTCATCGCACTGTGCGCGTTTCGGTCGGAACAGCTTTTGGGCAGAACGTACTTGCGCAAAACGGATAAGTGCCTTGCTTGCGATGCGTACCGGACGGAGACTGACCCTATCCGCCGTTCGGAAGAGGACTTTACCCCGTATGAGATCATTGCGCTCGTGCGCGGCTTGCTCGAAAACCGTGTCAGTTTGTATGTTTCGGATCTGCTGCCTCTTGTTTTCGAGGAACTCAAAGTGGCGCGCCCCGGCGATAAACTTACCGAATTTGTCGGCGATTGCATTTCTCTCGGGGTGCAGCGTACGAATTTTGTTCGGTCCGTTAGTGACCGTATCAGTTTGAATTGATATGCGGACGATCGCGTGTTTTCTGTTCGGGGCTTTGTTTTTATGTATCCTTGCGGCGGCGGCTCTCTTGCCGTCGCTTGCCGCGTTGCGGGAGGAGCCCGTTTCCGCAGGATATGCGGAGCAGTTTTCCGCCGAGGGTTTGGTGCGTGTGATCGTGCGCGGGGATGCTTCTGCCGACGGGGTGCAAATGCTGGTTCCGTACGGCAGCACCTACGGGGAAGTGTTTGCCCTTGCGGGCGTTGCGGGCGATACGGCGGGCTACGATCTGTTTGCGCCGCTTTCGTTGGAAGATGCCTACGTCATCGGCGGGGAGTTGTGTTTTTATATCGTCGTCTAAGCGGCGGAAACAAAGGAAGAAATGAACAAGAATTTGAAAGAGGGATCCCATCGTTTGTACGACGGAGACAGGTTCGTAAATTTTCGTCCTGTCTTGCTGCTTTGTTTGGCATTCGGGGCGGGGATCCTTCTTTTCTATTTTTTCGGGTTGCATTCTCTCCTGTTTTGTCTGCTCTTCGTTCCCGTGGCGGCGGCAGCGTTCGCGGTGAGGCTGGTCAAACGGCGTAAGGTCGGTAAATTTGTGTTATTCTCTCTGTTGCTCTGTGCGGTCTTTGCGGTCGGGGCGTTTTCGCTTTCCTTTCACCTCGGTGCATTTGAATCTTCTCCCGTGGTCGAAGGGGATTGTACGGTCGTCGGCACCGTGGAGGAGATCGGCGCGGCGGGGTTCGGCGAAGTGCTCACGCTGCGCGACGTATCGCTCGTCACAGAGGACGGACAGGAGATCGCTCCGGACGGAAAGATGATGTTGTACGCACCCGAAACGGAGGCGGAGATCGGGATGCTCGTCTATGCCGAAGCGGAGGTCACGGTCTTCGACGTGCACTCCTACGGCAGGAT
The DNA here is from genome assembly GCA_944376145.1 of uncultured Clostridia bacterium. Taxonomy (GTDB): domain Bacteria; phylum Bacillota; class Clostridia; order Christensenellales; family Borkfalkiaceae; genus Borkfalkia. The sequence continues at coordinate 5,858 of CALWBR010000085.1, read as the reverse complement.
GAATACCAACGCCGTGATCGGCGGGATCCGCTACCGCGGCGAGAGCAACGAGGTGTATGTCGCGGGCGAAGGCAGGATGGGAATGTTCGACGCCGTGCGAAGCAGGGTGCGCGAGGTGCTGTTCGCCGAATTGCAGGAGGATTCCGCGCCGATCGCCTATGCGATGCTGCTCGGAGACAGCGGATATATGGAAGAAGACGTGCTGCAAAATTTCCGTTATGGCGGCATTGCGCACATCTTTGCCGTTTCGGGGCTGCATATCGGTATCGTATACGGGATCGTCGCCTTTGTTTTGCGCAAGCTGTATGTGAATCGTTGGGTGCGCGTTCCGGTCGTGGCGCTCGTGTTGGTGTTCTATGCGGGGATCTGCGGGTTTTCTCCCTCGGCGGTGCGCGCGCTCGTCATGTGCCTGACGCTCAGCGTGGCGGAAGCCGGCGGCTGGGCGTATGATAAACTGAATTCGGTCTCGCTTGCCGCCTTTGCGGTGATGATCCTTCATCCCGTTTATTTGTTTTCCGTGGGATTTCAGTTGTCCGTCGCTGCGGCGGCTGGGATCATTGTGCTGGGCGGGCATTTGTCGCGTCTTTTGGCAAGGATCCGCTTTTTGCCGAAAAGGCTCAGTTCGGCGGTCGCCGTTTGCTTTTCTGCACAATTGTGCACATTCCCGATCTTGCTCGATTGCTTCGGGTATGCGTCGGTGCTCGGGTTGGTGCTCAATCTTCTTTTTATCCCGCTCATCGGCATGGTGTATTCCGTTTTATTTGTCTGTACGGTGCTGGCTGCCGTCATGCCTTTTGCCGGTGGCGTGCTGCTCTTTCTCCCCGAATGCATGCTCGGCGCCGTCGTTGCGCCCGTTTTGATGCTGGAATTCAAAGTCTTGCTCATCAGCGGTTTTTCTTTCGGGGGCTTGGCGTTCCTGTTTTACGGGGCGGTCTATGCGTTTTCGGATAAGATCAATCTGCGCCCGTTGCCGCGGGCGGTTTTGGTGTTCTTTTTGCTTGCCGTGCTCGTTGTCTGCATGCTTGTGCGCAACAACGCGTTCGGGTACGGTCACAGGTTGTCCCTGCACTCTTATTACGGAGAAAACAACGTGCTTTTGCTTCGGAGCGAAGGCGAGTGTTGCATGATCGCCACAGGCGTGCCCGACCGCGATTATTTGGAACGGTTGTTTTTGCAGGAAGGGGTCGACGGGCTGGATGCCGTCATTATATTGTCGGATGCAGGGGCGGCAAATGCCGCGGTGCCCGTCCTTTTGCAATATGTCGAAGTCGATGCGTTATATGTTCCGTCCGATTCGATCTTGCAGGATCCTTTCCGGACGGTGGAGCTTGTCCGTCAGGACGGATTTTTCTCTTTCGGCGGCGCGGATGCCCGCTTTTACGGGGAGGAGATCTTGTATCTGAACATCGAGGGGACGGGGCTTGTCGTTGCGGCGGAAGGCGCCGAATTTACGGAGCCGCTGCCGCATGCCCGTTTTTTGATCACGGATACGGAAGACGAATTGCTGCGCATCGCCTGCATGCCGGAAAGAGAGATCGTTTTTCGGAAGGGCGGCGGAAATATCAGCGTATATGATACCGGCGACTTGCAAATTTTGTGGCGGGGTGATATAATTTCCGTAACGGGCACGGGGTGAAACATGAAGTTCGTTTTGTTTAAAAACAGCATAGAGGCGGGCGCCGCTCCCATCTATTTGTTCGACGGGGAAGAGGAGTATTTCAAACGCCGCGGCGAAGAGATGCTTCGCGAGCGCTTTCTGTCCGAATCCGCGCTCAACAGCACCGCTTTCGATGGGGCTGAACTCAAAGGGGATCGCCTCACGTCGCTTGTTGCGGCGGCGCAGTGCTTTCCGTTTTGCAGCGAAAAGCGCATCGTGAAGGTCGCCGACCTGTTTCCGAGCGAGCGGGAGTTCGATACGTACTTGAAGCCGTATTTCGAGCATCCTTGCGCCTCAACGATCCTGTTGATCGTCAACAACAAAGGCGGAAAGGCAAAGGGAGCGGATCTGAAAAAGGCGCCCAACGTGACCTATGTGGATTGTTCCCGCGCCGATGAAGAGACGGTGCTCCGTTGGATCTTCACGCGGATGCGCCGCGAAGGGGTCGCCTGCGATATGGAGTGCTGCGAGCGGATCATGCGGTACTGCCTCGGCAGCATGTCGCGCATTGCTGCCGAAACGGAAAAATTGTTGGCGTATGCGGGCAAGGGCGGCACGATCACCGCGGCGGATGTCGATGCGGTCGTGTATCGGGATGCCGAGTATAAGATCTATGAGATGACCGACGCGCTCGGGCGCGGTAATTTTACCGGATATATGTCCGTCATGAATGAATTGATGGGCAAAGGAATGGATGAAGCGGGCGTTCTCAACTCGTTGTGTAATTTTTTCCGCACGATGTATGCCGTTGCGGTTTTGAAGCGAACCGATGCCGACGCGGCGAAGGTGTTGGGGATGAAGGAGTACGCCGTCAAAATGAGCCGCCGTCAGGCGAACGCGTGGGGGAAGGAGCGCATCGTGCGCACATATTTTTTTATTCTCGGAGCGGTCAACGAGATCAAGAGCGGCAAACGGACGCCGCAAGGAGCTCTCGCCGTTGTGAATGCGGAACTTTTTTTCGGCGGGCAGGAAAATAATGCGGGTTAAGCAGGTCGATTTGCTTTTCTTTTTCGGATTTTTTTTGTAAAATATTTATAAAATAAACAGAGTAGGAAGTATGTTTTTGCACTGCGCTGTGCCGCACGGAGAAGGGGCGTTGCGGAAACGGAGGGGACATGCCTGAGTTTTTTGTAAAAGTAGCGGATATTTTTAAAGGGTTCACCTTATTCGATGCGCTGGAGGTTCTGCTTTTTGCGGTCGTCATTTATTATGTGTTCCGTGTGCTGAAGGCGAGCGGGGCGCGCTGGCTGATCGCGGTGTTTGTGCTCATACTTGTTGCGGCGGGCGTCGTTTTTGTCGGTAACCAAGAGCTGAACAATTGGCTGTTTATCCTTGTACCGCTGCTGTTGGTGCTTGTCATGCTGGTCGTCTTCAATGTGGAAGTCAAGCGCGACCTTTTGAATTTTGCCTCGTATTCCCCGACGGAGCGGAAGGAACATCAGAGCGGCGCCTCCCGTGAGGAAGTGGAGCGTTATATTTCCGAGATCATCAAAGCGCTGCAAAATCTTTCAAAGGACAACATCGGCGCGCTCATTATTTTGGCAAGCGACAATCTTCCTTCGCAGGTGTTGGAAAGCGGCGTCGCGCTGGATGCGAAGATCTCTTCGCAGCTGATCGAGGGGATCTTTTTCCCCAAAGCGCCGCTGCATGACGGGGCGATGATCGTCAACAATTACAAGATCCAGGCGGCGGGCTGTTTTTTACCGCTGACGCAAAATGTAAACATCCCCAAGGAATTGGGAACACGGCATCGCGCGGGTATCGGGATAACCGAAACGAGCAACGTGGTCGCGCTCATCGTCTCGGAAGAGACGGGCATTATCACGATCGCGCAGCGCGGTAAGATCTCCCGCTATGCCGATTACGATCTGCTCAAACGTACGCTGAATGAATATTATTGGAAAGATCTCAATGCTGACGGGAGGAAACACGCATGAGGGAAAGGAGCTTTTGGCGCAAGGTCGCCGGTATTTTTATTGACAACGTTCCGCTCAAACTGCTTGCGCTCGTGCTTGCGGTCGGCATTTTTATCGTGATCAATTATACGTGATCGTTTATGAACGATTCAGGCGTTTTGCAAATGAAAAAGTTTATCATTTCCGTGCCGGAGATCCTGCTGCCGAACAAGGGCATCGATCTGGCGGCTTGGGCAGTCGTTGCCTGCGATCAACACACTTCCGATCCTTCGTATTGGGAGGCTTTGGATGCCTTTGTGGGGGACAAGCCTTCCACGCTTCGCATGATCCTTCCGGAAGTTTATATGGAGGAAGGAGCGGATACTTCGGCGCGCGAGCGTGCCGCCAAAGAGACGATGCGCGCGTATTTGAAAAGCGGTGTTTTCCGCCGCCTGCCGCGCGGGTTTGTTTTCGTGGAGCGTTCCACGCCGTATGTTGCGCGCCGCTGCGGGATCGTACTTGCGGTGGATCTGGAGGCGTATTCTTACCGTCATGAAGACGCCGCTCCCATCCGCGCAAGCGAGGCGACCATTGTCGAGCGCATCCCGCCTCGGTTAAAGATCCGTGAGGGCGCCGTTCTCGAATTGCCGCATATCATGCTGCTGTACGACGACCCCGCCGATACGGTGCGTGCCGCGGCGGAACGGGCGGCGGGCGAAATCGTGTATGACTTTCCGCTGAACATGGGCGGCGGGCATATCCGCGGCAGGGCGATCACGGATGTGCGCCCTGTCCTCGATGCGTTTTCGGCGATCGAAAGGAACGGGATCCTGTTCATGGTCGGGGACGGGAATCATTCGCTTGCTACCGCCAAAGCCGCCTGGGACAAGAAAAAGCTCTCCCTTAATGCAGAAGAGAAGGAAACGCATCCTGCCCGTTTTGCGCTGTGTGAGGCTGTAAATCTTTACGACGAAGGCATCTATTTTGAGGCGATCCACCGTCTTGTAAAAGGCGTTGACGCAGAAAAGTTTATGGCGGGGTTCCCTTTGCACGGCGACGGGGCGGGCGCATTGTATTGCGGCGGTAAAAAACAGCCGATCTCTTTGCCGCGGCATGCGGCGGATGCGGTCGCTTCCGTCGATGCTTACATCGCAAAGTATCTTGCCGAAAACGGCGGCAGCGTCGATTATGTGCATGAGGAAGACGCGCTTGCGGCGCTCACGGAGAAGTATGCCGATCATGTGGGCGTGCTGTTGCCGAAAATGGATAAAGCGGAATTGTTTCCGTATGTTTTGCAAAAAGGCAGTTTGCCGCGCAAAACATTTTCTATGGGGGAGAGTGCGGAGAAGAGATATTATCTCGAAGCAAAGGAGATACGCTGATGCACCTGAAAGTTTGTAAATTCGGCGGTTCGTCACTGGCGGACGGCAACAATATCATGCGCGCGGTAAGCATTTTGCGCGCCGACGAAACGCGGCGGTATGCCGTTGTTTCCGCCCCCGGCAAACGCTTTTCCGGTGACGTAAAGATCACGGATCAACTGTATGAGTGCTATCGCGAAGCGGCGGAAACGGGGAAATGCGATAAAGCGTTTGCTCCCGTGCGTCGCCGCTTTGTTTCCATTGTCGAAGAGCTCGGGCTTACCGGTTTTGATATCGAGTCGATCTTGGATGAGTGCGAACGGCAGATCGTTGCCAATAAGAGTGCAGATTTTACCGCTTCGCGCGGAGAGTATCTGAACGCGCGTCTCATCGCCGCTTTGCTCGGATGGGAATTTGTCGACGCGCAGGAGATCATTTTTTTCAACGACCGCGGGCTTTTTGACGAAGCGTACACTTATCGTTGTATCGCACAGCGCCTCAAACACGTTGAACATGCCGTCATACCCGGATTTTACGGGTTGGACGCATGGGGCAGCGTCAAGACGTTCACGCGAGGCGGGAGCGATATCAGCGGCTCCATCGTGGCGCGCGGCGTCAATGCGGAATTGTACGAAAATTGGACGGACGTGAGCGGATTTCTCGCCTGCGACCCGCGCATCGTCAACAGCCCGGAAAAGATCGAGATCATCTCGTTTAAAGAGCTGCGGGAGCTCTCGTATATGGGGGCAAACGTTTTGCACGCGGACGCGATCTATCCCGTGCGGAAAGGGGATATCCCGATCCGGATCAAAAACACCTTCCGCCCGGAAGATCCCGGCACGTTGATCCTTCCTTCCAAAAAGTATGTAAAGCACGGCAACCTTGTCACGGGCATTGCGGGAAAAAAGGATTTCACCGTCATTTTCTTGGAAAAGCAGCTGATGA
>CALWBR010000084.1 GCA_944376145.1 uncultured Clostridia bacterium | reverse complement strand
GGCATTTCGGCGGGAACGAACGAGGGCTTGGGCTATATCGGCAGAGGCGAAGGGATCACGGTGGTTGCGAATGCAACGATCTCTTCACGAAATTTTTTTCAAAAGAGCTGAAAAAAATTTCCGTGATTTGAGAGACAACCGAATGTTCGCCGCGAAGAGTGCGGCTCTGCATTTGGTTTTCTCTCTTTGCGCGATCTTTAAAGGCTTCTCCTATTAAAAAATCGCGCAAATTCACTCTTTCCCTATAAGCCGCAGGTTTGCGGCAAATTGGGGGCGCTTTTCCAAAAGCGTGGTTTTGGAACGCGCGATTCGATTGTTTAGATGGTACTTAGGCAAAAGCGTGGTTTTGGAGCGCGCGATTTGATTGTTTAAATAGGGTGCTTAGGTAAAAGCGTGGTTTTGCCTCGCGCGATTCGATTGTTTAGATAGGTGCTTAGGCAAAAGCATGGTTTTGGAACGCGCGATCATAGTATTAAAGCAATTTTGGCTCGCGCAAATACTTATTCAATAAAGCAAGGAACACTATGGCAAAAAGCAAAAGCATCTATGTCTGCTCCGAATGCGGAGCACAGAGCCCGCAGTGGCTGGGGCGCTGCCCCGGCTGCGGAAAATTCGGCACGCTCGTCGAAGAGATCGCCGAAGAGCCCGCCCCGCAGCGGGCGGCAAAAAGGGAACGTTCGGCAACGCTCAACCGCCCCGTCCCGCTCAAAGACGTCCGCGAAGAACGGTTCGCGCGCGTCTCTTCGGGCATAGCCGAGCTGGATGTGGTGCTCGGCGGCGGCATCGTGCCCGGTTCCCTCGTTTTGGTCGGCGGCGACCCCGGCATCGGCAAGAGCACGCTTTTGACGGAAGTGGCGGCACACCTTGCCAAGACGCAGAAGGTCTTATACGTTTCCGCCGAAGAGAGCTGTTCGCAGGTCAAGCTGCGCTGCGCGCGGCTGGGGCTGGGCGATTCGCCCCTTCTCCTGTTGAACGAAACGTGTTTGGAAGACATCGAAGAGGCGATCGGCGACGAGACGGTCGTTGTGATCGACTCCATCCAAGCGGTGTACACGAGCGCGCTCTCTTCGGCGGCGGGCAGCGTGGGACAGGTGCGCGAATGCGCGGGAAAATTGCAGCGCATCGCCAAGAGCCGCGGCATCACCTTTTTCATCGTCGGGCACGTGACCAAAGAGGGCGCGCTTGCGGGTCCGAAGGTACTCGAACACATCATGGATACCGTGCTCTACTTCGAGGGCGAAAAAGAGGACAACTATAAGATCCTGCGCGCGTACAAAAACCGCTTCGGATCGGTGCAGGAAGTGGGCGTGTTCGAAATGACGGGCGAAGGCATTTTCGGCGTTTCGGACTATTCGGATATCTTCCTCTCCCCTTCCCGCGGGGAAGCGGCGGGCTGCTGCGTGACCCCTGCCGAAACGGGCAACCGCTGCATGATGGTGGAATTGCAGACGCTGCTCGCCAAGACGGCGTTCGGCATGCCGCGGCGCATGCCGCTGGGGATCGACAGCAACAAACTGATCGTGCTCATCGCCGTGCTCGAAAAGCGGTGCGCGCTCCCCTTTTACAACCGTGACGTCTACCTGAACGCCATGGGCGGCATCCGCCTGAACGAACCCGCCGTCGACCTTGCCGTGTGCGCGGCGCTGGCAAGCGCCTTCCTCAATACGCCCATCGACGCCGAATGCGCCGTGTTCGGCGAAGTGGGCTTGACGGGCGAAGCGCGCGGCGTGACCTTTGCCGAAAAGCGGGTCAACGAATGCGTGAAGATGGGTTTTAAAAAGGTCGTATTCCCCGCCAAGAATTTTAAAAGCGTAAAAAAATTCGAGGACAAGATCGAGCTTGTCCCCGTACGATATGTAAACGAAATGATCAAAAAACTGTTCCCCGATCAGCCGCGGAACAAACCGCAGGAAAACAATGAGCCATCGGCCTAAACGCAGCCCTTTGCGGGCACAGACCAAAAAATGCAGGCGGGACGCGCCTGCATTTTTTATTTTCCCTTTGTTTGGTTTACAAAAGTTCCTCGGCAGGAACAAAGCGCAAGGCGGAAAACGTCACTTTTTTAAAAGCGTTTTCAGGCGCTCCACGGCTTCGGCGGTCGTCTCTTCGCTGCCGAAGGCGGTCAGGCGGAAATACCCCTGCCCGTTTTTGCCGAACCCGCAGCCGGGCGTGCCAACGACGTTCGCCCCTTCCAACAAATAGTCGAAAAACTTCCAGCTGTCGGCGAACCCGGGGCAGCGCAGCCACACATACGGCGAATTTTTGCCGCCCGTGTACCAAATGCCCAGCCCGTCCAGACAATCGGAAAGGCGTTTGGCGTTCCTGCGGTATACGGCAAGGTTTTCGGCGATCTGCCTCTCCCCTTCGGGCGTGAACACCGCCGCCGCGCCGCGCTGCACGATGTACGGCACGCCGTTAAACTTGGTCGTCTGCCGCCGCAGCCACATTTTGTTGAGCACGCCGCCCAAAAGCGCGTGCGGAACAACGGTATAGCCGCAGCGGGTGCCCGTGAACCCCGCCGTCTTGGAAAAAGAACAGAACTCGACGGCGCATTCTTTGGCGCCTTCGACCTCGTAAATGCTGCGCGCAAGCCCCTCTTCGGCAACAAAGCACTCGTACGCCGCATCGTATAAGAGGACGGCGCCGTTTTTTTGCGCATACGCGACCCACGCCGCCAGCTGTTCGCGCGAATACGCCGCACCCGTCGGGTTGTTCGGGGAACAGATGTAGACGAGATCCACCTTCGTCTTCGCATCGGGCATGGGCAAAAAGCCGTTTTCCGCCGTGGCGTTTGCAAAGACGATCCTGCGCCCCGCCATGACGTTCGTATCCACATAGACGGGATAGACGGGGTCGGGGATCAGCACGGTGTTATCCGCGTCGAACAGATCGAGGATGTTGCCCAGATCGCTCTTTGCGCCGTCCGAAACAAAGATCTCATCGGCGGCGAGCGTTACGCCGCGGCGGGCGTAGTAGCTTTGGATGCTCTCCCGCAAAAAAGGATAGCCCTGCTCGGGACCGTAGCCGCGGAAGGTCTCCTTGCGACCCATTTCGGCGACGGCGCTTTGCATCGCCGCAACGACGGCGGGCGCAAGCGGCAGCGTCACGTCGCCGATGCCCAGCCGCAGGATCTTTGCGGAGGGATGCGCCGCGGCGTACGCGTTTACTTTGTGCGCCACGGTGGAAAACAGATAGCTCTCCTCCAAGTCTTTATAATGTTCGTTCAGCTTCATGGTCTTCTCCTCAAAAAACCGCGGAACCTCCCGAACGGGAAGTTCCGCGGCAGTTTCCTTTTACTTTCCGCTCTTTTGCACCGCCGCGCCGATGAATTCACGGAAAACGGGGTGCGCCGCATTGGGACGGGATTTGAATTCGGGGTGGAACTGTACGCCCACGTAGAAGGGATGCCCCGGGATCTCTACCGCTTCCACGAGCAGATCGTCCGGCGAGGTACCGCAGATATGCATGCCCGCCTTTTCAAACGCTTTGCGGTATTCGTTGTTGAACTCGAACCGATGGCGGTGCCGTTCGGAGACCATGCCCGAACCGTACGCGCGCTCCAACACCGTGCCTTTGCGCACTTTGCACGGGTATGCGCCGAGGCGCATGGTCCCGCCCATTTTTACCCCCAGCTGATCGGGCATGATATCGATGACGGGGTGCGTGCTTTCGGGGTCGAATTCGGAAGAGTTGGCATCTTCGTACCCCAGCACGTGCCGTGCGAACTCAATGACCGCCGTCTGCATGCCGAGGCAAATGCCGAGGTAGGGAACGCCTTTTTCGCGCGCGTACCGCGCCGCGGCGACCTTGCCCTCGATCCCCCTGCCGCCGAAGCCGCCGGGGACGAGGATGCCGTCCGCCCCGCCCAAAAGGACTTCCGCGTTCATATCCGTGATCTTTTCGCTGTCCACCCAGTCGATCTCGACTTTGGCGGCATTTTCAAACCCTGCGTGCGTGAGCGCTTCCGCCACGGAGAGATAGGCGTCGTGCAGGCGTACATACTTGCCGCAGAGCGCGATCTTTACGGTGCGGCTGCGGTTTTTGGCGCGCTCGAGCATCGCATCCCATTCGGAGAGATCGATCTTGTTTTCGGGAAGGGAAAGTTCGCGGCAGACGATGGAAGAGAGGTTCGCCTTTTCCAGCATGACGGGCGCCTCGTACAAAAGAGGCAGCGTCAGGTTTTCGATGACGCAATCACTCTTCACGTTGCAGAACATGGCGATCTTGTGCTTGACGTCCTCGGGAAGAGGCAAGTCGGCGCGGGTCACGATGATGTCCGGCGCGATGCCCATCCCCTGCAATTCTTTGACGGAGTGCTGCGTCGGTTTGGATTTGAACTCGCACGAACCCGTGATATACGGCACGAGCGTAACGTGGATGAAGCAGCAATTCTCCCTGCCCTGTTCCATGGAGACCTGGCGGATCGCTTCGATGAAGGGTTGGCTTTCGATGTCGCCGATGGTGCCGCCGATCTCGGTGATGACGATATCCGCCTTGCTCTGCTTGCCGACGTTGTAAATAAAGGTCTTGATCTCGTTGGTGATGTGCGGGATGACCTGCACCGTCTGCCCCAGGTACTCGCCGTTGCGTTCCTTGTTGAGCACGTTCCAATACACCTTGCCCGTGGTAAGGTTGGAGAACTTGTTCAGGTTCTCGTCAATGAACCGCTCGTAGTGCCCCAGGTCAAGGTCCGTCTCCGCGCCGTCGTCGGTGACGAAGACTTCGCCGTGCTGGTACGGGCTCATCGTGCCGGGATCGATGTTGATATACGGATCCAGCTTTTGCGACGCGACTTTGTAGCCGCGCGACTTCAAAAGCCGCCCCAGGCTCGCCGCCGTGATCCCTTTGCCCAACCCCGAAACAACGCCGCCGGTTACAAAAATATACTTCATGAAACACTCTCCCTTAAACGGTTTTTCATCCGTAGATCGATCGTATTGCCGCAGCCGCCGAACACCCGCCGCCGAGCGGCACAGCCGCAAACGGCGGTGCCGCCCTCAACGCACGGCATTCCGCAGCGCCGTTGCGCGAGGAATGCGTGAACCCGTCATCCGCCCTTTCGGGGCACCTTCCCCGCCAAGGGGAAGGCTTATTTGAATAAAATTCTCTGCAAAAGCCAAAACCACGCTTTTGGCTTTTGCCCCTTACGCCGCGCGAGCGGCGAACGGATAGGGTGAACGCGCGCGATTTTTATAATACGTAGCCCTGAATTATCGCGCGCGGAGGGGAAAGCCGTTCGGGTTTCCCCTCAACTCACGGCATTCCGCAGCGCCGTTGCGCGAGGAATGCGTGAACCCTTCATCCGCCCCTTCGGGGCACCTTCCCTGCCAAGGGGAAGGCTTGGCGGTCGTCCTCATCCTCACGGGAAAATTTTTCGTCAGCTCGAAAAATTTTTCGTGAAAATCATACTTCCCCTTCAAACACGGTGACGGCTTCTCCGGTCATGTACACCGTTTCTCCCACGTTGACCGTAAGCTCGCCGCCGCGCAAGAGCACTTTTACATCCTCGCCGCGGGCAAACATACCGCGCGCGACCGCCGCGGCGACCGCCGCGCAGGCGCCCGTGCCGCATGCCATCGTCTCCCCGCTGCCGCGCTCCCATACGCGCATCTTCAACGTGTTGCGCGCCACGACTTTGACAAACTCCGTATTCACCCGCTCGGGAAAGAGCAGATCGTTTTCAAACAGCGGTCCGAGCTTTTCGAGCTCCGTTTCGTCCGGATCCTCAAACACGACGCAGTGCGGGTTCCCCATCGAAACGCAGGTGATCGTATGTACGCCGCCCGCAATGTGCACCTGCTCGCCGATCACCGCACTGCCGGGGAGCAGAACGGGGATGCGCGGCGGGTCGAACACGGCGGCGCCCATATCCACGCGCACGCTCGTGACCTTGCCGTGCTCCGTAAAAAGGCGCAGCGCCTTGATGCCGGAAAGCGTTTCGATGGCAAGATCCGTTTTTTGCGTCATGCCGTTGTCGTACAAATACTTGCCCACGCAGCGGATGGCGTTGCCTCACATCCTCCCCTCGCTGCCGTCGGCGTTGAACATGCGCATCTTCGCATCGGCAACGGCGCTCGGGCAGATGAGCACAAGCCCGTCTCCGCCGATGCCCTTGTGCCTGTCCGAAAAGCGGACGGCAAGAGAAGACGGGTCTGCCGGTTCGCCCTGAAAACAATTCAGATAGATGTAATCATTCCCCGCCCCGTGCATTTTGGTAAAATGCATTGCCATGCCTCCCGCCGCTTCGGGCGTTCTCTTGTTTTCCGCACGGTGCCGTGCGCAAAATCACCGTTCCCGCCGCAGACGCGCGGCGGCGCTCTTCCGCCTGAGGAAGGATCACATTTCGATATACGCGTCCCGCTCCGCGCCGACGGAAACATAGCGGATCTTGCAGGCGCACAGCTCTTCCAAAAGACGGATATACGCCAGCGCCTCTTTGGGAAGATCCTCTTTTTTGCGGCAGGCGGAAATGTCGCAGTTCCAGCCCTTCACCGTTTCGAAAACGGGCTTGCAGTCATCCAGAACGTCCGTAAACGGGAACTCCGTCAGCTTTTTGCCGAACAGGTCATACGCCGTGCAGATCTCCAATTCCTCATGCCCCGAAAGAATATCCAGTTTGGTCAGGGCGATCTCGTCCGCGCCCTGTACGCGGATCCCGTAACGGGAAGCGACGGCATCGAAGGGACCGACGCGCCGCGGCCTGCCCGTGGCGGCGCCGTATTCGCCGCCCGCCTTGCGCAGCTTTTCCGCCTTTTCGCCGAAGTATTCGGCAGTGAACGGGCCTTCGCCGACGCAAGTGGAATACGCCTTCATGATGCCGATGGTCTTATCCAGCTTCAAATTGGGCACACCCGCCCCGATGGGGCCGTATGCCGCGATGTTGTTGGAAGACGACGTATACGGGTAAATGCCGAAGTCCAGATCGCGCAGGGCGCCCAGCTGTGCTTCAAGCATGATCTTTTTGCCCTGCCGCTGCGCTTCGTTTAAAAACAGCCCCGTATCGCAGATATACTCTTTCAGCGGTTCGCCGTACTCTTTCAAATAGGCGATCATTTCCTCCGCCTGCACGGGTTCGGCGCCGTACGCGTTGGCAATGGTCAGGTTTTTCCATTCCACGATATCCGGCACGCGCTTTGCAAGGCGGTCGAGGTTTTGCAATTCGCCCATACGGAACGCCTTTTTCATGTACTTATCCGCATACACGAAGGCGATGCCGCGGCGGGTGGAGCCGAACTTTTTATCGGCAAGGCGCGCCTCTTCCAGGCAGTCCTGCTGTACGTGATACGGCATGGTGATGACAGCCCTGTCCGAAATTTTCAGGTTTTCGGGCGTGATGGTGATGCCCGCTTCGCGCAGGCGCGCCATCTCCCCGGCGAGATGTTTGATATCGATGACCATCCCGGGACCCATGACGCAGACGACGCCTTCCCGCAAAATGCCGGACGGCAAAAGGTTCAAAATGAACCTGCCCCGCTCGTTGATGACGGTATGCCCCGCATTGTTCCCGCCCTGGTAGCGGCAGACGATGTCATAATCCTTGGAAAGCAGGTCGACCATGCGCCCCTTCCCTTCGTCGCCCCAGTTGATGCCGACGATCGATGTTAACATTGCTCCTCTTCTCCC
>CALWBR010000083.1 GCA_944376145.1 uncultured Clostridia bacterium | reverse complement strand
CACTTATAACTTCTGCGATACATTCAACAAGCACAAAATCACCCAAACAGATATCAAAGCGATCGAAAAGCAGTCGGAAACGGCTGCTTTTTCCTATCCCCTTGGTTCGAACAAACTCTCAAGCCCTCCAGCGGTAGTACTGCGGCTCGTCCGTAAAAAACCCCGCGAGCTCCCGCCCGAAGCTCTCCCGAAAGCGCGCATAGTACTTTTCATGCGTTTCGGCGAGGAACGCCTCCGTTACGGCGGGGTTTAAAATGTCGGTGTTGGCGGGGCTCACGCGGAGATAGACGTTGTGATACGTCTCCTCGCCCGCCTGCGGCTGCCCGACGCGTACAAAGCCGCCGCCGCGGCGCACGAATACGGCAAACGCGGCGGGGTCGAACGCGCCGACGGCGTATTCGAGGAAGCGCGCGCGGAACGCCTCGTTCTCCAACAGTTTGCCGCCGACAAACCCGCTCGGCCAGCCGTTTTCGTCATAGACCCACGCCTCCATGCCCAGCTCCCGCGCCTTTTTGAGGCAGGCGGCGATGCAGGAGAACCACTTTTCGCCGAGGTACTCCTCCTTGAGCCCGGTGCGCGCATGCATGATGAACCCGCCGATGCCGGCGCGGTGCATGTCGTCGATCTGGCGACAGAGCTCCGCCTCGTCCAAAAAATTGTTCCACGACCAAAAGGGGATGCTGCGATACGCCGCTCCCCTTTCTTCCAAGATATGCCCGATCGTTGTGTCCATTCCGCTCTCCGTTTCCGTTTTACCCCTTGCAGGCGCATTCGTCGGCAAGGTAGTCGATCAGTTGTGCAAAATCGCAGGTGGCGAGCCCGATGTACTGGTCCGCACAGCCGTAATAAACATACAACGTACCGCCCCGCACGACGGCGCCCGTCGGAAAGACGCACCCGTTGTACAGCCCGCTCGTTTCGTACGGCTCTTCCGGCTGCATCAGCCAGTCCTTTGTCCTCGCGATGACGCGGCGGGGGTCGGCAAGGTCGAGCAGCACCGCGCCCACGCGGTATACGCCCTTGTCGTCTACGCCGTGGTAGAGCATGAACCAACCCTTTTCCGTACGGATGGGCGGCGTGCCGCCGCCGATGCGCTGCGTCTCCCACCATTGTTCGCCGGTGAACAGCAGTTCCGGTTTGCCGAACCCGAGCAGGTCGTCGCCGAAGGCGATCCACACCGAGGGCATCTTCACGCCCGCGTCCTTAAATTTCGGACGGGTGACCAGCACGTATTGCCCGTTCACCTTTTCGGGGAAGAGGAACACGTCGCGGTCGTCCACGCACGGCTCGGTCAGCCTGCCCAGTTTTTTATAGCGGCGGAAGTCCTTGGTGGCGGCAAGGTAACTGACGGTGATGTTCTCCTTAGCGAAGGCGGGCAGCGCATCGGTATACACGTCCTCCGCTTCCAGATACATGGGCGGGCGGGAGACGCCCTCCACCCATTCTTCCAACCAGTACTGCCCCGGCGCGAAGGCGCGCGCGGCGTACGTCAAAAAGTATGTATCCCCGATCTTTGTCAGGCGCGGATCCTCCACGCAGCCGCCGTCCGGCTCGCAATGGCTGCCCTCGAACACGGGCTCCTTTCCCGCCCGCGTAAAACGGATGCCGTCTTCGCTGGTGGCAAGCCCCAAACGGATCTGATGCCGTTTGTCGTTGCCGGCGGCGCGGTAGAGCATGACGAATTTTCCCAAGCTCTCCTCGTACACGACGGCAGGGTTCAAAACACACCGCTCCTCCCAGGCGAGCGAAGGGTCGGGCGTCAAAATGGGGTTGCCTGCGTATTTGGTAAGTTTCATCTTTTTCTCCTCGGGGAACGTTTCCCCCTTCCCTATAGTATACAAGAAATTTTCAAAAAAGAAAAGAGGGAAGACCCCCTTTTCTCCTCTTTTTTTGTTTTGTTTTGCCCTTACTGGATGCAATAGGAAATGAGCATCCGATAATCGACCATGCAACTGCGCTCGGGCGTAAGCGCGGGGCGGTAATGGATGGGCAGCACGCCGCCCTCGAGCTCCTCGACGCGTTCGCCGCGGTCGAGAAAGGCGCGCAGCCGCTTGACGGCGTAGTCGCAGCGGGCGAGCTGCCCGCCGTCGTAGAGGTGATGCACCTCCAGCCCGAAGGCGCGGTTGTCGTGCAAAAAGTAGGCGTCGTACGCCTCCGAAAAGGCGGCGATCGCCTCTTTGAGTTCTTCGATCTGTTCGATCGCCTGTTCGATCGCCGCGCGGTCCCCCGCGGCATACGCGGCGCGGATACGCGCCGGCAGCGGCGCCTTGCGGGCGAGCACGCGCATGACCGCCTCGCTCATGGCGAACACATGCCCGAACGCCCCGCCCTTCAGCGCCGCGTATTCTTCGGCGAGGGCGGCATACGCGCGTTCGATGCCCGGCGTCAAAAACAGGTCGAAGTTGCCGAGCAAAAGGTCCGTATAAAACGTCCAAAAGGAGCTCGAGCTCACGTTCCCCCGCTTTGTTTTCAGCGGATCGTCTATGTAGTCCAAAGCAAGCATATCGTCGAACCGCGCGCCCGTGATCGCAAAAAATTTGTCCTTGTCCGGCTCGCCCGTGCCGTCGTATGTACCGTTGGCGTATTCCGCCGCCACATACAGCGACGGCAGCGCCGCGTCCACGGAGCAGCGCGCACAGTTGTCGGACCAGAGCGTGACCATGTAGTGCGAAACGCCCTTTTCGTAACACGCCTTCATCTGCGGCAGGATGCACCCCAGCGAATAGCGGTTGCAGGGTCCGAACCCGACGTACTTCCACACCCCGCCGGCGTAGGCGACGTGCGGGCTGTGCTGCTGCATGTTCTCGATCATGCGGCACAGCTTCGCCTCGTCACGCTCGGTATAATCCCACAAAAAGACGGTCACGTCGTCGGGGATGTGCCGCCGCACCTCTTCGGCGGTGACGCGGGTGTTATCCGTCTCGATGAGCATATCCCCCCACAGCTCACACGTATAGCCGTACTTTTGGAGGATGGGCAACAGGCGGTCGAAATGGCGGAGGATGAGCTCCTTTTTATCGGCAGCGCCGTACTTTTTTTGATACTCGCCCGTACCGATGCCGAACGCCTCGTCCATGCCGATGTGGATCACCCGCGAAGAGAGCCCTTCGGAGATCGCCTTGATCATGTGCTCGGCGAGCGTGTAGACGCGCTCGTCGCCGACCATCAGGACGTTATCGGTATCGAACAGGTCGGTGTATTCGGGGTATTTGCGCAAAAAGTGCAGATGCGAGAGGGTATGGATCTGCGCAATAAGCTCCACGCCGCAGCGTTTGGCAAAGGCATCCATTTCCCGCAAGTCCTTCGTGGTGTACCCGCCGCGCTTGTAGTTGAAGTACGGCTCCTCCTCGATCTTATAAGCGTCCGCCAAACCGAGGTACAGCCTGTCATACCCCATGCGTGAGAGCAGAGTGAGATACGTTTTGACTGTCTCCACCCGCGGCACAACGCCGCTGGAGCACTCGATCAGAGCGGATAAATGCGCAAATTTTTTCATACAGGTCTCTCCTTACGGGGCGCAGCCTTGCGCGCCCCTTCCCTTTGCGCCGCCGCCCGCGTGCGGGCGGCGGACGCGTTGCCATACGTTTTTACAGCCTGCGTGCTTCCGTTTTACGGCTTACCACGCATCAGAGACGGTGACAGACGAAGAATTGCCGCCGTTGAGGTACAGCGTTTGATGATTTGCGGTATTCGCATGCGTACTGAGCCATGCCGCGATCGTCTGCGAACCGCCCAAATCGACTGTACCATAGTTAACACCTTCCACTACGCCTTGACCTGTGGAAAAAGGTGCAATTGTTTCCGCTTTATGTTCAAACGTCACCAGCACACTGCCATCCGACGCAACGATGCGGATATTGATCGTAACGGAGGAATAATTTTCCGCTATGGTATAGCCGACATAGAAGGTATACGTTTCCGCCGTAGAGACGGTCATGCCACTCTCATTGTTATAGGAGCCTCCGCCCGTCGTTAAAGATTGAACACTACCCGCGTTCAGTTGGAAGGTGACCCCGTCGCTCGCCTGCCCTGCATTTGCACTACCGTCATGGAACAGCGAAATATACATAGCCCCATCCATTGCCGCAAGCCCAGACGCTTTGAACACAATCGTCGCCGAACGGGTATCCGCAAAGGACGGCAGAGCAGCCGCGGCATAATCCCACGAACCGATCGTAACGGCATTTCCCGTAGCCAGATTTTTTGTTCCATAGTAGCCGCTCGTGGTTGCCGTCAGATCGGACAGCGTATGGTAGTTCGCAACGGCGCTTATGCAGGCGGCAAGTTTCGTGCCGCGGTCGGTCGCGTCGAACGCTGTTTTCTCCTCTGCGGTGAGCGTTTCGTACACTTCCTGCGCCTGTTTGATGGCGCCGATCTGCGCCAAGGTGTAGCTTTCCAAATCCCCTTCGGGTAGAGCGTCCACCATGCCGTTCAGCTTTTCCGAATAATCAACAAGCACCATCTTGCCGACGAACAGAGAACCGCTCAAACCGTTTTCGGTCGCGATCGCTGCCAAATTCAGCTGCACGAGCTGCGTCAGTCCCGTTGCTTCGTTATAGAACTTAGGTACTTTATACACGACTTCGGTCCAAGCGTTGCCGTCGATCAGGTATCCGCCGGCACTGAGGTTGCCGCCCACCACGGTATCGCCGTATGCGGCGTCCGAACCCTTCCAATCTAAGTAGATAAACATCTGCCGCTGCGTCGTGTTCCGTACCCACAGATGCACCTCGTCGTAGCCTTCCAGTGAGACGGCGGGAACAAAATCCAAATTGGCGTCGATGCGTGCTGCCGACATAAAGTCGATCTGCTGAGCGCTCTCCGTTGCCGAATACGACGTGTTGAGCAAGTCTGCACCGGCGCTGACCTTCCACTGCGTTTCGCCGAGCAGCTCGTCAAAGTGGTAGACCGTCGTTTCGCCGTTTTCGTTCGGAACGGAGATCGCCGCAAGGTACTGCGCGATTGCCGTCTGCAACGCCGCGTAATTGGTCACATTGCCGCGGTAGGCTTCGGGCAGGGCGTTGTAACGCGAATACAGATCTTCCAGCGTACCCTTGCTTTCCGCCGTGACCGTACCGACGGCGGCGATCTCGGAAACGAGCGCCTCCGCCTCTTCCAAAGCGGCTTCGTGGTCGGCTTTGAGCTGCGCGAGGGTCTTTTCGCACGCTTGCAGCGTGGCTTCGGCGGCAACAACGTCCTCCTCGGCGAGCACGCTCGCATCCAGCGCGGCGTATGCCGCACGCAGCGAGACGGCGCTCTCTTCCAGTGCGGCGCTGTACACTGCGCCCTCGAGAGCGGCTTCCAGCGCGGCGACGTCGCCTACAAAGAGATCCGCTTCGAGCGCGAACAGCTTGGCGGCGTTGGAAACTTCCGCCTTGTCCTCGGCGGAGAGCGCGTCGTACGCGGCACGCGCGGCGGCGACGGCTGCCCTGTCGGTATCCGTATAGGCGTCGCTATACTCGGCGAGCGCGTCGATCTGGGCGGCGACGATCTCCGCCCCCTGCTCGATCAGCAGCTGCGCAAGTTTTGCATCCAGCGCTTCGAGCAGCGCATGATCGTCGGCGACCGCCTCCTGTACGGCGGCATCCAGTTTCGCATATGCCTGCCGCAGCGCTTCGATCGCCACAGCGTACTCCGCTTTGTAGTCCGTCATCTCGTCCGGCGAAGCGGGCAGCGCGGCAAACCCTTCGCGCCAGATACCCGCCTCGAGGGAGACGAGTTTGGCAACGTTGCCGGCCTGCGCCTTTTGCGCCGCCGCCACAGCGTCGTACGCGGCGCGGGC
>CALWBR010000082.1 GCA_944376145.1 uncultured Clostridia bacterium | reverse complement strand
CGTAATCGGCGTTTTGGATGAGCTTTAACAGAATGTTTTCCACATCCTCGCCGACGTACCCGGCTTCGGTGAGCGTCGTTGCGTCGGTTGTGGCGAACGGCACGTTCAAAATGCGCGCGAGCGTGCGCGCGAGCAGCGTTTTTCCGCAGCCCGTGGGGCCGAGCAGCAGGATGTTGCTCTTTTCGATCTCGATGTCGTCGTCCTTTTTTTGTTCGCTGTTGATGCGCTTGTAATGGTTGTAGACGGCGACGGAGAGAACGCGCTTGGCTTTGTCCTGCCCGACGATGTATTTATCCAGTTCCGCCTTGATCTCGGCGGGTTTTTTGAGCGGGACCTGCTCTGCCGGGGCGTCCGCCTCCTGCAAAGCGCCGTGCAGCTCTTCGTTGCACAGCTCGATGCATTCGTCGCAGATGGCGACCCCGTCCGGTCCGCTGATCAAAACCTTCGTGCGGCTTTTGGGCTTGCCGCAGAAGGAGCAAAATTGTTCTTCGTTCATGGTTATGGCGATAACCTCCGTTCGCGATACGCCGAAGACCCTGCCGCGTGTTCCGCCGCCGCTTGGCGGCGGCGGAGCGGCGTTTCGGCGTTATCGCTTATAATACACTTTATCGATGAGCCCGTACGCACGCGCTTCCTCTGCGGAGAGGTAGTTGTCGCGGTCGGTGTCGCGCTCGATCTCTTCCATGCTCCTGCCCGTGTTTTCGGCAAGGATGCGGTTCATCTTCTCCTTGATCTTCAAAATGTGTTCCGCCTGGATCTTGATGTCGCTCGCCTGCCCTTGCGCGCCGCCGAGAGGCTGGTGGATCATGATCTCGCTGTTGGGGAGCGCAAAGCGCTTGCCCTTGGCGCCGCTGGAAAGGATGAACGCGCCCATGCTCGCCGCAAGCCCGACGCAAATGGTGCATACGTCGCAGCGGATGTACTGCATCGTGTCGTAGATCGCCAACCCCGCCGTGACGCTGCCGCCCGGGCTGTTGATGTACAGGCTGATATCCTTGTTCATATCCTTGGCTTCGAGATAGATGAGCTGCGCCACGACGGTGTTCGCCACGGCGTCGTTGATCTCGCCGGAAAGGAAGATGATGCGGTCCTCTAAAAGCCGCGAATAGATGTCGTACGAGCGTTCGCCGCGGCTGGACTGCTCCACGACCATGGGGATGAGATTCATGGTAAGATCCTTCATCGATGCTTTACTCCGCCTTCGCCTCCGCATCCGCGGCGGGGGCTTCGACCTCCAGCGTGTTCTCCGCTTTCAGAAGATCGATCAGTTTGTTGATCACGACTTCTTCGCCGATGTACTCGCGCTGCGAAGCCGTGACGTCCTTTTTATACTCTTCGAGCTCCTTGCCCGCCGCCTTGGCAAGCTCTTCGACCTTTGCGTCGATCTCGCTCTCCTCCGCTTTGAGCCCCTCCGCCTTGATGATCGCTTCGACGACGAGGCGGCTCTTCACGTTTTGGGTCGCCTGTTCGCGGTACCCTTCGCGGAAAGCGGCGACGTCGGTGCCCATGTAGCGCAGGTAATCGGCGAGCTTCATGCCGCCGTACTGCATGCCGAGGCGGTACTCCGCCGCGTGCACCATGTTATCCATCTCCCCTTCGATCATCGCGTCGGGGATCTCTACTTCGGCATTGTCGGTGACGGCTTTGACGAGGTTGTTCTCCGTTTCGGAATCGCCGCGCTCCTTTGCCTGCTTTTCGAGCCGTTCGCGCGTCTCTTTTTTGTACGCCTCCACACTTTCGGCGCCGGCGGCGTCCTTGATGAACTCATCGTTCAGCTCGGGCAATTCCTTATGCTGCAGCTTGTGCAGCGTGACGGCGAACACGGCGTCCTTGCCTTTGAGCTCCTCCGCCTGGTAATCTTCGGGGAAGGTGACGTTGATGTCCTTGCTCTCGCCGATGTTCATGCCCACGACCTGTTCTTCGAACCCGGGGATGAAGGAACCGCTGCCCAAAACGAGCGCATAGTTCTCCGCCGTGCCGCCCACAAACTTTTCGCCGTTTACGCTGCCGGAAAAGTCGATGGTCGCGGTATCGCCGTCTTCGGCGGCGCGCCCTTCCACATCCACCAGGCGGGAATTGCGCTCCTGCAGGCGGGAAAGCTCTGCCTCCACCTGCTCATCTTTAACAGTATACTCCGCTTTCTTGACCTTTATACCCTTGTACGCGCCCAATTTGACTTCGGGCTTGACGGGAACGAGCGCGACCAAAACGGCGCCGTCGCCGCTGATGTCGTCTACGGAGAGCTGCGGCTGCCCGACGACGGTAAAGTTCTCCTTCTCCTTATCGAGCACTTCTTCGAAGTGATCGTTGTACAGGTCGTTGAGCGCGTCTTCATAGAACACGCCCTTGCCGTAGGTCAGTTCGATGACGTGACGGGGCGCTTTGCCCTTGCGGAACCCGTTCACGGTGTACCTGCCGCGCGTGCGGACATATGCCTTTTGGTTTGCCTCTTCCCACTCTGTTTTGTCAAAAGTCATCGTGATCTTGACGGTGCTCTTTTCGGAAGGTTCGGTTTTGTACTGCATGATTTTTTCTCCTGCGTCCGATCTTATATTTTTTCGAAATACCATTCTACCACAAACAAAGGGATTTGAAAAGCAAATTGCCACGTCTTTACGAATTTTTCCGCGGCGGCTCCGATAAAGAGAACGGGCGGAATGTGTTTGCTATTTCTTTCGTTTTGCCTTATAATGGAAAAAAACGCAAAAACGGAGGCAAAGCCATGCCGCAGGACGCATTCACGCTGCGCCACATTGCCCGCGAACTAGACGCGGCGCTCGCGGGCGGAAAAGTGAACAAGATCATCCAGCCCTCGCGCGACGAGGTCGACCTGCTGTTCTACGCAAACGGAAGGACGCAGAAATTGCTTTTGAACACGCACGCGTCCTTTGCGCGCGCCGTCCTCTCCGATGCGCCGCGCACGGCGCCGGACGTTGCGCCGAATTTTTGCATGCTTTTGCGCAAGCACCTGACCGGCGCACAGCTGCTTTCGGTACGGCAGCAGGGGTTCGAACGCATCCTCGCCTTCACCTTTGACTGCATGGGCGAATTCGTGCGGGCAGAGCGCACCCTGTATGCGGAGATCATGGGCAAGTACTCGAACCTCGTGCTTACGGAACAGGGCACGATCTTGGGGGCGCTCAAGGTCTCCTCTTTGCAGGAAAACTTTAAGCGCGTGCTCTTCCCCGGCGTGCGCTACGCCCCGCCCGCCGCACAGGACAAGGCGGACCCTTGCGACCGCGACGCGCTCGCAAGGCGGCTGGCGGCTTTTTCTGGCGGCGACCTCGCGCATTTTTTAGCGGAGAACGTGGCGGGGCTGGCGTACACGACCTGCGCGCTTCTGGCAAAAGAACTGCCCGCAGACGCCGCGCCCGACGCCCTTGCCGACGCGTTGCGCGGGCTGCTCTTTTCCGATGCGGTCTGCCCCGCCGTGGAACGGGTCGACGGAGACGCCGCGGACTTTCATGCCCGATTCCCGCAGGGCGAACGCTGCGCGAGCGTAATGGCGGCGGCGGACCGCTATTACACCGAACGGGAGGGCAAACGCGCCTTTGCCGACGCCAAAAGGCGGCTGGAAGGGATCTTGCAGGCGCGGCTCAAAAAAGAGGAGAAAAAACTTGCCCTGCTCGAGGAACGCATCCGCGGCTGCGCCGATATGGAAAAGTGGCGCGTTTTCGGCGAACTGCTCACGGCGAACCTGTACGCCGTGCGGCAGGGTGAAGAGAGCTGCACGCTGGAAAATTGGTACGAGGAAGGCTCCCCCGCCGTAAAGATCGCCCTGGACAGGGCGCTCACCCCGGCGCAGAACGCGCAAAAATATTTTAAGCGGTACAACAAACTGAAGCGCACACTGGCGGCGGCAACGCCGCAGCGGGAGGAAGCCGCCGCCGAGCGCGATTACACGCTGAGCATGCTGTTTGCGGTGCGGCGGGCGGAAGAAGACGCCGACCTGACGGAAACGGAGGAAGAGCTGCGCACGCTGGGGATGCTGCCGACGCCGCAGAAAAAGAAGAACGCGCCGCCCAAACAGTGCCCCTTCCGCACCTATACGATCGAGGGATTTTGCGTTTTTGCGGGCAGGAACAACCTGCAAAACGACCGCCTGCTGCGCGAGGCGGCGCCGCGGGACATCTGGCTGCACGCACAGCGCTACCACAGCGCGCACGTGCTTATCCGCACGGAGGGGCGGCAAGTCCCCGACGCGGTGCTGCAAACCGCCGCGGAGATCTGCGCCTGTTATTCGGACGCCAAAAGCGAAACGCGCGTACCGATCGACTACTGCGAGCGCCGCTTCGTAAAAAAACCGCCCAAAGCGCGGGCGGGGTTCGTGACCTACACGGATTTCAAGACGACGGCAGCCAAGCCGGACCGGCATGCCGAACTTCGGACCGGCAACTGAACATACGCCAAAACGGAGCGCCCCGAAGCCGAGCTTCGGGGCGCCTTTTGCCGCTCAGTCAAAGGCGATCTCTTCGCGGATGGTATGGACGGCGTTCTTCTCCAACCGCGAGACCTGCGCCTGGGAAATGCAGACTTCGGCAGTGATCTCCGTCTGCGTTTTCCCCTCTATATACCACACGTACAAGATCTTGCTCTACCGTTCGCCGAGGCGTTCCATCGCCTCGGCAAGGTCGGCGCGCTCCGTCCAGACCTCGTCGTTGTTCTTTACGTCCGCGATCTGATCCATCAACAGCAGTTGGTCGCCGGATTTGTTGTACACGGGCTCAAATAAAGAGATCGGATCGGAGATCGCATCCAATGCATAGACGACCTCCCGTTCGCGCACGCGCATCGCCTCGGCGATCTTGGCGATGGTCGCCTCCTTGTGCTCCTCTTCGAGCTTTTCACGCGTCTTCAAGATCTTGTACGCGGTGTCGCGGATGGAGCGGGAAACGCGCAGCGAGTTCCCGTCCCGCAAATACCGTTTGATCTCCCCGAGGATCATCGGCACGGCGTACGTGGAAAAGCGCACGCCGACGGAGAGATCGAAATTGTCGATCGCCTTCAAAAGCCCGATGCAGCCCGCCTGAAACACGTCGTCCGCATTCGCGTCCGATGCCCAAAAGCGCTTGACCAGCGAGAGCACGAGGCGCATGTTCCCCACGATAAACTTTTCCCGCGCGGCGGCATCCCCTTCTTTGAGCCGACGCATCAGCGCGTCGCTTTCCTTTGCCGACAGCAGGGGCAGCCCCGCCGTATCCACGCCGCAGATCTCCACTTTTCGCACTTGTGTTCACCTCCCTTATGTACTTGCCCGAGAGGTGGTTTGCGCATTCGGCGGCGCGTTTATGCATAGGGCGCTTTATACCAGCTTCCCGATCTCGTTTTTTAAACGGGCGATGATCTTTTTTTCCAGCCGCGATATGTACGATTGCGAAATACCGAGCACGTCGGCGACATCCTTTTGCGTCATCTCCTCCCCGCCGCTCAGCCCGAAGCGCATGTTCATGATGCGCCTGTCGCGCTCGGGAAGCTTTTTGAGCGCGCTGCGCAAAAGCTCCTGCTCCACCCCTGCCTCGATATCCCGATACACGACGTCGCCGTCGGTGCCGAGCACATCGGAGAGCAGCAGCTCGTTCCCCTCCCAATCCGTATTGAGCGGCTCGTCAAAGGAGACTTCGCTGCGGCGGCGCGCCAGGCGGCGCAGATACATGAGGATCTCGTTTTCGATGCAGCGGGAAGCGTATGTGGCGAGCTTGCTGTTTTTATCCGGGCGGAAGGAATTGACCGCTTTGATCAGCCCGATCGTCCCGACGGAGATGAGATCGTCCTGATCGGCGCCGGTGTTGTCGAATTTGCGGGCAATGTACACGACCAACCGCAGGTTGTGCTCGACGAGCGCGCCGCGTACCGCCTCGTCTCCCTCGAACAAGCGGCGCAAAAGATCCGTTTCCTCCTCCGCGCTGTACGGCAACGGCAGCGCCTCGCTCCCGCACACATAGTCTACCGCGTTTTCCGCACCGCCGAAGACGGTGCGCAGCCAGCCGCGGATGCGTTCATACAACCTCATTCCCTTTCCCTCCTTTTGCAATGCTCCCCTCTTCGGTGAACGACGCAGGCAAGATCATCCCGTACTCCCCCGCCAACGGACGGCTGCCGAGGGCGACCGTCACATCCTTTATGATATGCGTCCTGCCCGCATAATATATCTCCAACGCATCGATACGGAACGTCCGCAAAGAAGACGCCCCGTTCACCGTCGTCACCGCAAGTTCGCCGCCGAACGCCCGCGGGTCGAAAAATGATCCGCCGAAAAGATCGAGGACGGACACCGGGTCGGCGACCGGCACGCCCCTGCCGCGGCGGTCGCAGAGGCGGTTGCCCGTATCCACGAGCGCGCGGACAGTGACGCACTTTCCACTGCGTACGAGCTTGCAGCGGCACGACACCGCCGCCGCGCGGGCTCTGCGCGCAAGCATCCTGCCCACCCTCGCCGCAAAGAGCGCAAACAGCACCGCCGCCCCGACGAGCACCCCCGACGGCAGCCCCGCCACCGTGTATACGAGCGTATCCCCCGCTTCGGGAGACGGGCTGCCGAACAGCGCCGTCAGGATCCCCGCAAAGGCGGACATATAGGCGAGAAACGCCAGAGAACACACCGCGTAAGCGCGCCTGCGCTTTGCGCGGAACGCGAGCCACGGCAGCACGGCGGCAACGCCGTATTTCATGAGCACTTCGACGGGCTGCGGTACCGTATAATACAGGCGGAAGACCGTATACCCGACCCCGAGCGCCGTACCGAGCAGCGCCGTGAGCAGGATGCGCAGCGGCTTTGCCTCCCCGCGCACCGTTTTGACGGCGCAATAAAGCAGCGAGGCATCCGCACAAAAGTTATCGAGAATGAGCAAGTCGATCCAAACCGTCATACCGTGCCCCCGCGGCGGATGTCTGCGGCGTGTATGCCGGCCCGAGTCCGCGGGAATACACCGCAGTACTCGCAGATCTCCACGAAATCAGAAGAAAGGCAAACCTAAAAAAACCACCGAAGAAGCGACTGC
>CALWBR010000081.1 GCA_944376145.1 uncultured Clostridia bacterium | reverse complement strand
CGGAAACGGGGTTTGCGGGGATGGACCTCGCGGGCAATTTTTACCGCTTTGACGATACGTTCAACGCAGAGTATATTCTGCGCATGGGGCAGGCGTTCGATACCGTGCTGTGCGCGGGCGGCACCTTTTACGGCGCGGGCGGCGGCAGGGTCATCGGCGTGCGCGCGGAGGAAGGGCTGCTGTTCAACGTCGCGTCGGAGGGCGCATCCCTTCTCATGGCTACCGAAAACGCCTTTGTCCTTTCGGGAAGCGACGGCGCGCGGTATGTCGGTGTGGAACTCGCGCGGCAGCTGGCGTCCTATGCGGGGCTGCTGCCCGTGTATATCCCGCTGCTCGCCGTATTTGCGCTTCTGCTCGTGTTTGCCGGGCTGCATGCCTGGCGTCCGCTCGGCGCGCGCGTCAACCACGCGCTTGCCGTATGCGGCAAAACGTTCGTAAAGCACAAATTTGCGTACCTCGGGCTGATCCCCACCTTTGCGCTGCTCGCCGTGTTCTACTACTGGCCGATCGTGCACGGGTTCGCGCTCTCCTTTTTCAACTACAACGGCGTTACGAGCGAGTTCGTCGGCTTTCGAAACTTCGGCGACGTGCTGCAAAACACCATCTTTTGGAACTCCACGCTGAACATGTTCGTGCTGCTGGTGACCGACCTTGTAAAGGCGCTCGTGCCGCCGCTCATCTTTGCGGAGTTCATCCTTGCCGTGCGCAGCAAGCGTTTTTCCTTTGCGGTGCGCGTGCTCCTGTTCATCCCCGGCATCCTGCCCGGCGTGGCGGGTACGCTCGTATGGGTGAACGGTATCTTCGGCAGCGACAGTTACGGGCTCTTGAACAGCATCGGTTCGCTGTTCGTGCCCGGGTTCGTGCAAACTTGGATCGGGCCGTACCTTGAAACGCGGTCGCTCGTCTCCATCATCATGTTCTCCTTCCCGTGGGTCGGCTCGTACCTCATCTTCTACGGCGGCGTCATGGGGATCCCGAAATCGCTGTTCGAAGCGGCGGAGCTGGACGGCTGCGGCTGGTGGCGGCGTATGGCGACCATCGACCTGCCGCTCATCTTCGCGCAGATCAAATATATCTTTATCACTTCGTTCATCGCGTCCGTGCAGGATTACGGCAGGCTGTTCATCACCGACCAATCCACGGGGCACGGGCTGAAGGTGCCGGCGCTCATCATCTATGAGAGCATCTACAAGGGCGGAAGCGAACCGAATTACGGTTTGTCCAGCGCAATGAGCATGTTCCTGTTCCTCTTCCTGCTGGCGGCAACGATCCTCAGCTTCCGCAAACAGACGAGCAAGGAGGAGCTGTGACATGAGCGATAATTCTTTTGCCGCCGTCAAGCATAAGATGCGCAAGCGCGGCATAAACGGCGCCGTTGCGCAGTCCTTGCTCATCTTTTACCTCGCGCTGATGCTGTTCTTCACGCTGCTCCCCGTCATCATCACGGTCATTCTTTCGCTGAAATCGGAGCAGGACATCTCGACGGGCAGCCTGTGGTCGCTGCCGAGCCGGATCCAGTGGGAAAACTACTCTTCGGCGATCGTCGAGGCGCTGCCGAACATGGGCATCACCATTTTCATCGCGCTCGTATCCGTCGTATCCATGACCCTTCTCTCGGCGTTTGCGGCGTACATCTTTGTGCGCAAACGCTTCCCCGGGCGGAACCTTTTGTTCTATCTCGTCATCCTGCCCATGCTCGTGCCGGGCGTCGTATCGCTGACGCCGCAGTACCTGAACATCGTGCAGATGAACCTGTTGGGCAGTTGGTTCGCGGTCATCCTCCCGTACATTGCGGGCAACCAGATCGCCTCCATTTTCCTGTTCCGCACCTTTATGGCGCAGCAGCCGGCGGATATTTACGAGGCGGCGGAGATCGACGGTTCGGGCGATATACGCACCTACTTTTCGCTGTGCCTTCCCATGACTTTCGGGATCATCATGGTACAGGGCGTATCCATCTTTTCGGCGATCTACAACGACTATCTGTGGCCGTTGATGATCTTTATGAACAACCCCGAGCACGGCACGCTGATGCCGGCGCTCAAAGATCTCGCCATCAAAGCGAGCGAGGCGCTCCTCTCCGACGGCACGATCGCGGGCAGGGGTGCGACCTATGCGCTGTATTTGGTCAGCGGCATCCCGCTGGTCGTGACAACGGTCATCGGTCTGAAATTCTTTATCGACGGCGAATTCGCGTCCGGGCTTAAACTCTGACGCGCGCAAATCAAGCAAGGAGACATTTATGAAAATCCTGAAAAAAGCTCTCATTTTCGTATTGGCATGCGCCTTCCTGTTGCTCGGCGTCGCTTGCGTCGACGATCCCGGCTCGGGGACGGACGGCACGGGGAAGGGCGGCACGATCAACATTTTCCTGCCCATCGATTCGGACAGTGAAACGGCATTCAAAAACGTCGGCAACGCCTACAAAAAATTGAAAAAGGAACAGGGCATCGACGTCAACGTCGTCGTCCGTTCCTCGCAGGACCCGCAGGGCTATTATACCTCCGTCGACGGGCTTTTGAAGAACCCCGACAAGCAGGACGGCGATATCATCCAGGCGAACACCGTTTCGCAGTACTACGGCACGGGCGCGCTGGTCGACTTTACGTCGTATCTGAACACGCCCAACCAGTACAACGACAACAAGATCTGGAAGACGACGCTGCGTGAAGACGCGTACCGCGCGGACGTAAAAACGCAGCACATATACAACCTCTCCATGGAAGGCAACGCCTTTGTCGCTTTCTACAACAAAAAGACGTTCTCGGATAACGGTATCACGCCGCCGACGACGTGGGGCGAGTTCATCGATATTCTTGACAAGCTGAAAAACGAAGTCGGCTATACGGCGCCGCTCGGGCTGAACTTCGACGAGGCGGGGCTGGAGAGCAACAACTTCAACTGGGTTTTGCAAATGTACATGGACCAGTACTTCCGCGACATGATCGACGCCGCGCATTCGCAGGACGGGGACTATTCCTATATCCCCGAGGTCGACGAAGTGTGGAAGTACGACACGGAAGATCTCACCAACGATTCGCCCAGCGCCTATACGTATAACTTTACGCGCCTGATCAACGAGTACTTCAAGGACGGCAGCAAATTCAACACCACCTCCGCGCGCTTTGCGGATCTGATGGGCAACATCAAAGAACTTGCCTCCTATGCGTCCAGCGATTATTCGAACACCGTGATCCGGCAGCGCTTCCAAAACGACGCGCTCTCCGCGAGCGACACGCGGCAATACGATTTGAACAACCGCGTGGCGGTGTTCCTGCTGCGGCTCGACTACATCACCGACCACCAGAAGTCGCTCGGGCTGGCAATGAACAAGACGAACGGCATCGTGCCTACGGACGAACTTTCGGATATGCTCGGCTGGTTCGCGCTTCCCGCCATGCCCGATAACGGCGGCGAGGGCGCGCCCGCGGCAGACAACCTGCGCACCCTCGGCGGACCGGACCATCACCCGCTCGCGCTCGTCAACCGCAGCGCGGAAAAGACGGAGCTGTGCATCGACTTTTTGAAATATCTCTTCTCGCCGCAGGGCTTTGACGAGTATTACAGGCACTACAAGAACCTCGGCAAGGTCTGCGCGATGCAGGGCTACCTCAAAGACTACGAGCTGCCCGAAGAAGTAAGCATCGAGGGCGAAACGGAGTTCAACGGCGACTGTTCCACCAACCCGTACAAACTTGTTGCGACCTATTATTCCGAAAACACGGGTATTTTGGCGACGGGCGGCATGCTGCAGGATCTGGTCAATGCGCAGATCTCGCAGTACCTGCGCGCGGGCAGCGGTACCGCATGGACGGCGTACGGGGAGGAGATCCTGCGCCTGATGAAGGACGCCTTCCCCAACTATGCGAAGTGGCGCGGGTTGAAGGAAACGAGCCTCGATTGGTACATCGGTGCAAGCGTCGACTTTAAGACGGACCCGATGCTGTCGTAACATTTGCCGCGCGGCGGGTGATCCCGCCGCGCGGGTTCAAAGGAGGAGATCTGCATGAAAAAGAGCAAAAAGATCGCGGCTTTGCTGTTGGCAACTTCCATGAGTTTGGGCGCGTTTGCCGGCTGCTCCTCCGGCGGGCTGGAAGAGCAGTCTGCCGGGCTTACGGACGGCTTTACGATGACTGCCGCCACCGACGATGCGGGCCGTGCCTTTTCCCCCGTTTCGGGGTACGAACTGGATAAGTACGTGGGCATCTTCTACTTCCTTTGGAACGGCTCCGACCAAAGCCCGATCAAGGATGTGAGCAACAATTACGAAAAGAATCACACCGTCATGACCGAGCTGCTCGCGCGGGAGGCGCAGGGCGGCACGCAGGAAATGAACGCCTTCCATTATTGGGGGCAGCCGCTGTACGGGTATTACAATGCGGACGACGAATGGGTCATCCGCAAGCACATCGAACTGTTCATCCATGCGGGGCTGGATTTTATCGCCTTCGATACGTCGAACGGGCGGATCTATGACGTGCAGGCGTACGCCTTCCTCGATCTTCTGCTCGAGTATTACAACCAGGGCTTCAACGTGCCGAAGGTGATGTTCCTCACCTCCGTCGATCCCGCCACGTCGCGCACGTCGGTGGAACAGATCTACAATTCGTTTTACGACCCGGATTTCTACGCCGAGTATGCGCCGCTTTGGTTTTGCGGCACGCAGAACAAACCGTGGATCATCGGCAGCACGACGGGGAATTCTCTGATCGATTCGTCCTTCTACTTCAAACTGCCGCAGTGGCCGAACGCCGCCATCGAAAGCGCGCGCTTCCCCTGGATGGATTGGAATTATCCGCAGGATATCTATACCGATCCGCAGGTCGGCAACATTATGTCTGTCTCCGTTTCGCAGCACGTCGGCATCTCCGCAACGAGCAAACCGCTGGCAGATTTCAGCGATTCGGGGCTGTTTGCACCGGAAAACCGCAGCGAATTGCAAAAAAACGGCATTCAATTCGATACAAATTACATGGATATGGTGTATAATGCTAATTGGGGCAGAGGATACGACCATACCACGGGCACCAACAGCCGCGAGCGTGCGCTCGTCGAGGGCACGAACTTCGAACAGCAGTGGGATACGGTGTTCAAAAACGAGGCGGATGCCGACAGCGGGAATGACATCGACCTGGTGTTTGTGACGGGCTGGAACGAGTGGATCGCGCAGAAGCAGCCGGGCAGCACCATCCTCGGCGACGACTACTGCCATTTCGTGGATACGTTCAACATGGAGTTCTCGCGCGATATCGAAATGAACGCGGAGTACCTTGACAATTACTATCTCTCCCTCATCCGCAACGTGCGCGAGTACAAAGGGGAAGGGACGGGCAAGACCTTCGCCGAAAGCGACGGTTCGCTCGCTTCGCTTATGGAGGGGCTCGGCGGATGGAACGACGAGAACGTCGCCGTGTTCCGCGACTTTACGGGCGAGACGATCGCGCGCAGCGCGCTGGATACGTCGGGGCAGACCGTGCTCGAAAACGATACGGGCCGCAACGACATCACCGAAGTGCGCGTGGCGGCGGATAAGGACGCCGTTTACCTGCTCATCCGCACGGCGGAAGCGATCACCGCGCACGAGGAAGGGGACGAGCATTGGATGAATGTTTATCTCGGCGCGGAAGGCTCGTCGGACGGCTGGATGGGCATGCAGTATGTGCTCAACCGCGCTCCGGAAGACGGAAAAACTTCGCTGCACCGCATCGATAAGGACGGGTTCACCCAAGTCGGGTCGTGCGAATACAGCGTGGAAGGCAACGTCATGCGCATCCGTGTGGAGCGGTCGATGATCGGGCTGCCCGTCGGGCGGTCTTTGGGTATCAAAGTCGCGGATAACTTGCAAAAGGACTTTGATATCGCCGAATTTTACGTCAATGGGGACGCGGCTCCCATCGGGAGGATGCGCTACGTTTATAAAGTAACCGAGTAAGGGGGCTTTCATGGGAAAAGCGGTCAACAGGAACGATGTCGCAAAGCGTGCGGGGGTGGCTCCGTCCACTGTTTCGAACGTGATCAACGGCACAAAATTCGTCAGCGAAGAGGTCAAACAGCGCGTCCTGCGCGTCATTGCGGAACTGGAATACGAGCCGAACCTTCTGGCGCGCAGTTTCAAAATGAACTCAACCAAGCAGGTCACCATCCTTTTGAGCACGCTGGATAATTTTGACGAGCTGTACCGCGGCATGTATGAGATCGCTTTTCCGAGCGGCTATTCCCTGAATGTGATCATCGCCAACGACAACCGCGTAAATTACTCCAACAACTGCTACGCGCACCGCAGCGAAGGCATCATCAATCTTTCGCGCTTTTTCTGCACGGAGAAGGAGTACAATAAGCTGATCTCGCACGATATCGCGGTCGTCAACGTCGCGCCCGGCATCGAAAATTTTGAAGTCAGTATCAACTATGTCAACGCGGTGGAGGCGTTTGTGGAAGAACTGCTCAAAAAGGGCAGGTCGCACGTCGCCTTCCTTGCGGATACTTCCCGCGAGGAGATCGAGCCGGATACGCGTCTGATCGCAATGCGGTACTTTCTCGGCAAGGCGGGCGCGCCCTTTGACGAGCGCCGCCTCTGCTGCTTTCAGGACAACATCGTAACGCTGAGCGCTTCCGAGTTCGGGTACAACGCCACGGCGGATATTTTGCAGCGCTTCCCCGATACGGACGCCATTTATTGCGTCAACGACAACATTGCGCTGGGCGCCTACAAATGCCTGATGGAGCGGGGTCTGCAGATCTCGCGGGATGTTTCGCTGTGCGGCTGCGACGATATGCTGATCGGCCGCTACATGTCTCCCGCCATCTCGTCGATGGGGTACGACAAATCGGAGTTCGGCAGGCTCTGCATGAACAACATCTTGGAGCAGCTCAAAGGCAACAAAGAACAGGAGCGCAAGATCATCCTGTATGCCGAATACCATGCAAGAAGTTCTGTCTGAACATACACGTTTCGGGGGGCTTTCGCCATGCGCGGAGGTCCCTCTTTTTCAAAAAAAGGAGCATGACCATGAGCTTTTACGGCGCCGATCCCGAAACGGGGACCGTATCGATCGGTAAACAGGAGACGGGTAAGGACTGGTGCAATTTTTTATGGAACGAGGGCGGGTTCCAGTGCGAGATCACGCACACGGGCGCAACGTCTTCGAAGTTCGTTTCCGCAACGGCGGAGGCGATCGTTTTGAACGAGCCGAAGAGCGGCGTCGTCTATTTCCGCGACGAAGACACGCACGCGTATTGGAATGCGGGCGGCTGGCCGAGCGCCGTGCCCGTTGCAAAGTTTTCCTGCCGCCACGGGCAGACGTTCAGTTCCGTGCGTTCCGAACGGGACGGGGTGGAGGCGGAGGTCTCCTTCGCCGTATCGGACCGCCGCCCGTACGAGGTGCGCAGGGTCACCCTTCGCAACGGGAGCGGGCGTACGCGCCGCCTCAGCGTTTTTGCGGGCACGGTATTCCGCTTGGACGGGTATGCGATGCCCTTCTATTACAACGCCGCCACGACGAGCGAAACGAAGTACCTTGCCGGCTGCAGCGCCGTCGTCTGCCTTTTGCAGAATCCGTATGCAAACTTCGCCCGCCCGCACGGCTTTGTGATGTCCTCTGCGCCGGCGGATGCCTTTGAGGGGTACCTTGACGCTTTTACGGGCGTGAACGGCGGGTTGACGCGTCCGCTCACGCTGGAAGAGGGGAAAGACCTCTCCTGCTCGTGCGCGACGGTGCGTTCCCGCTGCGGGCTGCTGCAAAACAAGTTGACGCTCACCGCGGGTGAGAGCCGCACGCTGTACTATTGCATCGGGTTTTGCGAAAGCGAAGAAGCGCTCGCAAACGAGCGGCACGCCATGCTGGAGGAGGCGGAGGGGCTGTTCGCCCCCGAACGGGCGGAGCGCTTCGGGCGGCTGCGCACGCGCTGCCCCGATGCGCGCTTCAATACGGTGTTCAATTATTGGGCGGAAAAGCAGGTCGGGTACTGTGCCGTCGGAAAAAAGGCGGTGCGCGACAACGCGCAGCTCGCCATGGGCTTTTTGAACTTCGATACGGCGCGTGCAAAAAAAGTGCTGGCAGAGTGTCTGGAACACCAATACCGCGACGGGCATTGCGTGCTGCTTTGGTACCCCGTCACGGACACGAAGCTGTATTCCGATCCCGCTTTTTGGCTGGCTTGGGCGGTCTGCGAGTACATCAAAGAGACGGGGGAATTTTCATTCCTCGAAGAAGAATTTTCCTGGCTGGACGGCGGCGGGGCGACCGTTGCGGAACATCTCAAGGCGGCGGCGCGCTGGTATGCGGATGCGGCGAACCAAGGACCGCACGGTCTGCCGAAATTGTACTATGCGGATTGGAACGACGCGCTCAACATTCCGGACGAAAACGCGGAATCCGTTTTTATGGCGGAGTGCGTTTGCCTGCTGATGCGCGAGCTCGCCGCGCTGTTCGCGCGGGTGGGGGATGCAGAGTTTTCGGAGTTCGCGCACGCGCAGCGGTGCGCGATGGCAGACAGGCTCAATGCCTGCGCCTGGAACGGCGACTATTATGTGCGCGCCTTTTCCGCGTGCGGAACGGTGGGGGACAAAACGAGCGGGTACGGCACGTTTTACATCAACCCGCAGTCCTTTGCGATCCTTGCGGGCGTCGTGCCGCAGGAACGGATGCAGGCGCTTTTGCACGCGGTGGACGCCGCCGTCACGCCCGAAGGGGTGCGGCTGTGCACGCCGCCCTATCCGCGGTACGATGCGCGC
This sequence comes from uncultured Clostridia bacterium, assembly GCA_944376145.1. Taxonomy (GTDB): domain Bacteria; phylum Bacillota; class Clostridia; order Christensenellales; family Borkfalkiaceae; genus Borkfalkia. The sequence continues at coordinate 24,322 of CALWBR010000081.1, read as the reverse complement.
GTGGGCAGGATGAGCGGGATGCTGCCGGGCGTCTATGAAAACGGCGGCATTTACAACCACGCGGGCTGCTTTAAAGTGATGGCAGACTGCGCGCTCGGCAGGGCGGAAGAGGCGTATGCCTCCCTCGGGGCGATCGTGCCGGACGGGCGGTGCAACCCGAGCGAACGGACGACGGTCGAACCGTACGTCTTTGTAAACTGTTACCTCAAACACCCGGCGGTGGATATGAAGTGCGGTCCGTCTTGGCAGACGGGCACGTCCGCGTGGGGGCTGCGCTGTTATTACGAGGGGATGCTCGGGATCCGCCGCGAATACGACGGGCTGCGCATTTCGCCCTGCCTGCCCGCCGCGTGGGAGGAGGCATACGCCGAACGCGATCATCGCGGCAGCCGTCTGCGCATTTTTTACAAAAACAGACACCTGGGCAGTGTGCGCGTTTATGTCGACGGCGTTTTGGCGAAGGGGCAGCTCGTGCCGCCCTTTGCAGGCGGCGGCGAGCATACCGTTTTGGTGGAATATTAAAAGGAGAACGATCATGCGTCGATCGAGCAGAGCCGGCTTGTTCCGGCGGGAGCATCTTATTTCTGTACGCCCCGTTCCCGCTGTTTTGCGGAGAGGGCGGATCGTTGAGGGACAGGTATGAATAGAGAGACGGAAATGCGGCTGCGTGCGCCCGAGGCGGCATACCGCGGCAAGCCGTTTTGGGCATGGAACGGCGCGTTGGAAGAGGCGGAGCTGCTGCGGCAGATCGATCGCATGCGCGAAATGGGCTTCGGCGGCTTTTTCATGCATTCGCGGACGGGGCTGGTCACGGAATACATGGGCGAAGAATGGTTCCGCCTCATCCGCCGCTGCGCGGAGTACGGGGCGGCGCAGGGGATGGAGGCTTGGCTTTACGATGAAGACCGTTGGCCGAGCGGTACCTGCGGCGGAACGGTCACCTTTGCGAAGGAGAACAGGCTGCGCTTCTTCTCCGAGTACGGCAGCGACGAGGAAGCCGCCGCCTGCGAAGACGTCGTCGGGATCCTGGCGCGGTATGCGCTGCGCTTTGCGGAGGACGGCTCGCTCGCGGAAGCGCTGCCCGTGTGCGGCAGCGGCGAAGTGCCCGCGGGGTATCGCTACGCCGTCTATGCGGAGGAGACGATGCATTGCAGCGGCTTTTACAACGGGGCGGCGTACCTCGATACGATGAACGGCGAGGCGGTCGAAGCGTTTTTGCGTTCCACGCTCGGCAGCTATGCGAAAGAATGCGGCGATCTGTTCGGCGGCGCGCTCAAGGGCGTGTTTACGGATGAGCCGCACCGCGGCGCGGCGTTCATCGGGTTCGGGATCGAAAACCCGAACCGCAGCCGTATGACGCCGTACACGGGCGGGCTGTTCGCCGCCTACCGCAAAAAATACGGAGAAGAGCTCTGCATCCCCGCCGTTTATTACAGGTGGACGGGCGAAGCGGGGAGCGAAACGGCGGCGCGGTACATCGACGTGCTGGACGAACTGTTCACCCGCAATTTTGCGGAAAAGTACGCCGATTGGTGCAAAGAACACGGGATCGTGTTCACGGGGCATATCCTGCACGAGGACAGCCTGAGCATCCAAACCAGCCTGTCCGGTTCGATGATGCGTTTTTACGAATACATGGATTACCCCGGCATCGACAACCTCACCGCGCACAGTAATTGCTATCCTGCCGTCATCCAGTGCGCGTCGGTGGCGCGGCAGTTCGGGAAGCCGTTTGTGCTCAGCGAGCTGTACGGCTGTACGGGCTGGGATATGCCGCTCGCCGAATTCAAGCGCATCGGCGATTGGCAGGCGCTGTTCGGGGTGAACCTGCGCTGCCCGCACCTTTCGTGGTATACGATGGAGGGAGAAGCCAAACGCGACTATCCGACGAGCATCCTGCATCAGAACAGCTGGTATAAGGATTGGAATGCGCTGGAAACGTATTTTGCGCGCATCGGCATCGTGCTCAGCGAGGGCGAGCGCCGCGCGGACGTGCTCGTGATCCATCCCGTCGAGCGGATGTGGCGGCTGGTGCGCCGCGGGTGGATGGATGTGTTCACCCCGCAGGACGGTGCGGTCGCCGCTTTGGACGAGGCGTTCCGTATGCAGTGCGAACGGCTGATCGCATCGCAGCGCGAGTTCGATTACGGCGACGAGGAGCTGCTGCAAAAGTACGGGTCCGTCGGGCAGGACGAGCACGGCGCTTATCTTGCCGTCGGAAAATGCAGGTACCGCAGCGTTTTGCGTGCCGAAGGGCAGGCGGTGCGCCCGCATACGCAGGCGCTGCTGGATGCCTTTGCGGCGGCGGGCGGCTGTATCGTGCAGGAGGCGGAAGCGCTTCCCGCACAGGGCGTTTTGTCCGCGCCGCAGGGGGTGGCTTCCGCCGTGCGGCGGTTCGACGGGGACGTGTGGCTGTTTTTGCTCAATCTTCGCGAGGGGGAAAGCGTCTGCGGCGATGTCGTGCTGAACGAGCCGTACGCACACCTTTGCGCGGAGGAATGGGACATGGTTGCCTTTGAAAACAGGGGCGGGCACTCTCTGCAAGGCTTGCGCTTCGCTGCCGGGCAAATGCGCGTGTTCCGTCTCGTGCAGGCGGCGCAGCCCGCCGCCGCGGAGAAGACGGAGCCGCTCGCCCTGCCGGAACGGATGCGGTACGCGCTTTCGGAACCGAACGTGCTCGTGCTCGACAGGCCGGCGTACAGCGTGAACGGCGAACCGCGCGGGGAGGCGGATGTTTTGAAGATCGACCGCCGTTTGCGCGAGGAATTCGGGCTGCCGCTGCGCGGCGGGGAGATGGTGCAGCCGTGGTTCGCGAAAAAGTATTGCCCCGAAAGCCTTGCGCCGTGTGCGGATGTGGAGCTGCGCTATTCCTTTGTTTCGGAGATCGAATGCGACGCGCTCTTTGCGGCGGAATACGATGCCGTCGAGGTGAACGGCAGCCCCGCGGAACGGGCGGAAGACACGTGGGTGGATAGCTGTTTCCGTCTGTTCCGGATGGCTGTCCGCAAAGGCAAAAACGAAGTGCTCGTGCGCGTTCCGTTCGGGAGAGCCGCAAACCTCGAGGCAGGGTACGTTTTAGGCAATTTCGGGGTCAAGCTGCCCGTCGCGGTCTGCCGTCTGCCCGATACGCTCTCGCCGCAGGAGCTCGGCGCGCAGGGGCTTCCGTATTACGGCGGGGCGGTCACCTTTTTTACGGGGATACAGGGGGCGGGCAAAGTGCGCGTCACGCTCGAAAAGCTGTGCGGCGCGGCGCTGCACGCGTCGGGAGGCGGCGAAGAAACGCTGATCGCGTTCCCGCCGTATGCGGCGGAGGTGAACGTGCGCGAAGAGCTCGCGCTCACGCTGTATCTTACGCGGCGCAATACCTTCGGGCCGAACCATTATACGCCGCAGCCGCTGTATGCGTACGGACCGGATGCATGGATCAGCGAAGGAGAGAACTGGTCGGATGCCCCCGTGCTGATCCCGCAGGGGTTTACGGCGCGGTTGGAAAAGGTCGTGCGGCAGGGCGTTTAGGCGTCTTGCGCGGGTGGCGCCGTTTGAAAGAAAAAAGAGCAAGAGGGAAAAGCCTCTTGCTCTTTTTTCGGTAACGCAGACCCGCGGAGGATCCGCGGGTCCGGGTTTTTACGCAATCGCGGCGGTCACTTTTTGCCCAATAACAGTGCAAGCGCCGCCTTGTTGATGTGCAGGCGGTTTTCTGCCTGGTCGTATACGATGCTTTGGTCGCCGTCGATGACCTCGGCAGCCACTTCTTCGCCGCGGTGCGCGGGCATGCAATGCATAAAGAGCGCATCGTCTTTGGCGAGACGCATGACCGCGGGCGTGACGCGGTAGCGGGCGAGTTTTTGCTTTTTTTCCTCGTCGTCCTCGTCGCTCATGGAAATGAACACGTCCGTATACACGATATCGGCGCCGCGCACGGCTTCGGCGATGTCATCGGTGATGAGCACGTTGCCGAATTGCATGCCGCGTTCCACGATGCTGCGGGAGGGGCTGTACCCGTGCGGGCTGGCGATGGCAACGTCCATGTTCACCTTCGTGCAGCCCATGATCAGGGAGTTGGCAACGTTGTTTCCGTCGCCGATGTAGGCGATCTTCAGATCGTCGAACCTGCCCTTTTGTTCCCATATCGTAAACAGGTCGGAGAGGATCTGCAGAGGGTGCGTTTCATCCGAAATGCCGTTGATGACGGGGATGGTGCTGTAGCGGGCAAATTCTTCCACCTGCGCCTCGGTAAAGGCGCGCAGCACGAGGGCGGCGATGCCGTAGCGCCCGAGCATGACGGCGGTGTCCTTGATGCTCTCCCCGCGCGCAAGCTGTGTTTCGTTTTTGGGCAAAAACAGGTAATTGCCGCCCAGTTGGCGGATGCCCATCTCAAACGTGATGCGCGTGCGGGTGGAGGCGTTGCCGAACAGCAGCGCGATCGTTTTGTCGCGCAGGATGGGTTTGTTCTCCCCGACGCGGAAGCGCTTTTTCAGCGCTTTGGCGGTATAGAGGAATTCAAAGATCTCCTCCGTGGTCAAGTCCGCAAGGCTCAAAAGATCCTTTTGGCGGAAGCGGTATTTCGGCGTATATTTATTGATATCCATATAGTATTCTCCCCGCGTGCGGCGTGCGCGCGGCATTTTTCGTTCTTTACGGGTTCCAGTATACACCAAATACGCGCGGAAGACAAGCAAAGTGAACGCAAAAACGCGCACAAAGGGCGGGCTTTTCCGCGGGGTGTGCGCTTGTTGGGCAAATTTAACAGAATAGACTGCATTCTTTGTGATTATTGCCTATTGCTTTTTTTCTTCAAACAATGTAAAATAGATTGCAGAGATAAATTTTTACCCATAGGGAGGAATGGTTATGGCAAGCCTTTTGCTCAAAGGGATCTACAAGGTATATCCTTCCGGCGTTACCGCCGTTACGGACTTCAACCTTGATATCAAGGACAAAGAGTTCATCGTTTTCGTCGGCCCCTCCGGCTGCGGAAAATCGACGACGCTGCGTATGATCGCAGGCCTTGAAGAAATTTCCAAGGGCGAACTGTATATCGACGGCAAGTTGGTCAACGACGTCGTCCCGAAGGACAGGGACATCGCGATGGTGTTCCAAAACTATGCATTGTACCCGCACATGAGCGTGTACGACAACATGGCGTTCGGTTTGAAGCTGCGCAAAGTGCCCAAACAGATCATCGACGAGCGCGTGAAAGAGGCGGCGGCGATCCTGGGCATCACCGATTACCTCACCCGTAAGCCGAAGGCTCTCTCCGGTGGTCAGCGCCAGCGTGTCGCGCTCGGCCGTGCGATCGTCCGTGAGCCGAAGGTCTTCCTCCTCGACGAACCTCTGTCCAACCTCGACGCGAAGCTGCGCGCCCAGATGAGGACGGAGATCTCCAAACTGCATGCCCGCCTTGCGACCACGTTCATCTACGTCACGCACGACCAGATCGAGGCTATGACGATGGGTACGCGTATCGTCGTCATGAAAGACGGCTTCATGCAGCAAGTGGATACGCCGCAGAACCTGTACGATTATCCGATCAACCTGTTCGTTGCAGGCTTCATCGGCACGCCGCAGATGAACTTCTTCCCTGCGACGCTCACCAGGCAGAACGGCAAAGTCTATGTTGAGTTCATCAACAACAAGATCCTCCTTCCCAAGACGGTCGAAGTTCGCATCCAGAACATCGACGATTATGTGGATACCGGCAAAGCCGTGACGCTCGGCGTCCGCCCCGAAGATATCCACGACGAGGAGAACTTCATCGCCGCGTCGCCCGATACCGTTATCAAAGCGTTTGTCGAAGTCGTTGAAAAGCTCGGCGCAGAGACGCAGATCTACTGCAAGCTCGACTTCAAGGAAGGCGAAACGGTCGAAGATTCCACCGAGGTCATCGGCGGCTCTTCCAACATGGTCGCCAGGATCGACTCCCGCAGCTTGGTCGGCCGCGGCGAAGTCGTAGAGCTCGCGATCGACGCGCGCCACATCCACCTGTTCGACGGCGAAACGGAGATGTCTTTGCTCGCCCGTGACGAAGGGTACGAAGTCACGCCCGAAAACGAGTCTTCTTCCGCGTTCGTGCCGCTGACCCCGCAGGAGATGCGTGCGATCATCGAGAAGAACAAGGTCGTCACCAAAGAAGAGAAGAAGGCGATGCGCCGCGAAGCGCGTGCCGAGGCTCGCAAGGAGCGCCTTGCCGCCAAGGAAGCCGAAACTTTGGAAGAAGTCGAAACGCCCGAAGAGGACGAAAACACCGACGACAAGACCGAAGAGTAAGGTTCCGCTTTCATGCGAATGCAAACTCCCCGAAAATTTCGGGGAGTTTTTGCGCATGCGGCGGATCATACGATCGAGCGCGGCAGCGGCGAGGGCGGGCAGCTGAACGCGGCGCGGTCGCATTGTAAAATTTCCGAACGATTTTTGAGGCGTGTATGGGCGAAGTATTGCTGGACGCATTGTTAGACAGCCTGAAAATTTTTCCGTTCCTGTTTTTGATGTATCTGATCATAGAGGTGTTGGAACACAGAACAAAGATCAGCCGCAACAGCAACGTTTTACGCGGCAGGCTGGCGCCCTTGTTGGGCGCAGCGACGGGGCTCATCCCGCAGTGCGGGTTTTCCGTCATGGCGGCAAAGCTGTATGACAGGCGGCTGATCCGTACGGGCACGGTGCTCGCCGTCTTTTTGGCGACTTCCGACGAGGCGCTCATTTTGCTGCTCTCTTCGGGGACGGCGGCGATCGCCGTCATGCCGCTTATCGCCGTCAAATTTTTGGTCGCCGTCGGCGTCGGCTACGCCGCCAACGCGCTCTGCCGCAGGGAGCTTTTGGAAGAGCTGCCGGAAGGCGAAGAAGTACACGGCAGCGCCTGCGGGCACGACCACGAAGGGGAGGGCGACTCCGCCGCCCGCCGCTATTTTGTGCATCCGCTCTTGCATTCGCTGCAGATCTTTGCATACCTTCTCCTCGTCAACGTTGCTTTCGGCGTTCTCCTTTATTATGTCGGAGAGGAGCGGATCGCCGCTTTTTTAGACAACACCTTTTGGCTGCAGCCGCTGATCGCGGCGGTCGTGGGGCTGATCCCGAATTGTGCGAGCAGCGTTCTGATCACGGGCGCCTTTATCGACGGCTACCTCACCTTTGGCGCCATGGTGGCGGGGCTGTGCGTAAACGCCGGGCTCGGGGTTGTCGTGGTCTTTAAAGACATCCGGCAGTGGAAGCGGAATCTGCTGCTCTTGGCGGTGCTGTTTGTCATCGGGCTCGCGGCAGGGTACGCGACGGCGGGCGTCATGCAGTTGTTTGCGCTTTGAGCGCAAAAAATCGGGAAAAGTGTTGAAATATTGCGTTTGTTGTGATATAATGGCAACAAGACTTTAAAAAAGTTTAATTTCAGGTCGGGAGAATACCGTTATGACAATCGGAGAAGTCGTAAAACTTTTGGATGCCGAGATCCTCTGCGGGGAGGACAGGTTGGAGACCGAGATCCACACCGCCTGCGGTTCGGATATGATGAGCGACGTGCTGGCGTATGTGAAGGATCAGTCCGTTCTCTTGACGGGGCTTTTGAACCCGCAGGTCGTGCGCACGGCGGAGATGATGGATATGCTCTGCATCGTTTTCGTGCGCGGCAAACGCCCCGAGCAGCCCGTCATCGAGCTCGCGCGGGAAAAGGGCATCGTGCTTTTGTGCACGCAAAAGCGCTTGTTCGTGGCTTGCGGCATCCTCTATACCAACGGGCTGGGTGGCTGACATGAACGAATGCATACGGCTCGAATACGACGTCGACGGCGAAAATTTTGCTTCCGCCGGGCATGCGAGCGAGAGCGTCAAGCGCACGCTCAAACAAATGGGCGTCTCTTCCCTGTCCGTGCGTCGCGTTGCCATCGCCATGTACGAAGGCGAGATCAATATGGTCATCCATGCGCATGGCGGCAGGGCGGTCGCAGAGATCTATCCCGACCACATCGATATCCGTTTGGAGGATCACGGCCCCGGGATCGCAGATATTTCCCTTGCCATGCAGGCGGGGTATTCCACCGCCACGGAGAATATCCGCAGCCTCGGATTCGGGGCGGGCATGGGGCTGCCGAACATGAAAAAGTACAGCGACGATATGCAGATCGAGAGCACGGTCGGCGAGGGAACGACCGTTAAGCTGCGCGTGGATTTTGAAGAGTAACGTGGGGGAGAAATGGCACCGTTAAAAACCGTCGTATTGGATGCGGAAAAGTGCATCGGCTGCATCACCTGCATGCGCCGCTGCCCGACGGAAGCGATCCGCATCGAAAACGGCAAAGCAAAAATTTTGTATGACAAATGCATCAACTGCGGGGAGTGCGTGCGCAGCTGTAAGGGCGGCGCCAAGCGCCCCGTGTATGACAGCTTCGACCTGGTAGAGAGCTATCCATACAAAATCGCACTTCCGTCGCCCTCGCTGTTCGGGCAGTTCAACAACCTTGACGACCCGAACTATGTGATCGAAGGGCTTTTGGCGCTCGGGTTTGACGAGGTGTTCGAAGTCGGGTTGGCGGCGGAACTGGTCACGGACTGCACCAAAAAACTGATGGAGGGGAGGGCGCTGAACCGCCCCGTCATCAGCACGGCTTGCCCTGCGGTCGTGGAGCTCATCTTGTTGAAGTTCCACGAGCTTGCCGACCATCTTTTGCCCGTCTATGCTCCCGCCAAGATCGCGGCAAAGCTCGCCAAAAAGCAGGCGGTCGAACGGGGCATCCCCGCGGACGACATCGGCATCTTCTTCATCTCGCCCTGTCCCGCCAAAGTCTATTCGCTGCATCGGGAAGAGGTCTCGAACGAAAAATATATTTCCGGCGTGCTCTCGCAGAGCGACATTTATTTCCGCCTCGTCGAAAAGATGAACAAGATCCGGACCCCGCGCAAGCTCGGCAAGTGCGGCTATTCGGGGATCGGCTGGGGGTCTTCGGGCGGAGAGAGCAATTCGCTCGGATTGGGGAATTACATACACTGCTCGGGCGTGCGCAACGTTTTGGGGCTTTTGAAGGAACTGAGCGACGGCAAGTTGGACGGCGGCGCGGATTTTGTGGAGATGAACATGTGCCCGGGCTGGTGCGTCGGCGGCGTGCTGAATGTGGAAAACCCGTTCATCGCACGCAACCGCATGCGCCAGCTGGCGGATAAGATGCGTATCCCGCCCGCTACCATGCAAAGTTACGGGCTGGATGAAAACTTTTTTATCTGGGATAAGATCCCCGAGCCGTCCACTTCTTTCCAGTTGGATAAAAACCGCTTTGTCGCCATGCAAAAACTCATGCTGGTGGAGGAGTATCTCAAAAAATTGCCGGGCATCGACTGCGGCGCGTGCGGCGCGCCGACCTGCCGCTGCCACGCCGAGGACGTGGTGATGAACGGCGGCCCGCTCGACTGTGTGAAGATGGACGAGGTGAAAAAATGACCGTAGCGGAATTTGTGGCGCGCTCCGGCTATACCGTCTTTTCCGAAGGGGAGGAGCGGGAGATCGAGAGCGGGTATTGCGGGGATTTTCTTTCCAACATTATCTCCCGCGCGACGGACAGCTGTGCCTGGCTCACCGTCATGAACAACGTGAACGTCGCCGCCGTGGCAACGCTCATCGATTGCGCCTGCATCGTTTTGTGCGAAAACGTCGCCCCGGACGACGCGCTGGCGGCGCGCGCCAAGCAGCTCGGGCTGTGGGTGCTGGGCGCGAAGGAGAACGTGTTCGAAGCCGCCAAAACGGTGGCAAAGCTCTGCAACGTCTGAGCGACGCCGCCGAATTTTGGAAAGAGCCGCACGCGTTTGCGGCGGCGCGGGCAGAGGAGGACGGCATGAAGCTTTTTTACGATTTTCATATCCATTCCTGCCTGAGCCCCTGCGGCGATGAAGACAGCACGCCCAACAACATCGTCAACATGGCGCTCATCAAGGGGTTGAACGTCATTGCCGTCTCCGATCACAATACGGGAAAAAATTGCCCCGCGGCGATCGCCGTCGGCAAAAAAAACGGGCTGGTTGTGCTGCCGGGCATGGAGCTCACCACCAGCGAAGATATCCACGTGCTGTGCCTGTTCGAGCGGTACGAGGATCTGCAAAAGCTCGAAGAGCACATCCGCAAAACGCGTCTGCGCATCAAAAACAAGCCCGAAATTTTCGGGCGGCAGCGCATTTTGGATGAAAACGACGAAGTCATCGGCGAAGAGGAGGATCTTTTGATCGTCTCTTCCGGCGTCTCCGTCGAAGAGGTCGCCGCCCTCGTCGCGGGGTACGGCGGCATTGCCATTCCCGCGCATGTCGATAAAGCGGCGAATTCCGTCATCGCCGTGCTCGGCGCGTTCGATTACGGCATGGGCTTCAAAATGGTGGAGTGCGCGCACGAAACGGACGTGGCGCTGCCGCGCATCACGGATTCGGATGCGCATTACTTGTGGGATATTTCCGAAGCGGAGCATACCATCGAAGCGGAAACGTGCAGCGCGCACGGCGTGTTTGCGGCTTTAAAAAAGATGTGCGGAGGCGGGGATGAGAACAAGGCGTAGGATCATCGTTGCGGTCTTGGCGGCGCTTTTGTGTGCATTGTCGGTATCGCCCTTGCCCGTCTATGCGGATATGGGGCCGAAGCCCTCTGTGCGCGTGTACGTTAAAAACCTGCCGGAAGGGCTTTGTTACGGTACGCTGCTCTCCGAAGAAGCTTCCACGGGGCCGCAGTACGTGTGGGACGGGGAACCTTGGTCGGCGGAGTATAAGGAAAACCCCGGTCACGAAGACGCCGCGTTCGACTACGAAACGTGGCTTGCGTTCGTGGAATACGAGGACCCGGACGGGTACTTCTTCTTGCAGACGGAGTACGTCGTCAGCGAAACGAAAGCGATCGCCTGGACGTACTATCCGCCGTATCGGTTCAAGATCCTGCTGTACTTCCCTGAAAGCGATGTGTTTGTTTCCTCCGGGATCTGCGAGCGATACGCCTTCGATTCCTATTTTACCGTGGACATGAACGGCGTGGATATCGCATCCGTTTCGGCGGGCGAAGGGGCGCTTGCACCGTACCGCTCGTACGATTACGGCATAGAGATCCTCTCGCTGCTTGCGCGCGTTGTTCTTACTGTTCTCATCGAGATCGGGGTCGCGCTGCTTTTCGGTTTTCGCAAAAAGAAGCAGCTCGTCTTCCTCACGATCGCCAACTGCGTCACGCAGGTCATCCTCAACGTCGTGCTCAATGCCGTCAATTATTATTCGGGGCAGTTGGCGTTCCTGCTCTTCTTTGTATTGCTGGAGTTGATCGTCTTTGTTGTGGAGGCGGTGGCGTATTGCATCGGGCTGCGGCGGGTCTCCGAGAAGCCGCCGGCAAGAACGCTTTGCGTGCTCTACGCGCTCGCCGCCAATTTCCTTTCCTGTGTGGCGGGGATCTTGCTCGCGTTCCTGATCCCGGGGATCTTTTAAAACATTGCATTTGCATCGTCGGCGCCCCTTTTTTGGGGCGCCGACGTTTTTTCCGCGCGGCAGTGTTTGCGGCAGAGCAAAAATTTTACACCGTTGTTACAACATCGTGCGCGGTTTTGTACAAGTTTGCGCTATACTATGGGCGTAAGGGCGGTACACAAAGGGGAACCGCGCGTACGATCCCGCCGCGCTGCGGCGGCGGGGGTGTACCTGCGCCGTGGAGGAAAATTCCGCGCAGGGATAAGATCCGGTCACGGGCGGGCTTGCGCAAGGCAGTCTGCCCGTGTTATGTTTTTCATGTATGTGGAGGTGTGCGATGACCAAGAAGGGAAAGGTCGCGCTTGCAATCGTCTGCGGAGTTGTCGCGGCGGCAGTCGCGGCGCTGCTGCTCTATTTGTTTTTGCCGTTGGAGCTGCGTGCGGCAAGCGGCATCGGGGAGGCGGATGCCGGCATCGTTACCTACCAAGAGTGGTATATCGATTACGACGGCGCTTCGGGGGAGGCGTATCCGGGTATTTATACGGATCATGCCGAGGCGGCACACGGCGACGGGCGGATGGCGCGCGTGTGCGCCGCCATGGACGGCGTCTCTTTCCGCCGTACTTTTTCCACGATGGCGGGGAAAGGCGGGTCATGGCACGGCGGGCCCATCGCGTGGTCGGTGAACGTGTTCGCGGAAAGCGGGTCGGTGCATTTTTTTGACGACGGGACCTTGTGGGTGAACGGCGTATCGTACGCCATGGGCGCGGAGGACGCTTTGGCTTTGCGCGATGCGCTCCTGGACGCGTGCGGTATTTCCGTGCGCGGGCAGGGATAAGAGAGTTTCCTATTGCAGGCGGGCGGAAGCCCGCTTTTTTTTAAAAAATTTGGTGTCATGCGGTTGCTTTTTGCGGCGTCGGGTGATAGAATGAAGGCGCAGGACGGGTGAACGATAACCTGTCCGTAAAAAACGCATCGGCGCCGTCTTGGCGCGCAAGGGCAATATGAGCGAGACGAAGAGCTCCGAGGCAAAAAAGCAGCGGGCGGCAGAGGGGAAGCGCTACAAGCGCAGCGATAACGTCATCCCCGATTTCGAGCATCTCTTTGACGAAGACGGATCCGTTCCGAAAGGAAAGCGCGGCAAGGGCTCGCTGTTCTATCGGCGGCTTTTGCAAAAGAACAAGGGCGGGTTTAGCCTGAGCCTGTTGTTCTTTGTCCTGAAAAATCTGCCGGCGTGGGTATTGCCCGTCATCACGGCGGCGATCATCGACCTTGCGAGCACGCAGTGGTCGGGCGAATCGCTCAAATGGCTGATCGTGTATTCCGCCATCCTGGTCGTGGTGCTGGTGCAAAACATCCCCACGCACGTTATTTATTCGCGCATTACCGACAGGATGCTGCGGCAGACGGGCGCGGGCATGCGCGGTTCGGTCATCCGCAAATTGCAGCATCTGTCGATCACCTATCACAAAGAGATCGAAACGGGCAGGCTGCAGAGCAAGTTTTTGAAGGATATCGAAAGTGTCGACGCCCTCAACACGAACCTTATCAAAGTGCTGATCCCCAACATCATCGTCGCGCTCGTGTCGGTGGGGATCTCCCTGTACAACAGCTGGATGGTGACGTTGTTCTTTTTCGTCATCATACCCGCAAACATCCTGCTCACACAGTTTTTCCGCAAACGCATGCGCAAAAAGAACCATCTGTACCGTCTGGAAAACGAGCACGTCTCCGCGCGGTTCACCACGATGCTCGGCATGCTGCCCGTCACCAAGGCGCACGGGCTGGAAAACATCGAGATCGCTCTCTGCGAGCGGAACATCCGCAAGCTGACGGAGCGCGGGCTGGACGTCGACCGCACTGTCTCCTACTTCGGTTCGGCGCTGTGGGTGGTCGCCAACCTCATGAGCGTCGCCTGTCTCATTTTCTGCGCCGTGTTCGCGATGCTCGGCTGGATCACCCCGGGCGACATCGTGTTGTACCAGTCCATGTTCAGTTCCATCAACGGCGCCGTGCAGACCATCGTCAATGTGTTGCCCACCTTTGCGGTCGGGTTCGAGGCGATCGATTCCCTTTCCGAGATCCTCCTGTCCAAGGACGTGGAGGACAGCGAAGGCAAGTGCAAGCTCACCGCGCTGGAGGGGAACGTGCGCTTCGAGCACGTCAGCTATAAGTACCCGAACGGCGCGGCATATGTGGTGGAGGATTTCAGCCTCTCCGTGCAAAAAGGGGAGTGCATCGCCGTAGTCGGTGCGTCCGGCAGCGGAAAATCCACGCTCATGAACCTGATCATCGGCTTTTTGAAGCCGACGGACGGCATGCTGTACATAGACGGGCATGCCATCACGCAGCTCTCTCTTCCCGATTATCGGCATTTTATCTCCGTCGTGCCGCAAAACAGCATCCTCTTTGCGGGAACGATCCGCCAAAACATCGTCTACGGGCTGGAGGGGGTCGACGACGCCGCCGTCGAGCGTGTCGCCGAGATGGCGAACCTGAACGAGTTCGTCAAGGATCTTCCGGAGGGGCTGGATACCTTTATCGGGGAGGGCGGCGGCAAACTCAGCGGCGGGCAGAAGCAGCGCGTCACCATCGCGCGCGCCCTCATCCGCGACCCGCGCATCCTCATTTTGGACGAGGCGACCAGCGCATTGGATAACATTTCGGAGTACCAGGTGCAAAAGGCGATCGCGGGCTTGATCAAGGGCAGGACGACGTTCATCGTCGCGCACAGGCTCTCCACCATCCGTGACGCGGACAGGATCGTCGTCATGGAGGCGGGCAGGTGCGTCGAGCTCGGTTCGTACGCGGAGCTGATGGAAAAGAAGGGCGCTTTTTACAAGCTCAAATGCCTCAACGACATGAACTTCAAACGCGCCGAAGAAGCGCTCGGCGCGGAGAGCGGGGCGGACGGCTCCGCATGAGCGGCGGGGGCGCGCATGGTGCGCGTTCCCGTCTTTTTTGCGCGAAAAAGCGCGGGCGCGCGGGCGGCGGGGCGCAATTTCTTGACTTTTTCGTGAAAAAATTATAAGATTGTGGCATACGAAACGAGGTAAAAATGGACTATTTAAGCAGACGCGCGCGGGAGATCGCGCCGTACACGGCGGGCGAGCAGCCCGCAGACAGGAAGTACGTCAAACTCAATACCAACGAAAACCCGTACCCGCCCTCGCCGAAGGCGCAGGCGGTGCTGCAAGCGTTCGATGCGGGGCTTCTCAAACTCTATCCGCCGTTGGAGGCGGAGGCGCTGCGCGGGGCGATCGCCGCTGCGGAGGGCGTCTCTCCCGAAAACGTGTTCTGCGGAAACGGCAGCGACGAGGTGCTGGCGCTGTGCCTGCCCGCTTTTTTTGACGAAGACGGCGCGGGCGCGGCATTTGCGGATATCACATATAGTTTCTATCCCGTGTTTTGTGCGTTTTTCGGCGTACCGTATACACAGATCCCGCTCGAAGACGATTTTACGCTCGACCTTGCCAAACTGACGGCGGCAAAGGCGCAGGGCGTGTTCGTCGCCAACCCCAATGCGCCGACGGGCATCGGCATCCCGCTCGCGCAGATCGAGCCGTTCGTGCGCGAAAACGGCGGGCGCGTCGTCGTGTTGGATGAGGCTTACATGCCTTTTTACGGGCAAAGCGCCGTGCCGCTCACCAAAACATACAAAAACCTGCTCGTGGTCAAGACCTTTTCCAAGGGGTATGCGCTTGCGGGCATGCGCTGCGGGTATGCGATCGGCGACGCCGCTCTCATCCAAGGGCTCTGCCGCTGCCGTGACAGCTTTAATTCCTATCCCGTCGACTCCGTCTGCCAGGCGGTCTGCGCCGCGGCGATCGGCGACGGGGCGTATTATGCGGAGAAGAACGCGCTCGTCGTCTCCGAGCGGGAGCGCCTCGGTAGGGAACTTGCGGCGCGCGGGTTCTTTGTGCTGCCTTCGCAAGCGAACTTCGTCTTTGCGCGGCACGCCGCATGCGGCGGGAGAGAGGTGTACAAGCAGCTCCGTGCGCGCGGCGTGCTCGTGCGGCATTTTGCCAAACCGCGGATCGCCGATTTTTGCCGCATCACCGTCGGCAGCAGAGAACAAAACGACGCGCTCTTATCTGCGTTGGACGCGTTTTTAAAAAACGGGTGACCAGAAAACGGTCTCCCGCATGTACCGCGAAAGAGAAGGCTCCGTAAGGTTCGGGAAAAGAAAAGGGGGAGGGCTCTTTCGTGGGGGTCGCATTTTTGCAGAACGCGCTCCGCAAAAGCGGGGTGCAGGCGCGCGTGCGTTTTTGTACGCTTGCCGAGGTAGGGGCGCAGCTGTCCGCGCTGCTCCCGCACGGGCGTGCGGCGGTGTTTGCGGACGAAGGGTTTGCGCGGATGGAGGAAGTCCGCACGCGATTGAAATGCCATGACCCCGTCTGCGCGGTCGTCGGCGGCGGATCGGTCGGGGAGCTGCTCGCCCTGCCGGACGAGGTGCGTGCCGTCGTTGCGCTCGGGGAGCGCAGCATCGCGGCGGCGCGCTTTTTTGCGTCTTTGCGCGGCGGGTATGTGCTTGCCGTGCCCCTCTCCGCTTCGGCGGGCGGGCTGTTCGGCGCGCTGCCGCGCGGGCATGCGCAGGCGGGGTATCCGCTGCGCCCGCCCGATCTTGTTTTGGTGGATGCGTCGCTGCTCGGCGGGGCGCCGCAGGCGGTCGGCTTCGGCGCGCTTGCCGCGCTCTGCGCGGAGGATGCGGCGCTGTCTTGCCTGTTTACGGGCGGAGAAGAGCCGTCCGCTTTTTCCCGCACGGCGGAGGCGCTCGTTTTGCACGGCGAAGGGAAGGAAGGGCTGTTCTGCGCCTGTGCCGCGTTCCGCCTCGCGCTGGGCTCTTCGCCCGCGATGCCCGCCGCGGAAGCGGCGGAGCTCGGGGATGCGTTTTCCGTGTTTTCCGGCTTTGCGGCGCGCTACGTCCGCTTTTTGGAACAGGGCAGCCCGCGGCGGTACTACGTGCCGGACTACGTAGGCAGGGTGCTGCGCGCGGCGCGGCAGAGCGGCAGGCGGGCGGGCGAACTGCTGCGCAACGTCTGCGTGCCGACGGCGGCGGAGTGTGCGCGGCGCATGGAGATCTTCGCACAGGCGCGCGAAAAATTGCGCATCCGCGGCGAATTGCTGCGTCTGTTTGCGCGCAAGGTGCGGCGGCTGTACGTTTTGCACGGCGGGCAGATCCCGTGCGGGCGGGAGGCGCAGGCGGCGGCGCTGTACGAATGCGCGGCAGAGCTTTCGCCGCTCTTGTCCGTGCCTGCCATGGAGCGGGAATTCGGGTCGCTTGCCGAGCTTCCGCCGAACGCTGCTTCGGCGGCGGCGATGCGCGACGCCTGCGGATAAACGAAAATAAGGAGAAAGGGATGCAAGGCAGGGCATTTGTTTGCGGTGGAGAGCCGCTTGCCGCGCTCGTACGGCGCACGGAGGTCTTTTTGCTGGATATGGACGGCACCGTCTATGTCGGCGATCAGCCGATCGGGGCAATGGCGGAGACGCTTGCTTCCATTCGCGCGTCCGGGCGGCGCATCGTGTATTGCACGAACAATTCTTCGCGCAGTGCGCAAAGCTATGCGCAAAAGCTGCGGGCGCTGGGGCTGTTCGACGCACGCGACGCCGTGTTCACGTCCGGCATGGCGGCGATCGCGCTTCTCAAGGAGCGGTTTGCGGGCGCCCGCGTGTACCTTGTGGGGACGGAGGCGCTCAAGGCGGAGTTCTCCGCCGCGGGCATCCCGCTTGCCGTAAGCGACGCGGATGCCGATGTTGCCGTGCTCGGGTACGATACGACGCTCACCTACGAAAAGCTCGTCTGCATCAACCGCATGCTCGTTTGCGGCAAACCGTACATCGCCACCCATGCAGACAATGTTTGCCCTGCCGCGGGCGTGTTCCCGCCGGATGCCGGTTCTTTTATCCGTCTTCTTCAATGCTCTTCGGGGCGGGAGCCGGACGTCATTTGCGGCAAGCCGCATACGGTGATGGGGCGGTGCCTGACGCGGCTGCTCGGCGTGCCCGCGGAGCGCGTCGCCATGGTCGGGGACAGACCGTATACGGATATCCGCTTCGGCAACAACAACGGGTTTAGGACGCTGCTCGTTTTGAGCGGGGAGACGAAGGCGGAGCAGGTGCCGCTGCTGCCCGCAGGAGACCGCCCGTCCGCCGTGGCGGACAGCCTCAACGACGCCGTCCCGTTTTTGTAAGGGCTGCGCCCGTCCGCCTGCCCGTCATAATCTCTTTTTCTTCGACATAGAATGTACCATCGTCGACAAAGATGGGGGAGGTCTATGTGGGAGTATATGGAGCGGCGCGCGGTGCGCTTTGCCGAATACATATTGGAAAAGGGAGCCACCGTGCGCGCCTGCGCCGAGCATTTCGGGGCGAGCAAGTCCACGGTGCATAAGGATGTGAGCGAACGTTTGCGGGAAGCGGACCCGCCGCTGTATGCGAAGGTGCGCGCCGTGCTCGAAAAGAATTTGCGCGAGCGGCACATCCGCGGCGGAGAATCCACCCGCCGCAAGTACTTGCAGGCGAAACAGAGGCGGGATCCGTGTCGAAAACGTGACGGTCTCGTGTAAAGAAAAAATGCGGCGGCGGCGCCGCATTTTTCCTTTTATACATTCTTGAATTTTTTCATGGTTTGTGCTATAATAGCGCAAACGGCGCGCGGCGCCGTGACTGCCCGCAGGGGCGGATCGGTGGAGCAAAATGGCATTGCATTTGGGGATCGACGTCGGCTCGACCACCGTAAAGGTGTGTGTGCTGGCGGAGGATCGGGAACAGATCCTGTACAAAAGTTATGAGCGGCACTTTGCGCGCGTCAAAGAATGCGTGCTCGGGCAGCTTGCCGCCGTCGGCAAAAAATTCGGCGGCGATTTTACCGTGAGAATCACGGGTTCGGCGGGGCTCGGGCTTGCCGAACGCAGCGGCATTCCCTTCGTGCAGGAAGTGCAGGCGGCGTTCAAAGCCATCCGCAAATATTATCCCGATGCGGATGCCGCGGTGGAGCTGGGCGGGGAGGACGCAAAGATCATCTTTATCACGGGCGGCGTCGAGCAGCGCATGAACGGCAGCTGCGCGGGCGGCACGGGCGCGTTCATCGATCAGATGGCGACGTTGCTGAATTGCAGCGTTGCGGAAATGGACGAGCTCTCCGCACGGGCGGAAAAGGTGTACCCCATCGCATCCCGCTGCGGCGTGTTCGCCAAGTCGGACGTGCAGCCGCTGCTGAACCAGGGCGCGCGCAGGGAGGATATCGCCGCGAGCATTTTTCAGGCGGTCGTCGACCAGACGGTCGCGGGGCTTGCGCAGGGCAGGCGCATAAAGGGGAAAGTGCTCTTCCTCGGCGGACCGCTCTATTTTATCCGCGGGTTGCGCAGGGCGTTCCAAACGACGCTCGGGCTGGACGACGAGCACGCCGTCTTTCCCGAAAACGCTCCCTGCTTTATGGCGATCGGCGCGGCGCTCGCTTCCTGTGCGGAACAGCCGATGCCGCTTTCGCTGCTGCAAAAAAAACTTGCCGTCGCCAAGGGCAGCGACGACATCGTTACGGGCGAACCGCTCTTCAAAGACCGTGCCGAATACGAAGCGTTTGTGGCGCGGCACAGGCGCAGCGATCTCGCCTTTGCCGACATCACGGCGTATACGGGGGAGGCGTACCTGGGGGTGGACAGCGGTTCCACGACCACAAAGCTCGTGCTCATCACGCCCGACGGCAAACTTTTGTACCAGCACTATCAGTCCAACAACGGGCAGCCGCTGGATATCGTTTTGGAGCGTTTGCGCGAGATCTATTCGCTTGCGGGCGGGCGCATCCGCATCCGCGGCGCGGCGGTCACCGGCTACGGCGAGGACATGCTCAAAGCGGCGATCAAGGCGGATTTCGGCATCGTGGAAACGGTCGCGCACTTCAAAGCGGCTCTCTTTTTCGACCCGTTGGTAGACTTCATCATCGATATCGGCGGGCAGGACATCAAGTGCTTCAAGATCAAGAACGGCGCGATCGATTCGATCATGCTCAACGAGGCGTGTTCTTCGGGCTGCGGGTCGTTCATCCAGACGTTTGCAAAGGCGATGGGCATGGAGATCGACGAGTTTTCCAAGCTCGGCTTGTTCGCCAAACATCCCGTAGAACTGGGCAGCCGCTGCACGGTGTTCATGAACAGCTCCGTCAAGCAGGCGCAAAAGGAGGGGGCGAGCGTCGAGGATATCTCCGCGGGGCTCTCTGCCTCCATCGTAAAGAATGCGATCTACAAGGTCATCCGCGCCAAAACGCCGGACGAGCTGGGCGAACACATCCTCGTGCAGGGCGGCACTTTCCTCAACGACGCCGTGCTGCGCTCGTTTGAAACGGAAACGGGCAAGCAGGTCGTGCGCCCCGGCATTGCGGGGTTGATGGGCGCGTTCGGCGCGGCGCTGTATGCCAAGGAGAACGTGCGCGGCGAAAGTACTTTGATCGGTGAGGCGGAACTGAAGTATTTCACCTATCATGCGGCGGGCAGGGTATGCGGCGGCTGTACGTCGCACTGCAACGTGAACGTGCTCACGTTTTCGGACGGTCGTAAATTTATTTCCGGCAACAAGTGCGAACGCGGCGCGGGGCGCAGACCCGCCTCCGATATATCGGATATCTATGCCTATAAATACAAGCGGCTGCTTGCCGAAGCGGACCGTGCGCCCGCGGCGAAGAAAGGGCTGCCGCTCGCCAAGGTCGGGCTGCCGCTCGCGCTCGGCTTTTACGAGCAGCTTCCGCTGTGGGCGGGGTTCTTTGAAGCGTGCGGTTTTAAGGTCGTCCTGAGCGAGCCGTCTTCGCGGCAACTCTACTTTAAAGGGCAGCACACCGTTGCCAGCGATACCGTCTGCTATCCCGCCAAACTCACGCACGGGCACATCGAAAGCCTGCTCGACAAGGGCGTCGATCTTATCTTTTACCCCTGCGAAAGTTACAATTTGGACGAGGGGGATGCAGACAACCATTACAATTGCCCCGTTGTGGCATACTATCCGGAGCTTTTGCGGGCGAACAACGAGCGGCTGACGGCGAATAATTTTGTCGCGCCGTACATTGACCCGAATAACGAAAAGACGACGGTCCGCGCGCTCAAAAAAGCGCTCGCGCGGTATAAACTCTCCGCACGGCGCATCCGCCGCGCCCTGCGCGAAGGGTTTGCGCGGTTGGAGCGGTATCGCAGCGATGTGCGTGCGGAGGCGGACAAGATCCTGCACGCGGCGCGAAAGGAGGGCAGGCACGTCATCGTGCTCGCGGGCAGACCGTACCACATCGACCCGGAGATCAACCACGGCATCGGCAAGCTGCTCACGTCGCTGGGGGTCGCCGTCCTTTCGGAGGATGCGGTGTATGACCGCGGCGAACGGGTGCTCGTCAACGTTTTGAACCAATGGACGTACCATGCGCGGCTGTACCGGGCGGCGGAGTATGTGACGCGGCAGCGGGATGCGGACCTCGTGCAGCTCGTTTCCTTCGGCTGCGGCATCGACGCGATCACCACGGACGAAGTGCGCGGCATTTTGGAAAAGCGCGGAAAACTGTATACGCAGATCAAGATCGACGAGATCAACAACCTCGGCGTGGTCAAGATCCGCCTGCGCAGCATGCTGGCTGCGGTAGAGGAACAAAAGAGGCGAGCCGATGAGCAAAAAACAAACAACTGAAGAGAGCATGCCCACGGCGGACCTGCGGGACGAATATCCGCGTTTTACGCGGGCGATGAAGGGGACGCACAAGCTGCTCGTGCCGAATATGCTGCCCGTTCATTTCGGGATCATTTTGGATATCCTGCGCGATGACGGATGGGATGTGGAGCTTTTGACCAACGACGCCCGTACCGTCATCGACGAAGGGCTCAAACATGTGCACAACGATACCTGCTTCCCCGCGCTGTGTGTGACGGGGCAGTTCATCGACGCGCTCAAAAGCGGCAAATACGATCCGGACCATACGGCGCTGCTCATCACGCAGTCGGGCGGCGGCTGCCGCGCTTCCAACTATATCCCGCTCATCCGCAAGGCACTTCGGGCGGAGTTCCCGCAGGTGCCCGTGGCGTCGCTCAATTTTGCGGGGCTGGAAAAGGACAGCGGCTTCCCGCTCGATCTGAAAACGATCGTAAAGCTCGCTTATGCCGTGTTTTACGGCGACGCGCTCATGGCGCTGTACAACCAGTGCAAGCCGTACGAGCGGGAGGCGGGCGCCGCCGACGCCGCGCGGGATGCCTGTGTGGCGGCGATCGGGCGAGCGTATAAAGAGGGGAAGTACCGCCGCTACAAGCAGATCGTAAACGGGATGGTCGCCCGGTTTGCGGCGGTGCCGCGCAGCCGCGAGGAGAAGGTGAAGGTCGGCATCGTCGGGGAGATCTACGTCAAATATTCGCCGCTCGGCAATTCACGGCTGGAGGAGTTTTTACTTGCGGAAGGGTGTGAACCCGTCGTGCCGGGGTTGATGGATTACGTCATGTACTGTGCCGTCAACAACGTGAACGATGCCAAGTTTTACGCCAAAAACAGGCGCAGTGCGTTTGCTTTCGGGTTGGCGTACCGGTATCTGCATCATATGCAGCGGAAGATCAACCGTCTGCTCGCCCGCGGCGGGTTTGCGCCGCTGCACGATTTTGAGCATCTGCGCAAGTGTGCGGATAAGGTGCTCAACCAGGGCGTCAAAATGGGCGAAGGATGGCTCATTCCCGCCGAGATGGCAGCTCTTGCCGAAACGGGCACGGAGAACATCGTCTGTGCGCAGCCATTCGGCTGTTTGCCCAACCACATCGCGGGCAAAGGCGCCATCCGCACTT
The DNA here is from genome assembly GCA_944376145.1 of uncultured Clostridia bacterium. Classification (GTDB taxonomy): domain Bacteria; phylum Bacillota; class Clostridia; order Christensenellales; family Borkfalkiaceae; genus Borkfalkia. Next base: position 2,126 of record CALWBR010000081.1, on the reverse strand, counting down.
TGAAGCGTCTGTACGAACACGAGAACATCGTCGCCGTCGATTACGACCCTTCCGCGACCAAGGTGAACCAGGAAAACCGCATCAAACTCATGCTCGCCACCGCGCGGGAGAACAAGCAGGAAAAGGGCGCTGCCGAACGGCAGGCGGCGGAACGGGCGCGCGGAGATAAAGAGCCGAAAGAGGGAAAGGGATGAGAACTGTCCGAGAGATCGTTCTGCGCAGCAGCGGAACGATCTGTTTGTATGACGATATGCGGGAGGGGGAGATCCTGAAATACCGTCTGTTTTATCGCAACGAGATGCGTGTCGCCGCAGACGGCACGGCGCTGGCGCTCGCAAACGACGTCTTTCGTTTTCAGGAGACCTTTGCGGAGGATAACCGCGCTTTATTGGAGCGGGCGGGGGCATGCCTGCAAGAACTTTCGGAAGACGGGCAGGAAGAGGGAGAATGGATAGGCGCGTGGGGAGAGAGTTCTTTCTCGGCGCTCGAAAAGAAGGAGGAGGGGCTCTTTCTTGTTTTGGATGACGGCGCCGTCTATTGGTTGGAGCGCTGCGATTTTTCCGCGTTCAAACGGCTGTATGAGGAATACGGACCGATCGGAGAGGTCGGGGAGATCTGTGTTTCCCTTGCGCACAGGCACGGCGTTCGTTTGGAGGCGTTCGCGGAGGTCCCGAACGGCTACTGCCTCCTTTACGGCATCCGTTTTGACGATTGGACGCCTTACCGTGAGTGCTACTATTTCTACGACGGGTACGATATCGGCATGGATGACTTTGACGTCGTGATCCCGTACGGGCGGGAAAACGCTCTTCGCCTCGGTTATGTTTCTTCCAAACGGTATTTTCGTGAAGACGCTTTGCCTTTGCCGTTGAAAAAGATAAAGTATATCCTCGGTCGGGCGGAAGATCAGGCGGCATACAGTGCAAAACAACTGTATTTTTTGAAGGATAAACGGGTGTGCGTGCACCTGCGTACGGGAGAATCGTTGGAAGGAAAGTGCCTTATCTCGCCGAAAAAACATTGCGGGGAGTGGAATTTTTCCGTTCCGATGCAGTTCGGGGGGCAGGTCGTGCACATCGGGTCGTATGAGATCGGATATATTGAATATTTTGACGGGGAAGCGTGGTTCCCTGTCGTGAAAGATGCGCAGCGGCAGGCTGCCGCGCGCGAACGCCGCCTTGTCTGCAAAGACATGATGCGTTTTTGGCGCAAAAAAGTGCGTGTGCTTTGCAAGAACGGGGAGGAGTATATAGGAAAGTATATTTGGTACGATTCGTTTTTTAAAAACGACCCTTATCCCGAAAGCATCGAACTTTTGATCGACGGGTACAGGAAGGAAAAGATCTTTGTACAGGATATCAAGGAGATCGATTTTGCCGACGGCGCAGAGGAGTCGGAGGAAGACGAGCTGTTCTGAGCCGCGGGCGTGGCGGAAAGGGAGCAAAAAGCCGCCGCAGGGTCTGCCCTGCGGCGGCTTTGCATTGGTTTACGGGGTCATCAGTGTTCCATCGCCTTCTGCACGTATGCGGCGACTTCGTCGATATCGAGGCGGATCTGCGACATGGTGTCGCGGTCGCGGATGGTCACGGTGTTGTTTTCCAGCGTGTCGAAGTCGATCGTCACGCAGAAGGGGGTGCCGATCTCGTCCTGACGGCGGTAACGTTTGCCGATGCTGCCCGCTTCGTCATAGGCGACCATGAATTTTTTGGCGAGCAGTTCGCGCACTTCGCGCGCTTTGGGCGAAAGGTTCTTTTGCAGCGGCAGCACGGCTGCTTTGTAGGCAGCCAAAGCGGGGTGCAAATGTAAAACGGTGCGCACGTCGCCGCCTTCCAGTTCCTCCTCTTCGTATGCTTCGCACAGCACGGCGAGCATCAGCCTGTCCGCGCCGATGGAGTACTCCACAACGTAGGGGATATAGTGTTCGCCCGTTACGGGGTCGAGGTAGTTCAGGTTCTTGCCGGAGTATTCCTGGTGGCGCGAGAGGTCGTAATCGGTGCGGTCGTGGATGCCGTTGAGTTCCGACCAGCCGATGGGGAAGAGATACTGGATATCGCAGGCAGACTTTGCGTAATGCGCCAGTTTGTCATGGTCCTTGAAGCGCAGGTGCTCTTTGTTGAAGCCCAGCC
>CALWBR010000080.1 GCA_944376145.1 uncultured Clostridia bacterium | reverse complement strand
ACCAAGGGCGTGGGGTACAAGGGCATGTTCACCCAGCCCGACCCGCGCAGCAAAGAGGACATCCTGAAGGGCATCCTCACCATCCGCCGCCTGCACATCGATGCGATCGGCGCGAGCGGGCTCTCCGCCGCCGATGAGATGCTGTACCCCGAAAACTATGCTTACGTGGAAGATCTGCTGACGTATATCGCCATCGGCGCCCGCTCCAGCGAGAACCAGATGCACCGCCTGGTCGCCAGCGGCATCGAATTGCCCGTCGGCATCAAAAACCCGATGAGCGGGTCGATCCCCGTGCTGCTCAATTCCATTTATGCGGCGCAGAGCGGCGGGCAGGTCTTCAAATACCAGAACTGGCAGGTGCGTACGACGGGCAACGAGTTGGCGCATGCGGTGCTCCGCGGCGCGGTGGACGGCTACGGCAACGACATCCCGAACTTCCATTACGAAACGGTGATGAAGGTCATCGAAGGTTATTCGCAGACGGGGCTCAAACATCCCGCGATCGTCATCGACGCCAACCATTCCAATTCGGGCAAACAGTTCAAACAGCAGATCCGCATCGTGGAGGAGGTCCTGGGGAACCGTCTCTATGATAAGGACTTCAAAAAATATGTAAAGGGATTCATGATCGAGAGCTTTATCGAGGAAGGGAACCAAAAGGAGGATCTTGTCTACGGCAAGTCCATCACCGACCCCTGCCTCGGCTGGGCGGATACCGAACGCCTTGTGCTCGACATCGCGGATAAGGTGTAAACATGCCTGTATCGGAAAGCGGCGCAAAAGAGCGCATCGCCTATCTCGGACCGGACGGCAGTTATTCGTCGCTTGCGGCGGAGCGGCTGTGTCCGCAGGCGCAGGGCGTGCCCTGCGGCAGCTTTTTTGCGGCGGTCGCGTTGCTGCGGCGCGGAGAGGTCTCCGGCGCGGTCCTTCCGGTCGAAAACACTTTGCAGGGCGCAGTCACGCAGAATCTCGACCTTCTGTATGCGAGCAGCGATCTGTATGCTGTGCGGGAGTATGTTTTGCCCATCGAGCATCGGCTCATCGTGCGGGAGGGGGAAACGCTTGCGGGGATCCGCCGCGTGTTTTCGCACAGGCAGGCGATCCTGCAGTGCGGAAAGTTTCTTTCCGAATGCCTTCCCGGGGCGGCGCTGATCGAAACACAGTCCACGGCGGAGAGCCTGTCCCATCTCGAGCGGGCGGGAGATGCGGGGATCGTCGGCGCGCACATGCACGCGGCGGGGTACGCTTTTCTCGGCGGCAACATTGCCGACGAACCGAAAAATTTCACCCATTTTCTGCTGGTCCGAAAGGGCAGGGACGCTCTGCCGCGGCACAGCGCCTGCGTCTATTTCGCCGCGACTTGCCCGCATGAGCCGGGCGCGCTCGTAAAGGCGCTGCAGATCTTGGCGGTGTATGACCTGAACATGACCAAGATCGAGTCCCGCCCCATCAAAAATTCGCCCGGCGAGTATTGCTTTTTTATTGAGTTCAAAGGCGACATTGCCGATGCCGACGTGCAGGCGGTCGTAAAACGCCTGTCCGAGTACACCAAAAATTTCAAGCTCCTCGGCTGTTATTGAACGGAGCGTTTGCGGCGATCATAAAAGGCAAAGAACAAGGCATAGGAGAAAAGCTGCTATGCCTTGCAGCATTTTTACCCCGATAAACGCACCCGCGCGCACGCCTGCGGCGGAGAGGAAGGCGAGTTGTTGGGCAAGGATGCTCCCGCCGCCGAACGTGACGAGAAAGGCGCACAGGGGGAGCGCGAGCGGCGCGCCGCTCGCGGCGATCGCGGCGCAGCCCTGCGTTGCTTCCAACAGCCCGACGGCAAGCCCTTCGGCGGCGGAACCGCTGCCGAAAGGGGAAAGGAACAGGGCGAAGAGCGCGGATGGAGCCGAAAGCACCCGCAGGTCCAAAAGCGCCTGCACGAGCACGGAAAACAGGGCGATGAACCCGCCCACGCACAAGATCGCGACCACGCTCTCCTGCATCGAGCGGGCGAGGATGCCGTCGGCATTCTTTGCAGCAGCGGGCGGCGGTACGGGCGAGGCGGCGCTCTGTTTGCCGCGCCGCGGCAGGGCGAGCAAGAGCGAGACGCCGACCACGGCGAGGAGATGCGCCGTGAGCAAGATCATGCCTGCGGCGGCGCTCTTGAAGAGGATGCCGCCCACGCTTCCGAGCAAAAACATGGGTCCGGACGTCGAGCAGAGCATGCTCATGCGTGCGGCTTGCCTGCGCTCGATCGCGCCGCCTTGGTGCAGCATGGCGACGGTGCGGCTGCCGACGGGGTATCCCGAAAGCAAACTCAGGAGCAGGCAGTACGCGGCGCTTCCCGGAAGCCCGAAGATCCCCGTCAGGGGGGAAAGTCTTTCCGAGAGTTTGCGCACGGCGCCGAGTTTGGTCAGGATCCCTGTCAGAACGAGGAAGGGGAAGAGCGTCGGCAGCACGGTTTTTGCCCAAAGCGCGATCCCGCGCGTACATGCCTGCGCGTATCGCGCGGGCGCGGTCAAGAACAGAACGAGCAGGAGCAAAATGCCCGCGGAAAGCAGTGCCGTGGATAGGGCGCGGCGGTTTCGTCCCTTGCGCGGGGGCGCCGTAATGTTCGCGTACATACATTAACTGTATTGGGGAGGGAGTCGGAATATGTCAAAGACGCTCGGTCTGGCGCTCGGTGCGGGCGGTGCGCGCGGCGCTGCGCATGTCGGGTTTTTGCAGGCGTTGGAAGAGGCGGGCATCCGCCCCGATTTTCTTGCCGGCTCCTCGATGGGCAGCGTGATCGGCGCCTGCTGTGCGGCGGGCATGCCTGCGCGGGAGATGCGCGAAGCGCTGCGCTCGCTGCATGCGGGGGATGTGGTCGATCTCGGCGTCCGTCCTCTTCGTCGGCTCGGTTTTTTAAAGTGGGAACGCGCCCGCAAATTTTTGGAACAGCACATTTCTGCGCGTTCTTTTGAAGAGCTGCAGATCCCGTTTTGCTGCGTCGCCGTCGATCTGAAGAGCGCGCAGCTGCAAACGCTCTCTTCGGGGGATCTGCTCTCTGCCGTGCTCGCTTCGGGGACCATTCCCGCCGTCTTCCGTCCCGTCGAGCGGGACGGGATGCTTTTGGTGGACGGCGGCGTGCTCTGCCGTGTGCCGGTGCGGCAGGTCAAGGCGATGGGGGCGGATGTCGTTGTCGCCGTAGACGTGCTCGGCGCTTGCCGCAGCGTGGAGCGGGTGCCGCATGTGCTCTCGCTCGTTGCGCGTGTATACGATATCATGGATGCGTATCGCACGCGGGAGGAGCGGGAAAAAACGGAGGCGATCACGGATCTTTGGCTGGAGCCGGATATGGGGTCGCTCAGCCAATACCGCGTCAAATACTATGACGAAGCCTATGAGGCAGGGTATCGTACGGGCAAGGAGAGTGCGGAAAAGATCGCCCGCCTCTTGCAGGGAGAGGGGAGCGATCCCGCCGTGTAAAGTATGCAAAATATGCATAAAATAAAAGGGCGCGGAGCGTACGCTCCGCGCCTGTTTTTTTCTCGGTCAGCGTTTGTAGATGTTGCCGCCGTGTCAGTCGATCGCCACGATGCAGGGGAAGTCTTCTACCGTGAAGCGGTATACCGCCTCGCTCAAAAGGTCGGGGAAGGCGACAAGTTCGCTCTTTTTGACGGCGTTGCCGTATAGGGCTCCCGCGCCTCCGATCGCGGCAAAGTACACGGCGCCGTGCTCGGTGACGGCGTCGCATACGGCGTCGCTGCGCTCGCCCTTTCCGATCATGCCCTTCAATCCGAGGGCAAGAAGGCGCGGCGCGTAGGCGTCCATGCGCGCGCTCGTGGTCGGGCCGCAGCTGCCGCAGGCTTTGCCTTGCGGGGCGGGGCAGGGTCCGGCGTAGTAGATCGTCTCTCCCGAAAGGGGGAAGGGCAGCGTCTCGCCGCGGTCGAGCATTTCACAGATGCGTTTGTGGGCGCAGTCACGCCCGGTCAGGATCTCTCCGCTCAAAAGTACGCTCTCTCCCGCGTGCAGTCCGCGGATGTCTTCTTCGGTGAGGGGAAGTGTCAGTTTTTTCATTTTCAGTTCCGTTTGCTCCTCTTTTATGCGGCAATACGCCTAAAATATAGTACTATGCGTCGCATGGTTCCTGTATTTTTTACAATTCACGCTTCGCGGCGCGCATGCAATGGCATTGGATGTTTACGGCGACGGGGAGCCCCGCGATGTGGGTGGGGGCGATCTCGCATAAGACCCCCAAAGCGGTCACGTTTCCACCGAATCCCTGCGGTCCGATGCCGAGCGCGTTGATGCGCGCGAGCGCCTCTTTTTCGATCGCGGCGATGTCTGCGCGCGGGTTGTGCGATCCGAGTTCGCGCGTCAGCGCTTTTTTGGCGAGGAAGGCGCAGGTGTCAAACGTGCCGCCGATGCCGACCCCGCACACGACGGGCGGGCAGGGTTTGCTTCCGGCAAGGCGGACCGTCTCCACGATGCTCTCCAAAATGCCCTGCACACCCTGCGAAGGCGTGAGCATATACAGGCGAGACATGTTTTCGCTGCCGAACCCCTTCGGCAGAAAGGTCAGCCGTACGCGTTCGCCGGCAACGATCTCCGTGTGCAGGGCGGCAGGCGTATTGTCTGCCGTGTTCACGCGGGTGAGCGGGTCGCACACGCTCTTGCGGAAGCAAAGATCTTCATAGGCTCTGCGCACGCCGTCGTCGACGGCGTCTTGCAAAAGTTTGCCTTCGATGCGCACATCCTGCCCGATCTCGGCGAGCACGACGGCATAGCCCGTGTCCTGGCAGACGGGCATGCACTCCTTTTTTGCGGTGGCGGCGTTTTCGAGCACCGTTTCCAATGCGAATTTTGCCGCGCTGCCCGGCTGTTCCGCTTCCGCAGCCGCGGCGAGCGCCGCTTCGCAGGAAGGGATGATCCCCAAACACGCTTCTTTAGCAAGCTCGTAGACCGCTTGTTCGATTTGTTTTGCCTGTATCGTCCGCATCGTTTGCCTCCGTGCCGTTTCCTTATCGAAGGTATTATAGCAGAATTTCGCGCAAAGGGAAAGGTTTTTGTTTTACTTGCGCAAAAATTTTCGTTATAATAGGGGCATGGAAAAGCAAACGGACAAACCGGAGACAAGCGGGCAGGAACTTGCCGGCGAAAACGGCGGAACGCTTTCGCCGCTGTATGCGCGGGCGCGCCTTTCGGGCGGCTTTTTTTCCGCGGTCGTGTTGGGGATGCTGCTCATCAACTGCGTCTATTCGCTCACGGTCGCGCTGCTGGCAAAATTGCAGGGCACGGAAGTTTCGGCGATCACGGGTACGGAAACGGCAAAATACCTCTCCTATCTTTTGTACCAGCTGCTGTACCTCGGCGCGCTTGCGGCGATCGTTCTGATCTATAAGGAAAAGCCCCGCGCCTTCGGGTACCGAAAAACGCCCCGGCGGTACTTTCTCCTTGCGCTCGTGCTGCAATTCGGCTTGCTGTTCAGCCTCGATAAAGCCAACTCCTATTTCATCGAACTGCTCGGCTTGATCGGGTATAACGGCGGTTCTTTGGATGCGTCCTCTCTGCCTTCGCTGGAGGGCGGCGGGCTGGCGGGCGTGCTGGTCGTCGTCGCTCTTTTGCCGGCGGTGTTGGAGGAAAGCATCTTCCGCGGCGTGATGTTGGAGGGGATGAAGGCGCTCGGCACGGCGGCGGCATGCCTTTTGGGCGGATTGTGTTTTTCGCTCTTTCATCAAAACCCGGAACAAACCATCTACCAATTCCTCTGCGGCGCGGCGTTCACGCTGCTTGCGATCCGTGCGGATTCGCTTTTGCCTGCCCTTTTGGCGCACTTGGCGAACAACGCTCTCATCGTATTCGAACTGCGGTTCTCGTTTTTGCAGGGGATATCCGCGGGCGGGGAGATCGCCGTGTATGTGCTCTCCGCGCTCTGCCTTGTCGGGGCGCTGGCGTATCTTCTCTTTTTCGACAAGCGCGGCAATGCGCTGCGCGCCGTTTCGCGCAAAGCCTTCGTGAAGCCGGCTTTGCCCGGTATTCTCGTCTGCGCCCTCGTTTGGGTGTGCTTGTTCGTGCTGGGGGTGTTGTGATGCAAAAAGTGCGCGTGCTCTGCATCGGTAAATTGAAAGAGCCGTTTTATGCATCCGCCGCGGCGGAATACTGCAAACGCCTCACGCGCTTTGCGGATCTGCGCATCGAAGAATTGCCCGAACGCCGTACGCTTGCCGAGGAAGCGGCGGATCTGTTGCCCCGCTTGCGCGGGTATACGGTGGTGCTCGCCGTCGAAGGGAAGCCGCTTTCGAGCGAGGCGTTCGCCGCAAAAATGAAGGGGCTCTCCTCGGAGGGTGCGGAAGTCACGTTCGTCATCGGCTCCTCCTGCGGGTTGGATGCGCGCGTGAAAGAACGTGCGGACTTGCTGCTCTCCTTTTCTTCCATGACCTTTCCGCACCAGCTCATGCGCGTCATTTTGTTGGAGCAGATCTACCGCGCCTATATGATCAACGCGGGCAGCGAGTATCATAAATAGAACGAGCGGCGCGGTCTTTGCGGGGCTGTCGCAAAAATCGGCGCGTTCCCGTATAGTGGAAGCATGGACGTCCTTGCAAACGTGTACGCGTTTTACGAAAGGTACGGCGGCATGAAACGGGTGATCGGTAGGAGCGTGTGCGGGCAGCCGATCGTCGCGATGTTCGCGGGCGGTAAAGGGTACCCGCAGTGTGTGTTCCAGTACGCGACCCACGCGCGGGAGTGGGTGACCGTGCTCTTGGCTCTTGCGCACATCCGCCGCGGCGTGCCGCGGGGCGGGTGTTGGTTTGTTCCCTGCGCCAACCCCGACGGCGTTGCGCTCACCGTGCGCGGCGCGGCATTTTTGGCGGCGCTGCCGCCTGCACGCAGGCGGTTTTTAGAGGCGGTGAACGGCACGGCGGATCTTCGTTTGTGGAAGGCGAACGCGAACGCCGTGGATCTAAACGTGAATTTTGATGCCGACTGGGGGCGCGGCGCGGCAAACGTGCGCTCGCCCGCCCCCGAAAACTATATCGGCAGAGCACCTTTTTCGGAACCCGAAACGTGCGCGCTGCGCGATCTTACGGCGGAACTTTCTCCCGCGGCGACCGTCAGCTATCACACGAAAGGGGAAGAGATCTATTGGTATTACGGGCAGAGCGGGGCGCATGCGCTGCGCGACGGCGCGCTCGCCGCGGCGCTCGCCCGCGGAACGGGGTATGCCGTGGCGCACCCCGAGGGCAGCTGCGGCGGCTATAAGGATTGGTGCATCCGCACGTTCAAGATCCCCGCATTCACGCTCGAAGCGGGGCGGAACGAGGCGGCGCATCCGTTGGGCGAAGAGGAACTGCCGCAGATCCTGCAAAAAAATGCGGACGTACCGGCTCTTTTGGCGGAGGAATTATGGAAGATAAGGTAAAATTCATGCGCGCGGCGCTCCGCCGCGCGCAAAAGGGGCTTGCCGAAGGCGAGGTGCCCGTGGGGGCGGTCGTCGTGCTCGAAGGGAAGGTCATCGCCTCCGGCTACAACCGCCGCGCCAAAACGCAGCTTGCCAGTTCGCATGCGGAGATGTACGCCATCGACCGCGCCTGTAAAAAATTGGGCAGCTGGCGGCTGGACGGGTGCGACTTGTATGTTACGCTGGAGCCCTGCCCGATGTGCATGGGCGCGGCGCTGAACGCGCGCATCCGCAAAGTCTACTTCGGCGCATACGAGCAAAAGGGGCGCTCCATGACGGCGCAGCTGGCGGCAAGCAATCTTTTGAACCACACGCTCGAAGTGGAGGGCGGTGTGCTCGGGGAGGAGTGTTCGCGGCTTTTGAGCGGGTTTTTCCGCGACATGCGCGAGCGCACGGCGGAGCAGAAAAAGAGCGCGGAGGGCGAGCCGCCTGCGGGCGAAGGCAAATAATTTTCGCGCGCACGGGGTGAAACGGTTGACTATTCCCCGCAAACATTCTACAATAGGTATGTGCCGGATGCCGCACGGGGAAAACCGTCGGCGCGCAGGGCATATAAGGGGAGGCGGAGCAAAAAAGTTTCGCCCGGCTTTTATTTTTCAATAAAAAGCCGTCGTATTTTCTTTTCAGCGGTAAAAATCGCGGTATGCGCGGGCGCGCATAGCGTTTTTTCGGAGGTACGCATGATAACGCACGGCAATGAGATCAAACTTTTCGCGGGTAATTCCAACCGTCCTTTGGCGGAAGCGATCGCGGATCGGCTCAACACGGAGTTGGGCGGGGTGGAGGTCGGTCGTTTTTCCGACGGAGAGACCTCCGTGCACCTTGACGAGACGGTGCGCGGGCGGGATCTTTTCATCATTCAGTCCACTTCGGCTCCCGTCAACGACAACTTGATGGAGCTTTTGATCATGATCGATGCGGCGCGGCGCGCAAGCGCGGGGCGCATCACCGCGGTCATGCCCTATTTCGGGTATGCCCGGCAGGACAGGAAGGCGCGTTCGCGCGATCCGATCACGGCAAAACTCGTTGCCGACCTCATCACCGCGGCAGGGGCGGACAGGGTGCTGACCATGGACCTGCACGCCGCGCAGATCCAGGGCTTTTTCAATATCCCGCTCGATCATCTTCTGGGCGGACCCACGCTGTATAATTACTTCCGCAACAAAAAGATCATCGACGAAAATTTCGTCGTCGTTTCGCCGGATATCGGGTCCGTCACCCGCGCGCGCAATGTGGCGATGAAGCTGAACTGCCAGATGGCGATCATCGATAAGCGCCGCCCCAAGGCGAACGTGATGGAAGTCATGAACATCATCGGCGACATCGAGGGCAAAAAGTGCCTGATGATCGATGACATGATCGATACCGCCGGTACGATCTGCCAGGGCGCGAAGGCGCTCATGGACAACGGCGCCAAGGAAGTGTACGCGGGCTGTACGCACGCCGTGTTCAGCGGTCCCGCCATCGAACGCCTTGCCGAGGCGCCCATCAAAGAGCTTGCCGTGCTCAATACCATCGATCTTCCTCCCGAAAAGAAGCTGGATAAGATCACCGTTATCTCCGTTGCCGATATCTTTGCGGCGGCGATCGAAAACGTGTATCTGGATAAGCCGATGTCGAAGATCTACGATTAAAAACGGCTCGCGCAGGTCTTGCAAAACAGGCGCTGCGCCTTGTAGGAAGCGGAGAAGCCGCATTGCGGCGTCTTCCACCGCGGCGTGTTTTTGCGGCAAACGATCCCAAAAAGCGCGCCGCACGTTCTTTTCCCGAAAGCCGCGGGCATGCGGCAGGCGGGGGCTCGCCCGAAACGCAAGGTCCGGGCGGGGCAAAAATTGTTTCAGGTCACGATTGCCGCGTTTTGGTAAAAACGCGGCGTTCGCGCGTATATTGCGGAAAACAAGGAGAGAGCGATGTTTCTCATCGTAGGGCTCGGAAATCCCGAAAAAAAATACGAGACGACTTTCCACAACCTCGGGATCCTCGCCGTCGGCGAGGCGGCGGCGAAGCTGGGCGTCAAGTTCAAAAAAAAAGAGCGCGAGGCATCCGTCGCCGAAGCCAAGCGCGGCGGAGAAAAGGACATCCGCGCCCGCCCGATGACGAACATGAACGCGAGCGGGAGGGCGG
>CALWBR010000079.1 GCA_944376145.1 uncultured Clostridia bacterium | reverse complement strand
CAACGTGTTCCCCGTACCGGACGGCGATACGGGCACGAACATGTCGCTTACCATACAATCTGCGGTCAAGGAGATGGGGCTTTGCTCCTCCAACCGCCTTTCCGAATTGTGCGATGCGATCTCCAAGGGCGCGCTCAAAGGCGCGCGCGGCAATTCGGGCGTCATTTTGTCACAGTTGTTCCGCGGGATCTGCGCGGAGATCAAAAAACACGAAGAGATAAACATCAAGACGTTCGCCCGCGCCATGGAGAACGGGACGCGCGTCGCCTATTCCGCCGTCTCCAAACCCAAAGAGGGCACCATGCTCACCGTGGCGCGCATGATGAGCGAATTCGCCGTCTCTTCGGCGGCGCGCTTCAAAGAGTTCCCGCTCTTTTTGGAAGAAGTCATCAAAAAAGGGGAGGAGGTGCTGGCGAACACGCCCGAGCAGCTCCCCGTGCTCAAAAAAGCGGGCGTCGTGGATGCCGGCGGCATGGGGCTTTTGTGCATCTACCGCGGGTTTTTGAGCGTTCTCAACGGCGAAGAGGTCGGCGAGGAACTGCCCGCGCCCGAGGCGCAGAAGGCGGATGAAGACGCTTTCGGCGACAATTCGGATATCATCAACCTCGATCTGGGCGAGATCGTCTTTGCCTATTGCACCGAGTTTTTCATCATCAACCTGAAAAAGCAGACCACCCTTGCGGACATCGACCGCCTGAAAGAAAAGCTCATGCAGATCGGCGATTGCGTCATTTGCATCGGCGATCTGGAATTGGTCAAGGTACACGTGCACACGAACACGCCCGGGGTAGCGCTCTCGTATGCGCTGGAACTGGGCGAGCTCGACCGCGTCAAGATCGAGAACATGCTCGAACAGAACCGGGCGATGCGCGCCAAGCGCGAAGCCGAAAAGAAGGAGATGGGCATGCTCGCCATCTGTGCGGGCGAGGGGATCGCCGCCATCTTCAAAGACCTGCTCGTCGACCGTGTGATCGAGGGCGGGCAGACGATGAACCCGAGCGCGGAGGACATTGCCGACGCCGTGCAAAAAGTCAACGCCGAGCATGTGTTCGTCTTCCCCAACAACAAAAACATCATTTTGGCGGCAGAGCAGGCTAAGGCGCTGGTCACCGCCCGCACCATCCACGTTATCCCCACAAAGAATATTCCGCAAGGCTTTGCCGCGGTGCTCGCGTTCAATGCCGAGGCGACCGTGGAGGAAAACAAAACGGATATGCTGCACGCGCTTGACAACGTGCGCGCGGGGTAGTGCACCTATGCGGTGCGCAATACGCACTTGAACGGGTTCAGCCTCAAAGAGGGGGATATCATCGGGCTGGACGACAAAAAGATCCTCGCCAAGGGGGATAACATCGAGGATACGATGCTCACGCTCGTGGATAAGCTCAAAGACAGCTCGCACGAGATCATCACCCTCTATTACGGAAAGGAAGTGACCGAGGAGGACGCGGAGCAGCTCGCCGCGCGCATCGCGGAAAAATATCCCGATTGCGACGTAGACTTCCACTTCGGCGGGCAGCCGGTCTACTATTACATCGTCTCCTTGGAATAATGCTCACAAAAGACGGCGGGTCATCCGCCGTTTTTTTAACGGAGAAGGGGCTTTATGGAACTTACGGCACTCAAAGGCATTTCGGATAAGCGCGCCAAAGACCTTGCCGCGCTGGGCGTACGGGCGGCGGAGGATCTTGTGCGCCTGTTCCCGCGCGCCTATCTCGATCTTACGCGGCAGGTGCGCATCTCCGAATGCTACCACAACGATACCGTGCTGCTGGTGTGCCGCGTCGCCTCTCCGCCGCAGGCGGTGTACAACGGGCGGCGTTCCTTTATCAAAGTCTGGTGCGATCAGGAGGGAGAGCGCTTTTCCGCGGTGTGGTTCAACGCCCCGTACGTGCGCACCAAACTTGTCGCGGGGGAGGAGTACCTCTTTTACGGCAGGGTGAGCAACCGTTACGGCATGGCGCCGAGCATGGTGAACCCGCAATTCGAACCGCGCGGCGCGGGCAGGCTGCAGGGGATCGTCCCCGTGTACCCGCTCAAAGGTTCGCTGACGCAGAAGGCGGTGCGAGACGCCGTGCGCGAGGCGCTGCGCCGTTTTGCGCCCGAGACCGTCGTTCCGGCGGCGCTCGTCAAAAAATACGCGCTCGGCTCTCTTTCGGAGGCGTACCGCTGCATCCACGCGCCCGCAAGTTTCGCGCAAAAGGACGCCGCCGCCGAGCGCATCGCGCTGGAAGAGTACTTTGTGCTGCTTTCGGCGTTCCGTATGTTCAAAGGCGGCAGGGAGGATGCGCGCGTGTTCCGCTACGACTGTGCCCCGGCGGACGTGGCGGCGTTCGCGGCGCGCTTTCCGTATGCGCTGACGGCGGGGCAGAAGGGCGCCGTCAAGGAGATCTACGAGGATCTGCGTTCCCCCCGCCGCATGAATCGTCTGCTGCAGGGGGATGTCGGCTGCGGGAAGACCGCCGTAGCGCTCTGCGCCGTGTTCATGGCGGCGGCGAGCGGGCACCAGGCGATGATGCTCGCCCCCACCGAAGTGCTTGCCGAACAGAATTTCGCGCTCGTCAAACGGTACTTGCCCGAGTATCCCGCCGTGCTTTTGACGGGTTCCACGCCCGCAAAGGAGAAGCGGGAAATAAAACGCGCCCTCGCCTGCGGCGACGTGAAGATCGCCTGCGGCACGCATGCGCTCTTGCAGGCGGATGTAAGCGCGCCCGATCTTGCGCTCGCCGTGTGCGACGAACAACAGCGCTTCGGCGTGGCGCAGCGCTCCGCGCTCGGCGCCAAGAGCGACGGCGCCGACGTGTTGGTGATGTCCGCCACGCCCATCCCTCGCACGCTCTCGCTCATTTTTTACGGCGATCTCGATCTCTCGGAAATAAAAGAAAAACCGCGCTCCCGCGCGGAGACGGTGACGGCGGTCATCCCCGCCCGCCGCTATGACGACATGCTCTCTTATATCGGCAGCGAGGCGGAAAAGGGGAACAGGGCGTATTTTGTCTGCCCCAAGATCGACGGCGACGAGGAAGGCGCCGTCGCCAGCGTGACGGAGCTGTACGAGGAGCTGCGAGCGCGTCTGCCGCGGGTCCGTTTTGCGCTTTTGCACGGGAAGATGAAGGACGCGCAAAAGGCGCAGACCGTCGCCGATTTTCGGGAAGGAAGGGCGGATTGCCTGGTCACCACCACCGTCATCGAGGTCGGGATCGATGTGCCCGACGCTACGATCATGGTCATTTACAACGCCGAGCGCTTCGGTTTGTCGCAGCTGCACCAGCTGCGCGGCAGGGTGGGGCGCGGCGAAAAAAAGAGCTATTGCTTTTTGCTCGTCGGGGCGGATTCCGAAGAGGCGCGCGCAAGGCTTTCGGTGCTCAAACACAACGCCGACGGGTTCGCGATCGCCGAAGAGGATCTGAAGCTGCGCGGCGGCGGTGATTTTTTGGGCGTGCGGCAGAGCGGGCGCACCATTGCCGACCTTGGCAATTTACGCTATCCGCCGTCCATCATTTTTACGGCGAAAAAGCTCGCCGACGACGCCGTCGCCTGCGGCGATACCGCGCGTCTGCGCGCTCTTGCCGAACGCAAGTACGAGCGTTTGAAAGAGATCGTGCTGAATTAAAACTCTAAAAAACGCAGGCATCCGTTCCGCCGCGGCAAGGCTAAGCCGCCGCGCGGGACGGCAAAAGGCAAGCGCCGCCGGCTCAGCCGGCGGCGCTTGCCTTTCTTTGTTGCGGCAGGGCTCACTCTTCCGAGGTCCGTTCCGCAATGGGTACGTATTTCTGGCGCGGGGCGACCGCCTGGTAACCGGGGCGGATGATCTTGCCGCCGTTGGTGATCTCCTCCATGCGGTGCGCCGACCATCCCGCAATGCGCGATACGGCGAAGAAGGGCGTGTACAGCTCGCGCGGCAGGTTCAGCATGTCGTACACGAACCCGGAGTAAAAGTCCACGTTCGGGGCGACGCCTTTGTAAATGCGCCGCTTTTCGCCGATGATCTCCGCTGCGGCTTCGGCGACGTATTTGCGCATTTCGTATTCCTCTTCTTTGTGCTTTTCGGCGGCAAGTTTTTCGGCAAAACTCTTTAAAATGTCCGCGCGCGGGTCGGAGAGGGAGTATACCGCATGCCCCATCCCGTACACGAGCCCCGTGTGGTCGTATGCTTCGCGGTCCACGATCTTAGCCACGTAATCCTTGAGCTTGGCGCGGTCAAAGTCGGGAACGTGCGCCTTGATGTTGTCGAACATTTCACAGACCTTGATGTTGGCGCCGCCGTGCTTGGGTCCTTTGAGCGAGCCGAGCGAGGCAGCCACCGAGGAATAGGTATCCGTGCCCGAAGAGGTCACGACGTGCGTCGTGAACGTGGAGTTGTTGCCGCCGCCGTGTTCGGCGTGCAGCACCAGGCACAAGTCCAGCACCTGCGCTTCCAGCTGCGTGTATTTGCAGTCCTCCCGCAGCATGTACAGGATGTTCTCCGCGGTGGAGAGCTCCTTTTTCGGCTTGTGGATGAACAGCGAGGCGTCCGAGTGGTAATAGCTATATGCCTTTTGGCTGTACACGGCGAGCAGGGGGAACTGTGCGATCAGCTGCAAAGACTGCCGCAACACGTTGCGCTTGGAAACGTCGTCCGGGCGCGGGTCGTACGAATACAGCGAGAGCACGCACCGCGCGAGCATGTTCATCATATCCTTGGAGGGCGCTTTCATGATGATGTCGCGCACGAAGGAAGAGGGCAGCATGCGGAAGTCGCCGAGGATCTGGATGAACCGATCCAACTGTTCCTGTGTGGGCAGGTGCCCGAACAGCAGCAAAAACGTCGCTTCTTCGAAGGCGAACCTGCCGTCTTTTTCTCCGTCCACGAGCTCGCGGATGTTGATACCGCGGTAGTACAGCTGCCCGTCTACGGGGATCTTGTTTCCGTCTTTGTCCTTTCCGAAGGCGATGATCTCCGAGATCTCCGTCAGCCCGCACACAACGCCGTTGCCGTTCACGTCGCGCAAGCCGCGTTTCACGTCGTATTTTTCATACAGGCGCGGGTTGATCACGTCGCTCTTTGCCGCCATTTTCGAGAGCGCGGCAATGTCCTGCGCGTATTCCGCGTACTTTTTCAGGATCGTTTCACGGATCTCATGCAGTTGCATAGGGGGTACCTCCTTTGCGGTGAAACGTACCGGAAAGCTCCGTGTTTTCCGGTCCGTGGTTTGTTAATCCTATCACAAAACGGGGCGTTTGTCAAGCGCGGGCGCCCGCCGTGCCGTTTTATGGGCGGAAAACGGGGATTTCGGCGTTCCGCACAAAAAAAATTTGTTCGTTTTGTCACAATCCTATTGAAAAAAAATATCTTTTATGATAGAATGGATATATTCAAGTTTTCGGAAGAAACGCGGGCGGCGCCGACGGGTGCTTAGCCGCGAATACGGAGGTAGGTCATTTTGGCTAAAAAACTGGAAGTTCCTTATAACGGCACCAAGGAACAGGAGGAAGCGCTCTGCACCGCCATCGCCGAGATCAAGGCGGCGCATGCGGGCAAAGGGCTGACGATCGCGGCTTTGCAAAAGGGGCAGGAGATCTTCGGCTATCTCCCCGAAAAGGCGCTGCAGATCATCGCCGACGCGCTCGATCTGCCGTTGGCAGAGGTGTACGGCGTCGCAACGTTCTACGCGCAGTTCTCGCTGTACCCCAAGGGGCAGTACCGCATCGGTGTGTGCCTGGGCACGGCGTGCTACGTCAAAGGTTCCGGCGACGTGTACCAAAAGTTGTGCGAAACGCTCAACATCCAGGGCGGGCAGTGCACGGAGGACCAGAAGTTCTCTTTAGACGCCACGCGCTGCATCGGCTGCTGCGGGCTCGCTCCCGTCATGACCGTCAACGACGACGTGTACGGCAAAGTCACCCCGGACGAGATCCCCAAGATCCTCGCCAAATACAACTGAAATGCGTGAGCTCGCACTCAACATCCTCGACATTGCGGAAAATTCGCTCTCGGCAGGCGCAAAGCTCGTGCAAGTGCGCGTCGAAGCGGATTTTGCGGCGGATACGATGCGTATCTCCGTGCGCGACGACGGGCGCGGCATGAGCGCGGAAATGCT
Organism: uncultured Clostridia bacterium; assembly: GCA_944376145.1. Classification (GTDB taxonomy): domain Bacteria; phylum Bacillota; class Clostridia; order Christensenellales; family Borkfalkiaceae; genus Borkfalkia. Next base: position 3,006 of record CALWBR010000079.1, on the reverse strand, counting down.
CGCGCGCGTTACCGACCCGTTCACGACCACGCGCACCACGCGCAAAGTGGGCATGGGCATCCCGCTGTTCAAATATTCGGCGGAGAGCGCCGGGGGGAGCTTTCACATCGAGTCGGAAGAGGGCGTCGGGACGTACGTATACGCGGAGTACCGCATCGGGCACGTGGACCGCATGCCGCTCGGCGATTTCGGCGGGGTGGCGCTGCAGCTGGTGACGATGAACCCGCAGACGGATTTTTGCATCGTTGCCCGTGCGGACGAGGCGGAAGGCGTGCTCGATACGCGCGAGATCAAAGAAATTTTAGGGGAAGACATCCCTTTGAGCGCACCCGAGGTGCGCGCCTTTCTGAAGGAATACATTCAGGAAAATCTAATGGATATTTTTGGAGGTAGGTTATGAAGAGTTTGGAAGAGCTTCGCGCCCTTCGTGACAAGATGAAGTCGCAGACGGACAACCGAAGCGTAGCCGGCAAGGATGAAACGGTCATCAAAGTCGGCATGGCGACCTGCGGCATCGCCGCCGGCGCGCGCCCCGTACTGGACGCCCTGCTCGACGAGGCGGATAAGCGCCAGCTGCACAACGTGAGCATTTCGCAGACGGGCTGCATCGGGCTGTGCCGTCTCGAGCCCATCGTGGAAGTGTTCAAGGACGGGCAGAAGTATACGTATATCCTCATGACGCCTGAAAAGGCGCGCAAGGTCATCGTGGACCACGTCGTCAACGGCAACGTGTGCAGCGAATACCTCATCGGCGAAAACAGTTAAGGGGGCGCGCATGTTCAGGTCACACATTCTTGTTTGCGGCGGTACGGGCTGTACCTCCAATAACTCCATCAAAATTTACGAAGCGCTCGTTCACCGCATTTACGACGAGGGGCTGGATAAAGAAGTACACGTGACCCAAACGGGTTGCTTCGGCTTGTGCGCGCTCGGTCCGATCATGATCGTCTACCCCGAAGGCGCCTTCTATTCGCAGGTCAAAGTCGAGGACGTGGACGAGATCGTCAACGAGCACATCATCAAAGGGCGCATCGTCACCCGCCTTCTGTATAAGGAGACGGTGGACGAGGGTGGAAACATCAAGGCGCTCAACGATACGAACTTCTACAAAAAGCAGCACCGCGTCGCGCTGCGCAACTGCGGCGTCATCAATCCCGAAAAGATCGACGAGTACATCGCTTACGACGGGTATGAAGCGCTCGGCAAGGTGCTCACCGAAATGACGCCCCAGCAAGTCATCGACGAGATCTCCCGCTCGGGGCTGCGCGGCAGGGGCGGCGCAGGCTTCCCCACGGGCAGGAAGTGGCAGTTCGCCAAAAATTCGCCGGGCGAGCAGAAGTACGTCTGCTGCAACGCCGACGAGGGCGACCCGGGCGCGTTCATGGACCGTTCCATTTTGGAAGGCGACCCGCATGCCGTGATCGAGGCGATGGCGATCGCCGGGTACGCCATCGGCGCGAACCAGGGCTATGTATACGTCCGTGCGGAGTACCCGATCGCCGTCAAACGTCTTTCGATCGCGATCGAGCAGGCGCGCGAATACGGGCTGTTGGGCAAAAACATCTTCGGCACCGATTTCAGTTTTGACCTCGATATCCGTCTCGGCGCGGGCGCGTTCGTCTGCGGCGAGGAGACGGCGTTGATGACTTCCATCGAAGGGCACCGCGGCGAGCCGCGTCCCCGTCCTCCGTTCCCGGCGGTCAAAGGGCTGTTCGGCAAGCCGACCATCCTCAACAACGTGGAGACGTACGCAAACATCCCGCAGATCATTTTGAAGGGCGCGGATTGGTTCGCTTCCATGGGTACCGAAAAGAGCCGCGGCACCAAAGTGTTCGCGCTCGGCGGCAAGATCCACAACACGGGTCTTGTCGAGATCCCGATGGGCACGACCATGCGCGAGATCATCTACGACATCGGCGGCGGCTGCCCGAACGGCAAAAAGTTCAAGGCGGCGCAGACGGGCGGCCCCTCGGGCGGCTGCATCCCCGCGCACCTGATCGATACGCCCATCGACTACGACAACCTCATCGCCATCGGCTCCATGATGGGCTCGGGCGGGTTGATCGTCATGGACGAGGACAACTGCATGGTGGATATCGCCAAGTTCTTCCTCGAATTCACGGTAGACGAGAGCTGCGGCAAATGCACGCCCTGCCGCGTCGGCACAAAGCGCCTGTACGAGATGCTCTGCAAAGTCACGGACGGTACCGCGACGATGGAAGATCTCGACAAGATGGAGGAGCTGTGCCATTATATCAAAGAAAATTCCCTCTGCGGCTTGGGGCAGACGGCGCCTAACCCCGTTCTCTCCACGCTGCGTTACTTCCGCGACGAGTACGAAGCGCACGTGCGTGACAAAAAGTGTCCTGCCGGCGTGTGCAAAAAACTGCTCCGCTACGAGATCGTTGCCGACAAGTGCAAGGGCTGCACGCTGTGCGCGCGCAACTGCCCCGTCGGTGCGATCACGGGCAACGTCAAAGAACCGCATGTCATCGATCCCGAAAAGTGCATCAAGTGCGGCGTCTGCATGGAAAAGTGCCGCTTCGGCGCGATCGTGAAGGGCTGAGGGAGGTAGGTCATTATTATGGTACATTTGAAGATAAACAACATCCCCGTAGAAGTCGAAGAGGGGACGACCGTTTTGGAAGCAGCCAAGGCTGCCGGCATCAATATCCCCACTCTCTGCTATTTGAAGGACATCAACGAGATCGGCGCCTGCCGCATTTGCGTGGTGGAGGTCAAGGGCGCGCGTTCGCTCGTCGCTGCCTGCGTCTATCCCGTCAACGAGGGGATGGAGGTGTTCACCAATACGGAAAAGGTGCGCAAAAGCCGCAAAACGACGCTCGAACTGCTCCTTTCCAACCACAAGCGCGAATGCCTCTCCTGCGTGCGTTCCACCAACTGCGAATTGCAGAAGCTTTCCAACGAGTACGGCTGTGACGAGAACAGGTTCAAGGGCGAACGTTCCGCCTATGAAGAGGATGATTCCACGTCCTATCTCATCCG
>CALWBR010000078.1 GCA_944376145.1 uncultured Clostridia bacterium | reverse complement strand
TTCGACAAGGGCAGACACCTCCTCGAAGAGGATAAGTACCATTACGAGCTGCAGGATGTGGAAAAGCCGGAACTTTTCCGCGACCTGTACCCGTATGACGAGATCCCGAAGGTCGTGTTCAACTTCCGCAACGTGCCGATGGATATGCCTGCGGAGATCTGGATCACCGATACGACCTTCCGTGACGGGCAGCAGTCCACCTCGCCTTTCTCGGTCAGGCAGATCGTGGATATCTTCAAGCTCATGTCCCGCTTGGGCGGCCCGAAGGGCGTCATCCGCCAGAGCGAGTTTTTCCTGTACAGCGAAAAGGACCGCAGCGCGCTCAAAGCCTGCCAGGACCTGGGGCTGCGCTTCCCCGAGATCACGACGTGGATCCGCGCCAACGAAAAGGATTTTGAGCTCGTCAAAAACGCGGGCGTTGCCGAAACGGGCGTGCTGGTGAGCTGTTCCGATTACCACATCTTTAAAAAGATGAATTTGACGCGCGCGCAGGCGATGGACAAGTATCTCGGCATCGTGAAGAGCGCGCTCTCCTACGGCATCAAGCCGCGCTGCCATTTTGAGGATATCACCCGTGCGGACTTCTACGGGTTTGTCGTGCCCTTCGCCAACGAGCTGATGAAGCTCTCCCGCGAGAGCGGTATCCCCGTCAAGATCCGCATGTGCGACACGATGGGCTTCGGCGTGAATTACCCCGGCACCTCCCTCCCGCGCAGCGTGCAGGGCATCGTATACGGGCTGCACCATCATGCCGAGGTGCCCAGCGAGCTTTTGGAGTGGCACGGGCACAACGATTTTTACAAAGTCGTCACCAATGCCGCCACGGCGTGGCTGTACGGCGCGAGCGCCGTCAACTGTTCGCTGCTCGGCATCGGCGAGCGCACGGGCAACTGCCCGCTCGAAGCAATGGCGATCGAATACGCCTCCTTGCGCGGCACGGATGACGGAATGGACTTTTCCGCCATCACAGAGATCGCGCGGTATTTTGAAGACGAGCTCGGCATCATCATCCCGCCCAACACGCCCTTTGTCGGCAGGTCGTTCAACGCGACCCGTGCCGGCATCCACGCGGACGGCATGCTCAAAGATCCCGAGATCTACAACATCTTCGATACCGAAAAGATCTTGGGAAGACCCGCGCGCGTTTCCATCAACAACGCCAGCGGGCTGGCGGGTATCGCATACTGGATCAACGACTATTACTTCCTTCCCGAAGGGCATAAGATCGATAAGCGCGACGATCTGGTCGTAAAGATGAAGGAGATCGTAGACAGCGAGTACGCCGCCGGGCGCAACAGCGTTTGGGGGGACGACGAGCTGGATAACATGATCCGCCAGCTGGACCGTGACCGTCACCGTGAGTTCATCGCGTTCGGGCGGGTCAAGTGAGGCGCAAGAGAGGCTTTTGCGAAAAATTTTTGCGTTTTAACACAAGTTTTTTCGGAAAGAGGTTGAAACTCGCGCAAAAATAGGTTACAATAAAAGCAGCTCAATGTAATTGCAGCGCAATGAAATAATAAACGGAGGTTTCCATGATCAAAATCATCTATGGGCCGAAGGGCACAGGAAAAACCAAGATCTTAATCGACGAGGCAAACGCAAAGGTCGCGGAAGCAAAAGGGCACATGATCTTTATCACCAACACCAAGCGTTACATGTATGACCTGCAAAGGGATATCCGTTTCATCGACACGAGCGATTTCATGGTCGCGGGGGAAGAGGCGCTCATCGGCTTTATCAAGGGCGTCGCCGCGGCGAACAACGACAACGAATACCTCTTCATCGACGGGGCTGCGCGCATCGCGGGCAAAGAGCTCAAGGACATGGCGGCTTTCTACTATGTGATCGAACGCCTTGCCGAGCAGAACGGGCTGACCATCTATGTGACGTGCAGCGCCGCCAAAGAAGACCTGCCCGATTTCATTGCCAAATTCATCTGATCCGTATTGCGGAAAGCTCTTGCGGGCGGGCTGCGCCCGTGCGGTATTCTTTCCGTGGCGGAACACGTTGCCGTTTTCCATTTCCCTTGCGCCGCGTCGGCGGCGCAAGGGGCAAACGTACAAACACCACTATAACCGAATCCTTTTTCAGGCAAGCGCGGTATTTTTCCGCGCGTATCTGCATGTAAGCGAGGTCTAAAATGAAATTTATCAGTACGCGCGGCGGAGAGAGCGTTACGGGTGCGCAGGCGATCGTGCAGGGCATCGCCAAAGACGGCGGGTTGTTCGTTCCCGAGACCTTCCCGCAGGTCACCAAAGAGGAGCTGGAGAGCATGCTCCCCATGAGCTATGCCGAAAGAGCCTCTTTTGTGCTGGCAAAATATTTGGATGAGTACGATAAAGACGAGCTTACCAAGGCGTGCGAAGAGGCGTACGCCCGCTTTGAAGGGGACGACCCCGCGCCGCTCGTCAAGATCGATGCGGGGCTGTACATGCTCGAGTTGTTCCACGGACCCACCTGCGCGTTCAAAGACATGGCGCTCACGCTTTTGCCTTATCTTCTGCGCAAAGGCTGCGATCTTTGCGGCATCAAAGAGACGGTGCTCATCCTCGTCGCGACCAGCGGCGATACGGGCAAAGCCGCGCTCGAAGGATTTAAAGATGCGCCCGGCATCAAGATCATGGTCTTTTACCCGAACGAAGGCGTCTCCAAAATGCAAAAACTGCAAATGGCGACGCAGGAGGGGAAGAACGTGCGCGTCGTTGCCGTGCGCGGCAATTTCGACGAATGCCAGACCGCCGTCAAAAAGATCTTCACCAGCGATTCCTGCAAAGAGGAGCTGCTGCAAAAAGGTGTGGTGCTTTCTTCGGCGAATTCCATCAACTTCGGCAGGCTCGCTCCGCAGATCGCGTATTATTTTTCGGCGTATTTGGATCTCGTTTCTTCCGGGCAGATCGATCTGGGGGCGGAGGTCAACTATTCCGTGCCCACGGGCAATTTCGGCAACATCCTTGCCGCCTATTATGCCAAGCGCATGGGGCTCCCCGTCGGCAAACTCATCTGCGCATCCAACAAGAACAACGTGCTGACGGACTTTATCCACACCGGCGTATACGATAAACGGCGCGAATTTTATAAGACGATGTCTCCCTCGATGGATATTCTCATATCCTCCAATTTGGAGCGGCTCTTGTTCGAGCTTTCGGGCAGGAACGCCGTACGCGTCGGCATCCGCATGCAGCAGCTCGCCTCCGAAGGCGTATACGAGCTGTACGAAGAGGAAAAGGAACAGGTCTCCGAGCTTTTGTGGGCGGATTTTTGCGGCGAGGACGAGACGGTGGAGACCGTCTACGAGTTTTTCGAAGAGTACCAGTACCCGATGGATACGCATACCGCCTGTGCCATGTACGCGGCGGGCAACTACATCTCGCAGCATGAAAAGGACGCCGCTCCGATGGTCGTCGTCTCCACGGCGAGCCCGTACAAGTTCCCGCAGGACGTGATGTACGCCATCACCGGAAACGACATCAAGGATTCGTTCAAGGCGATCAAGCACCTGAACATCGCCACGGCGATGAAGGTGCCGGCAAGCCTTTCCAAATTGCGCGAAAAGCCGGTGCGCTTTACCGAAGTCGCCGACGGCGACAAGCTGTACCCCGTCGCGCTTGCCTTTGCACAGCAAAAATAAACGCGTTGCCGCCCGCGGGATAGCCGCGGGCGGTTTTGCATGGGCGCCGGCGGGAATATTTTCTTCCCCGGAAGGAAACACTAAGGGCATGAAAAAGTTTCCGCTCCCCGTCCAAGGGGAAGTCCGTACGCGCGATGAGCGCGAAAGCTGTTTTCCGCAGGCGAAGGCGGGGGAGGCGCGCCGTGCAGGAAAAGTACGTTAACCAAAACTATCTCGCATATGTGCGCTCCTTTGCGCAGCCGACCAAACATTTCCACAACTGCTTACGCGCGTTTATCGTCGGCGGGCTCATTTGCTGCATAGGGCAGTTCTTGCGCATCGAATTTGAAGCGCTGTTCGGGCTCTCCGGCGACGTGCTTGCCGGCAGCGTGTCGATGGCGCTCATCTTTTTGGGCTGTCTTTTGACGGGGCTCGGAGTGTACGACCGCATCGGCAAAGCGGCGGGCGCGGGGTCGATCGTGCCGATCACGGGCTTTGCAAACAGCGTCGCCTCGCCCGCGCTTGAATTCAAAGCGGAGGGCATGATCACGGGGCTTGCCGCAAAAATGTTCACCGTGGCAGGTCCCATCATCGTTTACGGCGTGCTCTCGGGCACGGCGGTGGGGTTTTTGTATTATCTTTTGGGGCTGTGAACGGCGTTTCGCTTACCGCCCCACCGAGGTCTTTTTATGGAACAAAAAAAGCATTTGCGCGTGGTGGGGGCGGTCGTGCTGCGGGATGGCTGCGTGCTCGCCGCAAAGCGCGGTGAAAGCAAGTATGCGTATGTCGCGCACAAGTATGAGTTCGCCGGCGGGAAGATCGAGCCGGGGGAAGCGCCCGAACAAGCGCTCGTGCGCGAGCTCGCCGAAGAATTGCACGCGGCGGCGCGTGTGCTTGGTCCCTTTACCTGTGTCACGCACGAATACCCCGATTTCATCGTCACGCTCGATACATATTTTTGCACGCTTTTAACGCCCGCCTGCTGCTGCGAGCATGAGCAGCTCTGCTGGCTGCCCGTCGCCTCCTTGCGGGAGGAAGAGTGGGCGCCCGCCGATGCTCCGCTCGTGCGGAAATTGAAGGCGCTTGCCGAAAATTAAATGGTTTTTCCTCAAAAAAACACCGACGGAAAATGATCCCGTCGGTATTTTTTATAACTCTGTTGTTTCGCGTTCTATGCCTTAAAAATAAGATTTGATGCCCCATCATTGGTGGCGCCCGTAAGCGTCAGCGTATCGGCGTTTACGGTCACATGCATGGTTACCGTCATTCCATCGGCACCGGGAATATTTGGTAGATCATAGTCTATAACATAGATGCCGTCCTCGTATGTATAAGACCAGCCGATTTCGCCGCCATATGCGGTCATGTAAAATTTTCCGTCTCTGAAATACGCCTGCGTGCCTTCATACATGTCAAGCACTTCATCATCGGAGACCGGAACGTTCTCCCCGTTAACCGTCGTCGAACAACTTTCAAATGTATATACCGTCACGGGCGGCGTTTCGCCTGCATTGTCCGTATCGTCCGTGTTGCCCGTGTCATCCGTATCGTCCGTGATATCCGTGTTGCCCGTATCGTCCGTCTGCTCGGGGCCTTTGTCGCCGCAGGCTGTAAACGCAATGCACAGCCCGATCATAAGGAATGCCATCAAGCAAACAGCGAGCGATCTTACCGATAATTTTTTCATATGTCCTCCTGATTTGATGGACCGAGAAAGTGCGGAAGTTGGATTTGCGCTTTCCCATGTATGCGGTCCCATCTTCTAAAAGTTTTTGTTTTTTCTACCTCTTTTTTCCCGGTTTGTGCGCCACGGCGGAACGGTCTGCGCGGGGCGCGTACAGGCGAACCGGCAACGCATCGTGTGTATCTACTTCATTTTCGCACCTCTCTTCTACAGATTTGCAGGGCATGAAAAAAGCGTGCCTCCAATCGAAGACACGCTCTGCATTGGTATCTCCGATTGTTGGCACAAAACTTCCCATACAATGGAAAATAGAGATACGAAATGCCTGTTCGTATCCATTGCATGGATTATAAAGTTTTGTGCCAAAAACAGTATAGCACAAAAGCAAGCAAAAGGCAATGCCTTGCCGTAAAAAGCCGCAACGTTTTATTGCGCGGAAAAGGTAGCCAAAGCGAAGCCCCCGAACCGAAGTTCGGGGGCTTGCGTGGAGCTACCGGCGGGACTTGTAAGGAGCGGCGAAAGCCGCGACGGAACAGCGATCGATGCCGAGGGGGGCAATTCCCGCGGAAGGGGGCAAGACGCCGATCGCGTCACGTTATTTCGGCGGTGCGGGCAGTAGCCAAAGCGAAGCCCCCGAACCGAAGTTCGGGGGCTTGCATGGAGCTACCGGCGGGACTTGTAAGGAGCGGCGAAAGCCGCGACGGAACAGCGATCGATGCCGAGGGGGGCAATTCCCGCGGAAGGGGGGCAAGACGCCGATCGCGTCACGGTATTTCGGCGGGGCGGGCAGTAGCCAAAGCGAA
>CALWBR010000077.1 GCA_944376145.1 uncultured Clostridia bacterium | reverse complement strand
GCGCGTGAGCACGGCGCGGAACCCCGCGCCGGAAAACCGCTCGCACAAAAGGCGCACCAGCTGTAAGTTCAGATCGCTCTCCTTCACCTTGGTGCGCACGCCGAGCACGCCCGCGTCCACCCCGCCGTGCCCTGCGTCGAGCACGACGGTAAAGGGCGCGGCAAGAGACGCGCGGCTCGCCGCCGATACGGGCACACAGACCGCCAGCAAGACGGCGAGCAGCAAGGCAAAGACGACCATACGTTTGGGGAACGGAACGTGCATACTTCATCTGTATGCGCAAAGCGCCGCCGTCATTCCGCCGCTGCACCGCTTTCGTCCGCCGCATCGCCGCTGTCCGCCGAAGGCTCCTGCGGCAAAAGCCGCTCTTCCAGCGCGCGGATGCGCTGCTGTTGAGCGCGCATGGCGGAAATGAGGAAGGGAATGAGCGAAACATAGCTCACTTCCAGCTGCGATTCGACACCAGCGGGGATCTCTTCGCCCGCCTGCCGCCTGTCATACAAGCTGTCACAGACCAGGTTGGCGCAATCCGTGTTCCCGAACCCCTCCTCCATACACGCGCAGATATCCTGCGCGGAAACGCCCGCACGGCGGCGGCTGCCCTTTTTGCCGCCCGCCGCGTGCGCCGCCTTGTCGTACGGACCGAGCCCGTACTTACGGCGCAGCGCCCTCGCCCCGGGCTGCTCCTCTTCGGGATATTCGTACGAGCCGCGCGGGTTGCGCACATAACTGAAGGTACGCAGCGACGTGACGAACTGCAAGCTCTTTTCGTCGTCGAAGTCCTGCAAGTCCGCCTTGTCGCGTTCGTCCGAGCGCTGCGACAAGGTACCGTAATAGTAGACGTAGCTGTTGTCGCTGCCGCCGAGCTGGATCTGATCTGCCGCCGTCGTGACGGCGGTCGCGCCGATGGCGACCGAATATTCGTGGTCCGCCGAAGCTCCCGAACCGAGCGCCACGGCGGAGCCGCCGCTCGCATCCACGCCCGCATTCCTGCCGATGGCGACGGAGAGCCCGCCGGATGCGCTGCTCTGCAACCCGAGCGCCACCCCCGAAAAGTCTGCCGCGACGGCGTTCGCGCCGATGGCGATGGGTCCGTACCCGGAATCGGAGACGTTGATGATCCCGCACGCCACCGGTTCACCGTCCGCATTGAAGTAGACGGGGACGCCCGTCTCGCCCACCGCGGCAGAGAGCGCGAGCCGATCCGCCGCCTGTGCGTGCAGCGCCTCCGCCGCCGCGCCCGCCTCTTGCGCGTTCTTGACGCACACCTGCGCCTGCCCGCCGCCCACGCGCACGGAATGTTGATACCCGCTCTGCGCGCTCAGCGCAAGCACTTCTTCGGCGGTGAGCGCACGGTTGCACACGGCGGCGCGCAGCACGCGCATCGCGGGGTTGCCCCAACCCAGCTGCGCCGTACAGCAGCCGAGCACGAAGTAGTCCATCTCCGAGATCGCCGACAGCGTATCGACGCGGTACACCGTGTTCCCTTCCGAAGTAAAGCCGTAACGCGCGACGCGCGTGCCGTTGCAATAAATGCAGATCTCCGAATGCGTCATCGTGAGCACGTACAGGGAGGGCGCCGTCAGGTCGATCGGCGTTTTGCCGGTGATGTCGTAATACGTTTCGCCGAGATTGCCTTCGCCGTTCGCGTTGAAACGGACGCCCGAGCCGCTGCTCATCACCGAAAAGAATTCATACCCCGCGTCGGCACTGTCCGCCGCGGCGCAAAAGCCGAACAGGCTGTCATAGTCGTTGCACAGCGCCCCCGACGCCGTCACGTGCAGCACGACGGACATCCCCGTATGCAGGATCGCCTTCCCCTTGAGCGGATTGGCGATCGCCGCCGCGCCGCGGTCGGCTACGAGCCCTTCGGCAATGTGCAGCCCGTCCTCTTCAAACGACGGGGCGGGCGATACCCCCTCGCCGCCGATGAGCGTCCAGCCGGAGGTCGAAAACCACGCGCCCGAAAAATTGTAATCGGCGAGCCTTCCCGCACTCGTCTCCGGCACCGCCGCGACGTACGTATAGATACCGGCGCCTTCGCGCAGACCGGACGGCAGCGCCTCGTCGCCGTCCGCGACCGCCGCAAGCGAGGCAAGCCCCGCCTCCAGCTGCGCCGCCGTAACGGTGCCCGCCCCGGATGCGGACGCCGCGCCGATGTTGGCGCGCGCCTGCGCCTGCTGCTCGCTCGTGAGCTGCTGCGCGGTATACCGCACGGCGTTCTCCGTCGGGAGCAGCGTGACGCTCTTGCTGCCCAGCTCGACCCAGGCGCCGCTCCGATAGATGTACAGGGTAAAGAGCGAAGGATCCTCCGCGGTAAGCGTGGCATACAGCTTTCCCTCTTCCCCGACGGCGGGGAGCTGTTCCACGAAAGCGAGCGCCGTATCGGTAAAGGCGAAGAGCTTTTCTTCAAACGCATCGAGCACGCCTTCAAAGGAAAAGGCTTCTTCCCAATGCGCCGCATCGAGCGCGCCGTCTTCCCCGTAGGGCGCCGCCGTATTTTCCGCCTGCAGCGAGCGCACGAACGTCACGCCGCGCCCCTCCGCCGCGGGGCAGTAAACGAGCTCGTTCTGCCCGTAGGCAACGCCCTCACGCCAGGCGCAAAGCGAGCGTGCGGCGTGCGTGCCGCCCGCCATCCCGCCCGTAAGCTGCGCCAGGGCGGCGAGCACCTCGTCATAGGCGTTCGTCTCCTCCGGCGGCTGCGCCGAAATGCCGTCCTCCACCAAAAACGACGCGGCGGCGGAGGCGAGCTTTTCCCCGTTCCCGCCGTAAAAATAAAACTGCACCTGCACCCTGCCGCCGACCGCGCTCACGCAGGCGGGAAGGGCAAGACTCCACACATAGGCAAGCTCCCCCGCCGCCCCTGCCCCGCCGAGAGCGGCATACCCGTTCAGCCGCCCCTCGTATTGCAGCAGATAAGGACGCGTCTCCTCGCCGGAGGGCAGCAAAAACGCCGCCGATACGGCGGCACTGTGCGAAAACGGAGCGACGAGCACGACCCTGTTCGCCTCTGCCGAGCCGCAGTGGATGCCGGCGGGGATGCACTGCACGACCGCCCCGTCCGCATTGATAAAATAGACCATTCGTTTTTTCCTCCGAGAAAAAAATCGCGGCGGATCCGCCGCAATTCCATTATATCCCGCGCCCGCCGCGAAAGGAAGCGTAGCTGACAAAATCCTGCGCCGCAAGCACAACAAACCGCCGCGGGCAGTTTTGCCCGCGGCGGTTTGTTGAAAACCATATCGGTCACTTTTTCATAAACGTGAGCACGACCGTGTCCGCCTGCGCCGCGGCGACCACCGTAAGGACGAGCGTATCCCCCGCAAGCGTGCCGTACGTGATCAACAGCTCCTGCCCGCCGATGTTTGCATCGAACTCGATCAGATACCGATCGTTCAACCTCGTGCAGGCGTACCGCTCCGTCCTGTCGGAAAACTCCACACAAAACGCGCTTTCGGTAAAGTACGCCTCCGCCCCCGCGAACGCCGCTTCGTAGCGTTCCCGCATCGCCGCATCGTCCGCCGTACAGGCGGCAAAGGCATAGCGCTGCACAGGCTTCTCCTCTTCGGCGGGAGGGATCCAATCGACCCCGCCGGACTCGTTGAAGACCATGACGACGGAGGCGTCGGGCGTCACCATCGTGATCATGAGCAAGCCCAGCCCGAACACCTCGCTCTTTTGCACGGCGATCCGCGCCTCGTCGCCCAAAATGTTGCCGACAAACCCTTCCGCATCGAGCAGGTATTCGCCGTCCTTTTCGGTGTACGCGTAATCGTAGATCGTTTCCCCGACCTGCACATAGAACGCACCGCCGCTGAACCAGGCGAGGCTGCCGCCGTAGATCGTATCGAAAAGATCGGCGTACCCCTCTTCCAGCCCCTCTATCGCGCAGGACGCATAGGTGTACCCGTCCGGTCTTTCGTAAACGGTGACCGTGCAGCTTGCGCTCGCTTCGCCCGCCGCAGCCGTAATGACCGCTTCGCCCGCCCCGACGCCCGTGACCGTGCCTTCCGAAACGGTTGCCACGGCAGGGTCGGAAGAGCTCCACACGAGCTCGTCGGTCGTGTCGGACGGAGCAACGGACGCCGTGAGCGTCTCCTCACTGCCGACGGTGATCGCAAGGGCGCTCTCCTGCAACGAGACCGATGTCGCGGGAACGCTGCACCCGGCAAGCGCCGCACTCAAACAAAAAACCAACGCCGCCGCCAGACAAAGGGACAGGGCGGCTTTTATAGATCGCTTCATTGTATTCCTCCGTAAAACTTCCGCCGCCCGCCACTCTCCCTTTCCAAAGAATGAGCGGCAAACGCACGGCGCCCGCTTTTTCCGCATCCCGCGCCGGCGCCCCGCAGGCGGCAGGAGCGCTTTTCCGCCACAAAAAACCGCGGCATTCGATTGCCGCGGTTTTTGTGCTGTTTTACCGTACTTCTTTGATCTTGGCTGCCTTACCCGTCCTGCCGCGCAGATAATACAGCTTCGCACGGCGCACTTTACCCTTGCGGATCACTTTGATATCCGTGATCTTGGGAGAGTGCACGGGGAACGTACGCTCGACGCCGACACCGTACGAAAGACGGCGAACGGTAAACGTCTCGCGGATACCGCCGTTCTTTTTTGCGATCACAACGCCTTCAAACGCCTGGATGCGCTCGCGCGTGCCTTCCACGACTTTGACGCTGACCTTGACGGTGTCGCCGACGTTGAATGCGGGAACGCTCTCTTTCAAGCCTTCCTTTTCGATCGCTTCGATCAACCCTTTCATCGACTTTTACCTCCTTGTTACAGTGCGTTCATTGCGCCGCTGCGCAAGAGGACCGCCCGAAGTCTTTTGCTATCATACCATATCCGAAAAAAATTTGCAACAAATTTTTACCCGCTTTTTTGACTTTTATGCCTCAAATGCGGCGGGGATATGGTTGATGCGCTCTTCATACACTTCCAACACGTCGAAGCGGATAAAAAGCTCCTTCCCCGCAAGGCTTTCAAAATAGCGGGCGATCTTTTTGTAGCGCTCGCGCTTGTGATACTCCACCGCCTCGGCGGGGGTGCCGTACAGGGCGGAGAGCCGCGTTTTGACCTCGCAAAAGACATACGTCTCCCCGTCCTTGGCGATAAGATCCGCCTCGCCGAAGGGCGTTTTGTAATTTTGGGCGACGAGCTTGTAGCCGAGCTTTTTTAAAAACTTCCGCGCCCGCTTTTCTCCGCTTCTGCCGAGAGCTTTTTTGTGAACGTCTTGCGATGGATCGCGCATAACCCGAACTCCTGTATCGCGGCGATGTGCGCCGCCGTGCCGTATCCCTTATGCCCCGCAAACCCGTACTGCGGATACTGCGCGTCGTATTCGCGCATGCGCGCGTCGCGGTAGACCTTGGCAAGGATGCTTGCCGCGCCGATGCTGTACGAGAGCGCGTCGCCCTTGATGATGTTCTGCTGCGGGATGTCGATATCGATGCGGAAATTCCCGTCCGTGAAGACCACGTCCGGCGGCGGGGCGAGCTGTTCGACGCAGCGCTTCATGCAGCGCTTGGTCGCTTCCAAAATGTTGATCTCGTCGATGACGGCGGCTCTCTCTTCGCAGACCGCGTAAGCGACGGCGCGTTCGCGGATGAGCGCGGCAAGCCGTTCGCGCTCGCTCTCCTTGACCTTTTTGCTGTCGTCCACGCCTTCGATCAGCGCCGCGTCTTCCAACGGAAGGATGACCGCCGCACAGACGACGGGACCTGCCAACGGTCCCCTGCCGACTTCGTCTACCCCCGCAATGTAGCGCGCGTGCGCCGCGAGCATCTCCCGCTCGAAGCGCAATTTTTCCTCCGCGTTCCACTCACGCCGCATCGTATGCTCCTTTAACCGAAATAACCGCAAAAATCTTCCGCGCACTCGAGCGTGACCTTGCCGATGCGCCCTTTGCGGAAATCGTCTAAGATCGCGCGCGCGCCGCGCGCATAGTCGAAGTCGCCGCCGCGCAGCAAAAAGCCGCGGGTGCGGCACACCTGTTCGTACATGGCAAGCGGCACGGAAAAATCGGTGATGCCGTAGCGCGCCGTAAGAAGAGCGGGATACCCTGCCGCAAGCTCTTCCAACAGCGCAAGCGCCAGCTCTTCCGCATCCAAAATGTCGTCGTTGATGCTGCCGATGTAGGCAAGGTGCCCCGCTAAGGTCTGGTTTTCAAAAGAAGGCGGCATCGTGCCTGGGGTATCCAACAGCTCGAAGCCTTCGCAGCGGATCCGCTGTTTGCCGCGCGTGACCCCCGCTTTATCGCCGGTGATCGTGCGCTTTGCGCCGCTCATCGCGTTGATCACGGTGCTTTTGCCCGTATTCGGGATGCCCGCGACCATCAGCCGCGGCGGGCGCACCATGCCTTTCGCCGCATCCTTTGCAAACTTTTCCTTCAAAAGCACGGGCAGTTTTGCCGCGATCTTTGCGGCGGCGCCCTGCGCCGTCGCCGTGCATTTGAGCACGGGCGCCGTTTTGGCAAGTTCCGCAACAAACGCGTCCGTTTTGGGGTCGTCGGCAAGGTCGCACTTGTTCAAAAGATACAAAACGGGCTTTGCGCCGAACAGCTTTTTTAAGTTTTTGTTGAACGTCGCCGCGGGCGCGCGCGCATCGAGCACGAAGAGCACGCCGTCGATCAGCGGCACGTTCTCCTCCATCATGCGCATGGCTTTGGTCATGTGCCCGGGGAACCATTGGATGTGTTGCATACAAAAAAAACCTTTTCACGAAATTTCTTTCAA
>CALWBR010000076.1 GCA_944376145.1 uncultured Clostridia bacterium | reverse complement strand
TCGAAATAAGCGTCGGCTCAAATGCACGCACCGCTTCGATCCCTTGGATCAAAGGCGACATGCCCGTTCTGCGCGAGCGCCTTACGCAACTTGCAAAGACCGACCCGCAGGCGGCACGATCGATACGAGAGCTTGTCAACGAGCATTTCCTGCTTCCGATGGCGTACTTCTTCTACGCCGTCTCGAGCGAAAGCATCCCCCTCGGGCAAGCCGCCGCGGCGCTCTTGCTCTTCGCGGAATTCGCGGCGACGATGCCGCCGGCGCATGCGACGGCGTACACGGCGTTTTCGGAAAGCCACGCCGGCGTTCACGCTCTTACCCTGCCCGCGGTCTCCCTCGACGAACGCTTCCTCGTCTAAACCATGCCTCTTTGGGCACGAACGCAGGCAAAAAGCGAAAAAACAACCGAATTGCGACAAAAAAACGGCGAAAACGCAAAATCGTGGACGCCGTTTTACTTTTGGTATGCTACAATACGATCATCGATAAACCCGCAAACGGGTCAGCGCTGTCCCACAGAGGACATTATGAGCAAATCGGAGATCCTGTTGCACCTGTTCTACCTGCTGCAATCCGGCAAGGTCATACACAGGCATACTTTTTGCTGCGAAATGAAGATCTCGGAGCGATCTTTTTACCGCTATACAGGGGACATAAAAAACTTTTTAATTGAATTCGGGCTGCGGAAAGAACTGCGCGAAGACAGCGGTAACTATTATTTTATCGACTGCTAAAAGCCGCTCGCCCTGCCATAAAGATCGACCACAGACGTACTATACCCGCGCTGAAAAACGGCGCGGGTATAGCCTTTAAGGAGAAATGTATTGAGCACAAAGCGAATGCACTAAGATTGATGGCGGTTGTAGACAACGGGCATCCGCCCCTTGAACGAATCCGCCACTACGATATCGAACAGACAGCAAGACAAATTTTCGGGCGAGACGCCCGCCTTTGCCTTTTCCGCCCCGTCGACGACCACATACCCGTCCTTGGCATGTTTAAGGTACGGGTTCATATAACGGAGCACGGTGTAATCGAGCCCGGAATCACGGACCGCATCACAGCACTTGCGGACATCCCGATACGTATGCGGCAAAAATTTACGTAAAAATTTGCCGAAGGCACGCACCAAACGCCCTTGTTCCGCCGAAGGATCGATCACGGGCAAGGTGACAAAAAGACGCGTTTTTCCGCTTTCTTGCATGAGGGAGAGCACGACCTGCAAACAGTCTGCGATCGGCGTGCTCGCATCGTTCGGCTTGCCGCGGAAAAGCTGCGGCGGGCACATGCATACGACCACGTCCGACAATCTGATCACGCGCTCCATGGCGCTGCGATCCCCCATGGCGCCGCGCTGGATCTCGTAACAGTCGCTGTCGCACGCGCACGCGGCGGGATCGTCGGTATAAACGTAAACAAAATCGCCGTGATCCGTAAATTTTTTGAGCAGAGACTCCCCTGCCGCGCCGCTCGCCCAAAGCAATGCGATCTTCATAACCGCCTCCGAATCTTTGATACAATTCTATTGTACAAAATTTATTTTGAAAAGTCAATAATCTTCTTGACTTTTCCGTAAAAAATGTTACAATAAAATCAGGAAGCAACCGAGAGCATTTTTCCATGGATATCACAAGCGACGAATTGTTAAAACTGGATAACGAGGTCGGGTTTGCCCTGTACGCCTGTTCGAAGGGCTTGATCCGGAAATACAACCCGATCCTTGACCGTTTGGGGCTGACGTACACCTCCTATCTGGTCATGCTGGCGCTTTGGGAAAAGGACGGCGTCAGCGTCGGCGAGCTCGGCAAAAAACTGTACCTCGACTCCGGCACGCTCACGCCGCTGCTCAAAAAAATGGAAAGACAGGGACTTCTGCTCCGCCAACGCGACAGCGAGGACGAACGCGTCGTGCTCATCGCGTTGACGCAAAAGGGGCGCGATCTCAAAGCCAAAACGGAAAACACCGTTTCCACGCTCTCCAATACGCTGCGCCTGCTGCGCGAGAGCACCCTCTTTACCGACTTGAAACGTTTGCTCGGGGAATTATACGAACTCTGACCCGACACGGAACACCCTCATATTCTTTCCTCCTCCCTCCTTTTTGCCCACTGCATACGGCAAAAGAGCAGCCGCGCGGGATATCCGCGCGGCTGCTCTTTTTGGCTGCAAACGAAAAATCAAACTTCGACGGTCAACCCGTCGTATGCGGCAACGAACCCGCGCGCTTTCGCTTCCGACGCCAAGCGGTCACGAAAAGGCGCGCTGTTGTGCGAAAAATGCGTCACAACATACTTCGTATTCTCCCGAACAATGGCGTATCGGTGCAAAGTATCCCGTACGAGCTCATTTTCCACAAAACCCATGTGCCTGCCTGAGGAGCTCTTCGGACCGTCTGCCTGCGTACAATCCAGACTAACAAGATCGGCACGGATACCGCGCTCCGCCAAAAACACGTAGAACTCCTCCTTCGGGAGCCCCGTATCGTTCATATACAAAAGCGTTTTGCCGCCTCGCGACACGGCATACAACAGCGCCTGTTCCTTCGGCGTATGCGCCGCGGGCAAAGCAACGATCTCGTACCCCTCCGCACAAAACGAAGCGTACGGGGCAATGGTATGGAAGCGCAGCCCCGCCGCCACTTCCGCGCGCAATTCGCGGCGCGTACCCTCTTCAAACACGGAGCGCACCTCGGCGTTGCCGTAGATATCGAGCACGGGGCGCTTGATGCCGCTCGCAAACTTATAGCCGCGGTTGACAAACTCCTGCGCGTAAAAATGATCGGTATGCGAATGCGTAACGAGGAGCGTTGCGACCGCCGAAAGATCGACCCCGAACGCCAGGGCATGCAGATAACTGTCCGGCGGAAAATCGACCAAGAGCGCGTCGTCGATGAGCGCCTGCGAACGAGTGCGGCGTTCATACGCGAGCGCGCGCCGCGCCGCAAGACAATGGCTGCAATTGCAAAACACGGCGGGGAAGCCTTCCGCCGCCGCCGTACCGAGATAAGTGATCTTCATAGGTAAGCCTCAACAAGTGTAGATGATCGTGACCGGTCCGTCGTTCTCCTGCACGATCCGCATATCCGCCCCGAAAACGCCCGTGCGCACCGAAACGCCGCTCTCGGCAAGAAGCGCCGCGACGCGCCGATAGAGCGGCTCGGCGATCTCCGGGCGCGCAGCCTCGGTAAAGCTCGGGCGGTTACCGTGAGAACAATCGCCGCACAACGTAAACTGCGAGACAAGCAAAACCTCCCCCGCTATATCTTGCACGCTTTTGTTCATCTTCCCCGCCGCATCCGAAAAAATACGCAATGCGGCAAGTTTTTTTGCCATGACGGCAGCGTTCTCCTCCCCGTCCCCCGAAGCGACCCCGAGATAGACGACGAGCCCCTGCCCGATCTTGGAGACGAGCGCCCCGCCGACCGATAAATGCGCCGATAAAACGCGCTGTACGACCGCTTTCATACTTCTTCCGTCCGTATGGAAAGCCGCGCAAAACATGTTTTGCGCGGCTCGCTCTTCTTTTATTTAACGCGCTCCATATACTCGCCCGTGCGCGTATCGACGCGAATGACTTCCCCTTCCTCGACAAACATCGGCACCTGGATCTTCGCGCCCGTTTCG
Organism: uncultured Clostridia bacterium; assembly: GCA_944376145.1. Classification (GTDB taxonomy): domain Bacteria; phylum Bacillota; class Clostridia; order Christensenellales; family Borkfalkiaceae; genus Borkfalkia. Next base: position 19,862 of record CALWBR010000076.1, on the reverse strand, counting down.
AGCGTCGCCGTCTTGGTGGCGTTGGTCGCGGTATTGCCTTTGACGCCCGGCTCCGCCTCGACGATCTTCAGCTCCACAAAGTTTTCACACTCCACGGAAAACGCCGCGCCTTTGTAGAAGCGGACCGTAACGGGGTCGTTCTCCTTGATAAAGCGGAGCGCATCCTCTACCTGATCGTGATTGAGCGGCGTGAGGTTGAACTCCTCGTCCATAAACCAATACAGCTCGCCGTCGTTGTAGGAGTAGGTCATTTTTTTGGTCTCAATGTGCGCGTTTTCAAGTTTTTCGGAGGGGTTGAACGTCTGCTCGAGCACCGCGCCCGTCACAACGTTTTTAAGCCTCGTACGCACAAAAGCCGCGCCCTTGCCGGGCTTGACATGCTGAAAATCCACCACGACATAGACGTTTCCGTTATACTCGATCGTGACGCCCTTCCTGACGTCGCCTGCCATAACCATATTCCTTGTCACTCCTTAAAAATTTAGTTTATTTCCGCCGAACGCTTACAAAACCGTCAGCTTTTTGTCTGTCTTCATAAAACTTACGGCTCCGCCCGCCGTAAGATGCACCGTATCCTCGATACGAATGCCGAACTTGCCCTCAAAATACACGCCGGGTTCATCCGAAAAGACCATTCCCTCCCGCAAAACGTGGGTGCCGGACGGACCGAGCGTCGGGCTCTCATGAATGTTGACGCCGATGCCGTGCCCGAGCGAATGGGTAAAAAACTTATCCAGCCCGTACCGACGCAGACGGGAACGGGCGAGCTCGTCCGCTTCGCGCCCGGTCATGCCGGGAAGGATCCCCTCCAGCGCCGCCTCGTGCGCTTCCGACACGGCGGCATACACTTTGGCAAACTCCTCGTTGTCGCCCTTCCCGAACAGAAAAGTGCGCGTTATATCCGAACAATACCCGCCGACTTTGCAGCCAAAATCAAACAGAACGGGCATCCCCTTCCGCAAGCGGGTATCGCCGGAGGCGTGATGCGGTACGGAAGTGTTTGCCCCGAACGCCGCAATGGTCTCGAAGGAGCGGTCCTCCGCGCCGCACAGACGCATCTCGTATTCGAGAAGAGCCGCCGCTTCGTTCTCCGTCATTCCTTCCTTCAGCTGCCCGAGCAGCCGCACATACGCCTGCTCCGCAACGGAGCACGCGCGTTCGATGAGCGCAAGCTCCTCCGCCGTTTTGCACTCCATCGCGTCCGTAAACGCGGGCATGCTGTCCACAAGTTTAAAACCGCACTTTTTCAGCCGCAGCATCTTCGGAACGGTCAGCCTTTCAAACGGAACGGCAAGTTTTTTGATCTTTCTGCTTCGGATAAAATCGAAAACGGCGTCCGCCGACCCGGCGACTTCCACACCGATGTATTGCCCCTTCATACAGGCTTTGGCGCTTTCGGCATAGCGCGGATCCGTAAACAGGATACTCTCCTGCGCATCCGTATAGACATACCCGAACGAACTGGCAAAGCCGGTCAGATAAAAACGCAGATCGGAACTCTCCGTAAGCATTGCATCCGCGCCGACTCTCCGAAAAATCTTTTTCGTAAAGTCCATACGATTATTTTAACAGATTTTGCGGCGCAAGTCAATTTTTCACCCGAGCATTTTGCAGGCAAATAACGTTTTTCGCGGCAGAAACGTCACGCCTGCCGCAGCGCCTGTTCGTACATGCGCTTCATCGCAAGCGCGTCTTCCGCCTGCGTCCCCGCCGACTCGCTGACGATATAGGGCTCGAGCTTTAATTTGACGAGCGCCGCCGCAAGCGGCGCAAACTCGGGTCCGTACTGCGTATCCGCAAACGTGAGATGGCGGATCTCGCCTTTGCCACCGTATTGGATCTTGGAAAAGTGCACATGAAAGTGCTTGACGCGCTCGTAACCGAGCTCGTCGATCATATAGGTAAGGCGGGCGAGGTAATCCTCTTCCGTATGCAGGCTTCCCTGCTCTCTGGCGTTCAGATGCCCGAAATCGACCGCGGGAAGAAACACCTTATCGATCTTGCAAAAGCGCACGATCTCGGCAAGGGTACCGATCTGCGCGATCTTCCCCATCGTTTCGGGACAGAAAGAAAGGTGCTCGAGCCCCGCCGCATAGATGTGTTCGCACAGGCGTTTGAGCCTGTCCTCGGTCAACGCGACCGCCTCCTCCCGCGCAAGTTTGCCCTGCGTTGCCGGATGGAACACGCAGCGGCGCCCGCCCATCTGCGCCAAGACCCTGCCGCTGTCCAACACATACTTGTAAGAATTTTCCGCACTCTCCGTCGCGGGATTGGCAAAGTTGATATAATAGGGAGCGTGCACGCTGATCTCCACGCTCGCCGCTGCAAACGCCGCGCCGATGGAACGCGCCTTCGCCTCCGTCATCCGCACACCGCGCCCGAAAGAATATTCGAAACAATCCAGCCCCAACTCTTTTACAAAAGCCGCCGATTGCTCCGTATGCGCATACCCTGCCGCATAAAAACTTTCGCTGTTGCCGCTCGGCCCGAACTTGATCATCGTATCGCCTCCAGATCGCGCCGCAGCTGTTCGACAAGCTGCGCCGCATTCGCAAATTTCCGCACGGGGCGGATGTAGAAATCAAAATCGATCGTCAATGCTTTCCCGTACAGATCGCCCGCATACCCGTCAAAATACACTTCGAGCACGAAGGTGTCATCCGAAAACGTCGGGCGGGTACCGTAGTTCGCAATGCCGCGGTACACCGCGCCGTCGATCGCGGCGGAGACGGCGTACACCCCTTCGCGCATCGGATATTTGCAGGGAGAAACATGCAGATTCGCCGTCGGAAACCCCAGCTGCCTGCCGACATGCCGCCCCTCGCTTTCCACCGTTCCGGAAATGAAATATCGTTTTCCGAGCAGCTTTTTCAGGGAAGGCATGTCGCCTTCCCGCAAATACCGCTTTGCAAGCGTTGCGGCAGCCTTCTCCCCGCAAAAGGAGATCATTGGAACTATGTGTAACAGAATACTATGCAAACTTGCAAAATCCTGCAAATTTTTTGTGCCGCACGCCGCACCGCAGCCGTATGTGTAATCTTCCCCGCAAACAAAGGCATGCACATCCAAAACGCGACAAACGTGTTCAAGATAGGCATCCCCTTGCGTTGCGCGCAGGGCTGCGTCATAGCGGGCGGCAAACACAAAATCGATCCCGAGCGAGGCAAACAATTCGCAGCGCTCGTTAAAATCATAGATCTGCCCGCCGTTTTTTGCATCGTAAAACGTCGTGATACCGAGAGCGCACCCAGCCTCGGCGGCAATCTGTTTTGCCGTCGCGACCAGCGCACGGTGCCCGACGTGCATACCGTCAAAATAGCCGAGCAAAAGCACGCACCGCATGTGTGTAGGCGCGGCATTGTAGTCAACGATCCGTAGCATCGCTTCCCCTTTATACCAGCTTTGTTTTTGCGCGCACATTGCCGGCATTGACGGACGCTACCCCGTAGAACGCCCCGTCAAGATACAATTTGTATGCTCCTTCTTTCTCCGTGCACGGAACGGGCACGCCGTTTTTCAAGCGGGATGCCGTTGCCCCGCAAAAAGCAAGCGACGGGAATTCCAGCACGCGGTCGGCGGGAATGAGAAGATCTCTCCAATTTTCCGCACTCAACCGATCGGGAGGCACGCTCTCCTCCAAGCGGAACGGGCCGCTGCTCTCCCGCACAAGCGCCGCCATATACCCGATCGTTCCGCACCTTTCCGCAACATCGCGCGCAAGTGAACGAATGTACGTCCCTCCGCCGCAGACGATCCGTACGGCGTATGCGGCGTCACCGACACGCTGTAACAGCGAGAGCTCCTCGACGCAGACCCGCTTGGGATGCAAAGGAACTTCTTTCCCCTGCCGTGCAAGCATATACGCGCGCACACCGTTTACGCTTTTGGCGCTGTATGCGGGCGGCATTTGGTCGTATTCCCCGACGAAGGAACGCAGCGCTTCCGCCAGCAACGCTTCGTTCGGAACGCTTCCGCCGCTTCGGATGACCTTACCCGCGCGGTCAAGCGTATCCGTCTCTTCTCCAAAGAAAAATACGGCGCGGTACACCTTCTTTTTGACGAGCAAATAATCAAACAGGCGCGACGCATTGCCGACCGCTACCGGAAGCACCCCCGATGCCAGCGGATCCAGCGTCCCCATATGCCCGCATGGCAGCCCCGTCACGCGTTTCACTTGGGAGACGACGCGCGCGCTCGAAACGCCTTCCGGTTTATTGATGTTGATGACCCCGCTCTCCAAACGAGTATCCTCCCGAACCTTCCTCTGCAAAAAGAACAGGCGCAAAAACGCCCGTTCTTTTAACTTGCAAAATGTTGCCTGATCGTATAACGCAACTTATCGATGACTTCTTCCAAACTGCCGCTCAACATACAGCCGCTGGCAAGCACATGCCCGCCGCCGCCATAGAACGACGCAACGGCGTTGACGTCCGCCTTTCCGTTCGAGCGCAGAGAAATTTTAAAGCGGTCGTTCGCCGTTTCCAGCAGGCAGACGGCGACTTCTACACCGATGACCGACAGAGGAAAATCGATAAACCCTTCCGTCACATCCGAAGTGGCGCCGCACTCGTCCAGCATCTTGCGCGTTACGCAGATGACGGCGATCTTCCCCTCCTCGTAATAGCGGATCGCCGACATCGCTCTGCCGAACAGCGCCGCCCGCGCCGCCGACTGGCGCTTGAACATGTAATAATGGATCGCATGGATATCCGCTCCGCAGGAGACGAGCTTGGCTGCCGCCAAAAACGTGGAACTTGTGACATTGGAATGCGCAAAATTCCCGGAGTCGGAACTGATGCCGAGCAGCAAATAGTTTGCCGCCGTCGGCGTGAGAGGCGCAAAATACGCGGCAAGCTCGGTCATGATCTCGCAGGTAGCGGCACGGTCCTCAATGTGATAAAAATCCCCGAACCGCGTATTGGAAACGTGGTGATCGATGTTGAACTTCCGTTTTTTTGCGCGGCAGAACGTATCACAGAGCGAACCCAGCCGACGCTCGTCGCTGCAATCGACGGCAATATACGCTTCCGCCTCCGCATCCGGCTTCGCCCCGATCTCCTTCATGCCGTCCAAAAACCAAAATTTTTCGGGGATCGGTCCTTCGCAGACGACACTGCACACCGCGCCGACGCTTTCCAACAGGCATTTCAGCCCCATTGCCGCCCCCAACGTATCACCGTCCGGGCGCATGTGGCAAAAAATCGTTGCGCTTTTCAGCTTTTTTAATTGTTCCGCCATCTCGGCAAGAGACAGCGCCATACCGCCCGCACGCACCGATCAGTTCTCCTCTCCCTCATGCAATTTTTTGATCAAGCGATCGATCTTGTCGCCGTATTCCATGGTATCGTCCCACAAAAAGTGCAGCTCGGGCACCGTACGGGAACGCATGGTCTGCGCAAGCTCATGCCGGATGAACCCGGCATGTTCCACAATGACGGAAAAAGTCGCTTTGGCGGTCTGATCGTCCTTTGCTAAAACACTGACGTACAGCTTAGCGTTTTTCAGATCGGGAGAAACATCCGCCTTTGTGATGCTGACCAATCCGGAAAGACCGCCGACCCTGTCCTTTAACTTTGTTGCGATGATCTCGGAAACGACGCGCTGATACTCAGCCGACAGCCGTTCGCCGCGAATGTGTTTACCCATGCCGTGCACTCCGTTTTTTAATTGTGAACGAACAGATCTTAAAAATTTTAAACAAACTTCCCCGAAAAAGGCAAAACCACACTTTTGCCTTTTTCCCCTTACACCGCGCAGGCGGCGCCATGGAAGAGAATGAAAAGGGTTGCCGCAGCAAGGCAAAGTATTGCGCCGCGTATGCAAAGCGAAAATTACGCGGGGATCTCCTCCGTAATGTAACACTCGATCACATCCCCGACCTTGATACCGTCAAACCCTTCGATGCTGACGCCGCATTCAAACCCGCCGGAAACTTCTTTTACATCGTCCTTAAAGCGCTTCAGCTGGCGGACCGCACCCTCGACGATCATGACGTCGTCGCGGTAAATGCGCAACTTTCCGTTGCGGACCAATTTCCCTTCGGTCACATAGCACCCGGCGACCATACCGACGCCCGTGATCTTGAAGGTCTGCAGCACATCGCATTTGCCCGTCATGACCTCTCTGTACTTCGGCGCGAGCATGCCCTTCAGCGCCGCCTGGATATCGTCGAGCAGCTCATAGATAATGCGATAGCTGCGAACATCCACTTTGCTGCGCTCGGCAAGAGCTTTTGCCTTGGTATCCGGGCGCACATTGAACCCGATGACGATCGCGTTGGAAGAGTCTGCCAACATGATATCCGATTCGTTGATCGCGCCGGCACCGCTGTGCAGGATATTCACGCGCACTTCGTCATTGGAAAGCTTCAAAAGCGATTGCTTCACCGCCTCGACGGAGCCCTGCACATCGCCCTTGACGATAATGTTCAGCCCCTTGATCTTGCCCTCGGCGATCTTGCCGAACACATCGTCCAACGTCACGCGCGTCTGCGCTTTGACCATAGACTCGCTCTCTTTGCGCTTGCGCTCATCGGCGACCTGCTTCATCAGTTTATCCTGCTCCACGGCAATGATGGAATCTCCCGCGTTGGGGACCTCCTCCAAACCGAGGATAGAGACCGCCATGGAAGGGCCTGCCGACTTGACGGTCCTGCCCATATCGTCGATCATGGCACGAACCCTACCGATGGTCGTACCGGAGATCACGTTGTCGCCCGTATGCAGGGTACCGTTTTGGATCAGCACGGACGCGACCGGTCCCTTGCCTTTATCGAGCTTCGCCTCGATGATCGTGCCGCGAGCGGGCGCTTCGGGGTTCGCCGTCAGCTCCTTGACTTCAGCAACAAGGTTGATCGCATCCAAAAGATCGCCGATCCCTGCGCCGGTCTTCGCCGAGACCGGGACCATGATCGTATCGCCGCCCCACTCTTCGGGGGTAAGCCCGCTGTTGACAAGCTCACGCTTGACGCGCTCGAAATCCGCCTCCGGCTTATCCATTTTATTGACGGCAACGATGATGGGAACGTCTGCCGCTTTGGAATGGTTGATCGCCTCCACGGTCTGCGGCATGATCCCGTCGTCGGCGGCAACGACCAAAACCACGATATCGGTGACGGACGCACCGCGCGCACGCATTGCCGTGAACGCTTCGTGCCCCGGGGTATCGAGGAACGTGATCGTCTTCCCTCCGACACTGACGGAATAGGCGCCGATATGCTGGGTGATACCGCCCGCTTCCCCTGCGGTCACGTTTGTGCTGCGGATCTTATCGAGCAACGACGTTTTACCGTGGTCAACGTGCCCCATGACCGTGACGACGGGCGGGCGGATGACCGACTTGCCGCTTCCCGCATCCTCGCCGCGATAGATCTCCTTCAAGACCTCTTCCGCCGTCTTTTCGGGTTTGTATTCCAATTCGATACCGAGATCGGACGCAATGTACGCGGCTGTATCGTAATCCAGGGAATCGTTGATCGTCTTCATGATCCCCTCTTTGAAGAGACGCTTCGTGATCTCCACGGCGGTAATGCCGAGCTTTTCGCTCAAAACTTTCAGCGGGATATTTTCACTGGTGACAACGGCATGGTCGATCTTGATCGTCTGCGAGACCGTCTGCTTCTGCCGCTTGACGCGCAATTTACGGTAACCGCTCTTGTCTTCGTCAAAATCCGCCGCGGTGACCTGCTGTTTGACGAGCGCGCGCTTGTTCATCGTACGCTTTTGCTCGGTATACGGCTTATCATACACCTTCTTTTTCGGAGCGCTCTTTGCGGCGGGAGCGGGCGCGGCGGGCGGCTCGAACCTTCCGGCTGCGGGACGCGTACCGCCCATAGGCGGACGCGTGCCGGTTCCGAAACGCGGTCCTTGCCCGACGCCTGCCGCCGGTCTTGCGGCGCCATACGACGGTCTGCCCTGCGCGCCCGGCGATGTGCGGCGCGCATCCGAATTGACATACGTGTTCCTGCCGCCCTGCTGTGCCGCACCGGGCGCCTGGCGGGGCGTAAATTGCCGCGACGGCTGCCCGCCCTGCTGCGGGCGAACGGTTGCCGCGGGCGCTTGGCGGACAGGCCGAGGCGCAGGCTCCTCCCGACGGGATCCCGCCTGCGCGGGCTGTGCCGCTGCCGGCGCCGCAGGTTTTTCCTCTTCGGGCTGACGGGCGGGAGCGGGCTCCGCTTCGGCTACGGGCGCTTCGGGAGCAGGAGCCGACGCCTCTGCCGCCTTCGCCGCTTCTTCCTGTTCACGCGCAAGCTGTTCCTGCGCGGCTTTGGCTTCCTCTTCCGCACGGCGCGCTTCCTCTTCCGCTCGGGCTGCCTGCAGCTCGGCTTCCCGACGCGCCGCCTCTTCTTCCGCGGCGCGGCTGCGCGCTTCCTCTTCAAAATCGGACAGCTGCTTCAGGATATCGTTTAATTTTCTCTCGGTGCTCTGCACATCTTTGAGCAGCGCACCGATGCCGTCCGCCCCCAAAAGCGAGGTGATCCCCTCGATGTTTCCGTAATGATTCTTCTTCGCCTCAGCCATATATGCTATCCGTTGCCTCCCGAATATTTTATGAACATACCATCTGCGCTTGCAAGGATCGCCTTTGCGAGCCCCGCATCCCGCACCGCTGCAAGTTTACAATTCTCTCTTCCGACAAACGTCTCCAATGCCCTGCCGACGGTCATCAACAGTTCGCAACCAAACCGTTCCGCCAATTTTACGGCATTTTTTTTGGCATTGTCTGACGCGCTTTCACACAGGAGCAACAAAAATACTCCTTTTTTTTGCACCTCGATCGCATTGGCGCCGCAAGTCAGCTTCCCCGCCTTTCTGCAAAAACCGATGTAGCTTTCAACCTTGCTTCTTTGCAAAAAAGTCCTCCTCGATCTTCGCATACACGGCTGCGGAGACTTCACAGGAAAATGCTTTGTTGAGCAGCCTGCCCTTTTTTAACTTTGCGATGCAGGCAGGATCGTCACAAATATACGCGCCCCTGCCCGCCGCCTTTCCCGAAAAGTCGATAAAGACGTCTCCTTCCTTCGGTTTGACGATGCGAAGCATCTCCCTCTTCGGCTTCATTTCGCGGCAGGCGACGCACATCCGCATGGGGATCTTTTTCTCTTTCATGCGCGTCTTCCGCTCCCGTTATTCCTCAGTCTCCTCGGCGGGAACTGCTTCCGCCTGGTGCAGGATCTCCATCTTGGCGGCGGCGCTCTCGCTCTTCACGTCGATCTTCCAGCCCGTGAGCCTTGCCGCAAGGCGGGCGTTTTGCCCGTCCCTGCCGATGGCGAGGGAAAGTTTATCGTCCGGGACGACCGCCACGGCGGACTTTTCTCCGACCTCCGTCACGGAGAGCACCTTGGCGGGAGAAAGCGCTTTGGCGATGAATTCAAGCGGGTTTTCGCTCCATTGGATGATATCCACCTTTTCGCCGCCGAGTTCCGCCACAACGGCGTTGACGCGCGAGCCCTTGTTGCCCACGCACGCGCCGACCGCATCCACCTGCGGATCGGTGCTGTAGATCGCCATTTTCGTGCGCTGCCCGGGTTCGCGCGAGATCTCTTTGACGACAACGACGCCCGATTTGATCTCCGGCACTTCTTCCTCGAACAGACGCCTGACGAGCCCCGTCGACGCACGGGAAACGAGCACCTGCGCCCCGCGGCTGCCCGCTTTGATGTTTTTGACGTACACTTTGAGCCTGTCGTTCACCTCATAGCGTTCACCGGGCACTTGGTCCTGCGGCAGCATGACGCCTTCCACCTGCCCTTTGCCCAGCTCGACGTAGACGTTTTTCATATCGACTTTCCGCACGACGCAATTCATCAACTCGAACTTTTTATTGGAAAACTCACTGAGCGTGTTGTCGCGTTCGGTCTCGTGCAGCTTTTGCAGAATGACCTGCTTTGCCGTTTGCGCGGCGATCCTGCCGAAGTCCTTGGGCACAAACTCTTCTTCCACCCTGTCCCCGACTTTGTAGCTCTTTTTGATTTTTTGCGCATCGACAAGCGAGATCTCTTTTTCGCGGTCGATCACCTCTTCCACGGCGGTGCGGACAATATAATACTTGATGCTGCTCTTTTCGGGATTGATCTTGATATCGACATCCCCCGCCGCATCGTCATACTGCTTTTTATACGCCGAAATGAGCGCCGTGCGCAGCGCTTCGATAAATACCTCCTGCGGGATCCCTTTTTCCGCTTCGAGGTCTGCCAGCGCTTCAAAAAACTCCTTACTTACCATACTTCCGTTCTCCAAAAAATTTATAAAATTGCCGCAACGTCAATCAAAATCGATCGCCTGCGAGATCTTTACGATCTGTGAAAGATTGAGCTTTACAGGCTCCTCTTTGTCCTTTTCCAACATCACCCACTTGCCTTCGCCGTTGTACGCAAGCAACACCGCTTCGAATGCCTTTTTGCCGCGCAGAGGGGCGTACAACTTCACTTCCACGCGTTTTCCGATGTTCCGCATGAAATCGCTGTCCTTTTTAAACGGTCTGTCCAGCCCAGGGCTGCTCACGTTCAAAGTATACGGCTGCCCGTACGTCGGGTCAAGCTCATCCAGCACGGGATCCGCCAACATATGGAAGCGCTCGCACGTATCCAGATCGATGCCGCCCTCTTTATCGGTATCCAGATAGATCGTCAACGACGGGTTTTTCCCCTGCTTGAACACGACCTCATACAGCTCCACGCCGACCTCTTCCGCAACGGGGCGGAGCGCCTCTTCCACGCACTCGACAGGCATGACTTTCACGCAGAGACCTCCTATAAAAAGATTTGAGAGCGGTGACCCACTCTCAATTCCACGCTAACATATTCATTGTCGTAAGTATAGCATATTTTTACGCTTTTGGCAAGCATTTTTTTGCTTTTATCATTTCGATAAAGATTTTCGCGGTGGCAAGCGCATCGTCCGCCGCCCGATGATGATTAAACACGATGCCGTAATGATCCGCAAGCGTATTCAGCTTGTAATTCGACAGATATAAAAAACTCTGCGCGATCGAAACGGTATCGTAGACCTTGTGTTTGAACATGTACCCCTCTTCTTCCCCGTAATAACGGATAAACTTCGAATCGAACGGTGCGTTGTGCGCAACGAGAAGGCAGCCGTCGCAGAACTTGTAAAAATCGGGGATCACTTCCGCGATCTTCGGGGCGCCTTTCAGCATATCGTCCGTAATGCCCGTGAGTTTTACGATCTCCGCATCCAGTTTGCGTTCGGGATCGACCAGCGTAGAAAATCGCTCGCGGATCTCCCCGCCGACGATCTTGACCGCGCCGATCTCCGTGATCGCGTCCATCCTGCCGCTTGCGGGCGAAGTGTTCAGCCCGGTCGTCTCCAAGTCGAATACGACAAACGTATTTTGCACCAGATCGTCCGGGAGCACGCCCTGCTCAAACAGATTGAGCTGATTGTAATCGGTGATGCGCTCGGGCGCCACGCGCGCGTAATGCGCGGGGACGGGCTTGCTTTTGCGCTCCTCCGCCACAAACCCCGCCGGCAGCGTCCCGCGGTTGATGTAACGCGCCGTAAAGCCGAGCGAACCGTTGTACAATTCATTCGCGCCCGTGCAGACGATGGAATCCCCCGCCTTGAGCTGTGCAATTTTTTCTTCCGTCTTTTTTTTCGGGAAATACGAAAAGCCGAGCGTGCCCGTCGTGTCGTTGACGGCGAAACGCAAATACCGCCGCCCCTTCTGCGTCGTACGTTCCTGCACGAACGCGATCTCTCCGCAGATCGTAAGAGAGTTTGCGGGGAAATTGCAATCGGCGATGTACGTTGCGATCTTCGGCGTATCCAGCGCGTCGATCGCTTCAAAATTTTCCACGCGGAACGTTCGCACCGCAGGCTGTTCGAACCCCGTCGGCAGCTCCTCCTCTTCCTCCGCGACGGAAACGGGCGCCTTCTTTTTGTAGACGAGAGATCCTTCGAACCTGCCGCAAAAATTTTTCGCGAGCATCCGTTCGATATCCGGAAGCAGCCGCTCGTCCCGCGCAAAAAAGGCGCGCTCCTGTTCGTCCACCCCCAGTGTGAACCGAACGGGATCGCCTAAAACGACCTCGATATCCTCCGCGGCGATGCAGGCGGATGCCGCCGCCCGCGTAGAAGCGAGATAACTTTTGACCTTGCTGCGAACGAGTTGTTCATCGGCGACAAGCTTCACGATATGCACCGACGCGCACAGCGGCGGCGCAACGGCTTGCCGCGCCGCCGAAAGCGCGGCAGATTCATCCTCCTTCGTATACGGAAGATCGGTCACCAACTCAAAAACGCAGCTGCATGCCTCGCGGTCCACCTCGACCATGCGCAGCACGGCATGCCGAAGCCCGTCATTTGCCCGCACCTGCTCCAAAAATTGCCGTTCGTTCATTCTTCACGCCCCTCTAAACAGGCGCGCACCTCCCGCAAAAACTCCTCTTTTGCCTCGCTGCGCGGAACGGTGCGCACGATCTCGCCTTTTTTGAAAAGCACACAGGCGTCACGCCCGCCCGCGATCCCGAGGTCGCAGTCTTTCGCCTCGCCCGGTCCGTTCACCACGCATCCCATGACGGCGATCTTCCGCCGCACCTTCGCCCCGAACGTCAGGCGCTCCACTTCCTGCGCCAACCCCATGCTCTCCCATTCACACCTGCCGCAGGTCGGGCAAGCGATCACGTCGACAAAGTCACGCTCCAGCCCGCAGGCGCGCAGGATGCGCTTTGCGGCATATACTTCTTCGACCGGGTCGTCCGTCAGCGAGACACGGATGGTATCGCCGATGCCGCGCAAGAGCAGCGAACCGATGCCGACGCTGCTCTTTACGACGCCGCTCTCGCGGGTGCCCGCTTCCGTCACGCCGACGTGCAGCGGGCGGTCCGTGCAGGCGGCAAGCAACGTATAGGCTTCCACCGTAAGCGGAACGGAGGACGCTTTGACAGAGAAAACGATGTCCTCCACCCCGTACTTTTCAAGCAGCGCCGCACCGTGCAGCGCGCTTTCCACAAGCGCGCGGGCGGACCTGCCGAACCGTTCAAAATATTCGCGTTCGATGCTGCCCGTGTTCGCCCCGACGCGCACGGGAACATGGTGCGCGCGCACGCAATCGGCGACGAGCTTTATCTTCGCTTCTCCGCCGATGTTGCCCGGATTGATGCGGATCTTATCCGCACCGTTTTCGACGGAGAGCACGGCAAGTTTTGCCGAAAAATGGATATCCGCCACAACAGGAAGGGGCGAACGGTCTTTGACGGCACGGATCGCACGCGCATCCGCTTCGTCCCGTACGGCGACGCGTACGATCTCGCAGCCGGCTTCGGCAAGGCGCGCGATCTGCGCGAGCGTCGCCTCCGCGTCGCTTGTCGGCGTCGTCGTCATTGACTGGATGCGCACGGGAGCACCGCCGCCGAGCGCCACCCCGCCGATGTGTACTTGTCTGGTCATACGTCCCTCCCACAAAACACCGAGAAAGAAAAAAGCCCCTATTCGGGCTTTTCCCGCTCCGCGGCGCGCTTGTTTTCGCTCTCCTGCATCATCGATTCCAATTCGCTCATGAAAGACGGAATGTCTTTAAATTGACGATAGACGGATGCATACCGCACATAGGCGACCTCGTCGATCTTTTTCAGCCCGTCCATGACCATTTCGCCGATCCGCTTGGAAGTGATCTCCTGTTCTAAAGAATTGTATACTTGCTTTTTGATATCTTCGACCAGCTTGTCGATCTTCGCCATGGGAACAGGGCGCTTTTCGCACGCTTTGATGATGCCGTTTTTGATCTTTCCGGCATCGAACGCCTGCCGATTTCCGCCGTTTTTGACGACGAGCACGGGAGTCGTTTCAATGGTTTCATAGGTGGTGAACCGCCTGCCGCACTGCATGCATTCACGCCTGCGGCGAATGGTCCTGCCTTCGTCGGTAGAGCGGCTGTCGATCACCTTGCTCTCGGTGCAGCCGCAATACATACACTTCATAAGCGCTTCCTCCACTATACATTGTACCTATAAAACATTGTACCACAACATGAGGAAATTGTAAAGTGATTGGGATTTTCTCTGCCCCTTCAACGCAATTTTTTTGCTTTAAACCAACGGTTGACAAAATGCAAACCTTCGGTTGTTGACCGGAACTCCGATCGATGATATAATGAAAAGCAGAAATTGACGGAGGGATAAAGAATGACATTCGCCGAAAAACTTGCACACCTGCGCAAGGCGACAGGCATGACGCAGGATGAACTTGCACAGAAATTAAATATTTCACGGCAAGCCGTCTACAAATGGGAAAACGGGCAATCCATGCCCGATATCGACAATTTAAAACTGCTTGCAAGCACCTTTTCCGTGACGATCGACCAGCTTGTAAACGACGATCAGACCCTGCCCGCGCTCACGACAGCGGAGACGGCGATCGCGGAAGCTCCCGCCGCGCCGCCATACGGAAAAGTACGACGCACTTCTCTGAATCCGGGCAGCGTCAACGCCGACGAAGACAGCCTTCGCAAATTGCTTGCTGAGCATCGGCAGCTGGTCGCCCGCCGCGTTCTGCTTTGGGCATCCGGGCTGTTGGCGATCGCATGCGGCGCCGTCGCCGTTATAACTTTGTTCGTCTTTCTTGTCCAAACACAAAACGGCACCCCGCAAACGACCGTAAACAGCACCTTGACCGTATTGTTGATCTTTTTCTTCCTCGGGCTCGCACTCGCCGCCGCATGGGGATGCTTCGAAAAGTGGCTGTACCGCACCACGCTCACCAGCAGAGCCTATTTTTTCCTTGTAAAAAAGCGTTCCGAAAAGTATCTGAAAGAAAAGCGCTATTACTTCCAAATGCTGCAAAGCGATTTGCTCGCCTGGTTCTTTTTCGATCCCGTAAAAAAATTGTTCGGATTCTACTTTAAAGGCGCAGAACAATTTGTCTGCCCCATACAAAATTATTTTTCGATCTCTTACAAATCCAGCGGGCGCGGCATACGGCAAGGCACACCGGAGACGCAGATCGGCGGGATCTTCGGCGCTGAGACCGGGTTCTTTGTCACGGAAACCCCTACCTTCACATACAGCGAAGATACTTTTTTCTCCTTTACGCTTCACTATTTTAACGAATTCGGAAAAAGCATGGTGTACAGCTACGTTTTAGATTCGGTGCGGACCTATACGATCGATATGGCGGACGGCGATGCCGGCGTGCACTACGCCCTGCGAAACGCGATCTCCAAATCGACGATCGAAGCATTCGAAAAAATCAAAAACAAACTTGACTATGAAAAGAAAAAAATAGGCGTGCCCTCTGTTCAAAACGAGGACGCCATGTAAAACACATCCCGCCCCCAAACATTTTGAAACCGCGGAAAGGACAGACACATTCTATAATGCAGTGCGCTCCAAAGCCTAACGGGCTTTGGAGCGCACTGCTTGTTATGCACTGTGTTTACTTGAAGTACTTGACGCCGCTCTCAAACAATTTCATGTCAAGGACGGGCGGGCAATTCTTGTACAAGTTCTCGCCCGTACGTTCGGTGTGCCCCATCTTGCCCAACACTCTGCCGTCGGGCGAGGTGATGCCTTCGATCGCCCACATCGACCCGTTGGGATTGAACGGGTATTGCATGGTCGCCCTGCCCGCGAGATCGCAATACTGCGTGGCGATCTGCCCGTTTTGGCGCAGCGCTTCCAACGCGGCAGCGGGCGCAACAAACTTCCCTTCCCCATGCGAAACGGGAACGGAGAACACATCCCCGACGCTGCATGCGGCAAGCCAAGGGCTCTTTACGGACGCAATGCGGATATTGACCAAGCGCGATACGTGCCTTGCGATGTTGTTGTACGTGAGCGTCGGGCTTTCGGGCAACAGCGGGCGGACTTCGCCATACGGGACAAGCCCGAGCTTGACAAGCGCCTGGAACCCGTTGCAGATGCCGAGCGCAAGTCCGTCGCGCACTTTTAAAAGTTTTTCCAGCTCATCGGCTATGCGCGGGTTGCGGAAGGTCGTCGCAATGAACTTGCCGCTCCCGTCCGGCTCGTCCCCGCCCGAAAACCCGCCGGGGAACGCGACGATGTTCGCGCGGGCAATGGCTTCGGCGATCGCCTCCACGCTCTCTTCGATGTCCTGCGGGGTGCGGTTTTTGACGACGACGATCTCCGTCTCCGCTCCCGCAAGGCGGAACTTGCGCGCCGTATCCAGTTCACAGTTCGTGCCAGGGAAGGCGGGGATAAAGACACGGGGTCTTGCCGCCTTTGCGCCCGCGTGCACCGTTTTGGCTTTGGACGCGAAATCGCAATCCTGCACGCTCCCCTCCGCCGCGGCGGTATTGGTAAACACTTTCGCAAGCGCATCGGTAAAGGAACGTTCCGCCTCGGCAAACGAAACGGAAACTTTGCCGCAAGAGAACCCGTTTTGCGCCGTCTCACCCACGTATACTGCTTCGGAGAAGGCAGCCGCGTCTTTGAGCGTCACAAGCAGATCGCCGTAGCACTCGGTAAACAGATCGCCCGCCGCAAACGCAAAGCCCAGCCCGTTGCCGAGGCAGGATTTGACAACGGCAGCCGCCGTTCCTCCGTTTTCGACGACGGTGGCAAACGCAATGTTGCCGCATTCGATGTTTGCACGCACTCTGCGGCACAGATCGGCATACGCTTTGAAATCGGGGATATGGTTCTTATCTTTGGGAACGGGCAGACGGTACACCTTTTCGCCCGCTCGCGCAAACACATTGGTGATGAGCTTGCTCGCTTTTTCGGGCGCAAGCGCAAAGGAAATGAGCGTGGGCGGAACATCGATATGCTCGAAGGTGCCGCTCATGCTGTCCTTGCCGCCGATCGCACCGAGCCCCAGCCCGATCTGCGCATACAATGCGCCCAAAAGCGCCGCCAACGGCACGCCCCAACGCTTCGGATCACTGCCGAGGCGCATGAAAAACTCCTGGAACGTGAGACGGATCCGATCGAAATCGCAGCCTGCCGCAATGAGCTTGGAGACGGAGCAAATGACCGAATAGATCGCCCCCGTAAAGGGAGAAGAACACATCAGTTCGGGCGAATAGCCATAGGAAGAGACGGTAGCCATATCCGTTTCGCCGCCGACGAGCTTTGCCGCCATGGCAACGACGGGCGTGAGCTGGTTCTTTCCGCCAAAAGGCATGAACACGCTGCGCGCACCGATGGTCGAATCGAACATCTCCGAAAGACCCTGCTTGGAGCACACGTTGAGAGATGCGAGCGCGGCAAGCAGCCCGCTGCGGAAATCGGCGTCTTTCTTATCAAAGAAATGCGTCGTATTGTCGCAGATCACGGCATCCGTGACCTGTTTTACACCGTTTGTATCCAAAAAGTCACGGGAAATATCGACGATCGCATGCCCTTTAAAAAGCATCTTCATGCGGCGGTCGTCCGTGACGGTCGCAACGGGCGTGGCTTCCAGGTTCTCCTCCGCGGCAAGGCGGATGAACTCCTCCACGTCCTCTTTGGCAACGACGACCGCCATGCGCTCCTGCGATTCGGAGATGGCAAGCTCCGTGCCCGAGAGCCCCTCGTATTTGAGCGGCACCTTGTCGAGCTCGATCACGAGCCCGTCGGAAAGTTCGCCGATGGCGACGGAGACGCCGCCCGCACCGAAGTCGTTGCATTTTTTGATGCGGCGGGTCGCTTCCTTGTTCAAGAACAAGCGCTGCAATTTGCGTTCGGTGAGCGGATTGCCCTTTTGCACCTCTGCACCGCACGTCTCCACCGAATGCGCGTCGTGCGCTTTGGAGGAACCCGTTGCGCCGCCGCAGCCGTCGCGCCCCGTTTCGCCGCCCAAAAGGATGATGACATCGCCGGCTTTCGGCTTTTCGCGCTGCACCATATCCTTGGGCGCACCGCCGACGACAAACCCTGTTTCCAAACGCTTCGCCTTGTACCCGGGGTGGTACACTTCATCGACGATCCCCGTCGCCAACCCGATCTGGTTGCCGTACGAAGAAAAACCCGCCGCCGCCGTGCGCGTGATGACGCGCTGCGGCAATTTACCGGGGAGCGTATCCGCCAGCTTTTCGCGCGGATCGGCGCTGCCCGTGATGCGCATCGCCTGGTAGACGTACGTCCTGCCCGAGAGCGGGTCGCGGATCGCGCCGCCGAGGCAGGTCGCTGCGCCGCCGAACGGCTCGATCTCCGTCGGGTGGTTGTGCGTCTCGTTTTTGAACATGACGAGATATTTTTCCGTTTTTCCGTCGATCTCTGCGTCGATGCAAATGGAGCAGGCGTTGATCTCATCCGAAACGTCAAGATCGTCCAGCCGCCCCTCTTTTTTCAGCTTTTTGACGGCAATGGTGGCAACATCCATCAGGCACGGATACTTGTCCGCACGCCCGCCGTTGCACTCGGCAAAAAGATCCTTGTACAGATCGTACGCCCGCTGCACGTGCGGATCGTCCGATTCGATGGTCACGTTTTTGAGTTCGGTGGCGAAGGTAGTATGCCGGCAATGGTCCGACCAATACGTGTCGATGACCTTGATCTCCGTCTCCGTCGGGTCGCGACCCTCGTCTTTGAAATAATCGCGCACATAGGCAAGGTCGGCAACGCTCATCGCGAAGCCGTTCTTTTTATGATACGCGGCGATCTCTTCGTCGCTCATCTTCGTAAACCCGTATACGACGGGCACATCGTGCGTGCTCATGCGCGCGCGTTTGAGCGTGCGCGGCTTGGAAAGAGAGACCTCGCTGCTCTCAACGGGGTTGATGAGATGGTGTTTGATCTTGGCAAGCTCATCCTGCGTGACGCCTTTCACGCAGATCACGCGCGCACATTTGACGAGCGGGCGCTCTTTTTGCGTCAACAGCTGCACGCACTGCGCGGCACTGTCTGCCCGCTGGTCGTACTGCCCGTCCAAAAAAGCGATGGCGAACACATCATAGCCGGGCGCAACGGGCAGCTCTTCTCTGTATACGGTATCGACGGGCGGCTCGGAAAATACGCCGGCGACCGCTTCATCAAACTCTTCCTCTGTGATGCCTTCCACGTCATAGCGGATAACTTCCCGCACGTCTTCCGCACGGATGTTCAGCTGTGCGGCAAGATCGCTCTTGATCTTTTTAGCCTGCAAATTATCCTTTTTTTCAACGAAGATCCTGAAAATCATCTGTTACACCCCGCTGTTGTATTTGATGCCGATATCGGTGCGCAGCTGCTTCCCTTCAAACTCGATGTTCGCCGCCGCGGCATACGCTTTTTGCCGCGCTTCGGCAACCGTCTTCCCTTTGGCGCAAACGTTGAGAACTCTGCCGCCGTTCGTTTTCAGTACACCGTTTTCGCGTTTTGTGCCCGCATGGTACAAAAACGCGTCGCCGAGATCCCCGACGGTGATCGCCTTGCCCTTTTCGTAGTGAAGCGGATAACCGCCGCTGGCGAGCACTATGCACACGCAGGCGCCTTCTTCCCATTCGATGTCGATATCCGCAAGCCGCCCGTCCGTGATCGCCTCAAAGATCGTGAGAAGGTCGGTTTTGAGCATGGGCAGCACGACCTGTGTTTCGGGATCGCCGAAGCGGGCATTGTATTCCACGACCTTCATCCCCTCGGGCGTGCGCATCAGCCCGCAATAGAGCACTCCTTTAAAGGGTCTGCCCTCTGCGTTCATGGCGGCGACCGTAGGGAGCAGGATCTTTTCCCGCACCTCGTCGGCGATCTCCTTTGTATAGAAGGGGCAGGGCGTAAACGTACCCATGCCGCCCGTATTGAGCCCCTTGTCGCCGTCCTGCGCACGCTTATGATCGCAGCTCGGGATCATGGGCACGATCGTCTTTCCGTCCGTAAAAGCGAGAACGGAGACCTCTTCTCCGGGCGTGAACTCTTTGCCGCGCAAAAACTCTTCTACGACGACTTTGTTCCCTGCCGCCCCGAACGCCTTGTCGAGCATGATCTG
>CALWBR010000075.1 GCA_944376145.1 uncultured Clostridia bacterium | reverse complement strand
GCCGTAAAGAAGGTGATCAGCAGCGAGTACACGCCCGCATACAGGAACAGGAGCTGCGTGCGGAGCAGGTACTGCCCGCCCGAGAGCATCACGGCGGCGAAGATCAAAAGGAAGATCCCCGTGAACGAGTACGTCGCGTTGCCGCGCACGGTCGCGATCGCTATGTGCCGTTTTTTGAGCAATTTCGGGTCGCCCGTTTTGGAAAGGGCGCGCGCGAGCTTCGCCGAGCTCTGTGCGATGTTTTTAATGAACAAAACAAGCAGCACGATGAAGAGGATGGCGAGCAGCAGCTGTGCGAGCGATACGTAGATGGTCTCCTTGCGGATGTTGAAAACGTTGATGATGAATTCCACCGCCGTGACGACGGAAAACGTCTTGCCGAAGGCGGCGGTGCAGCCCCACAGCAGCAGCGCGAGGTTGACCCAGCTCGCTATGTACCCGAAGATCACCGTGGCTTTGGTGAGCGGGTGAACGGGGATCCGCTCTTCCTCCGGCGGCAGCGGCTGCGGCTCGTTTTCTTCTTCGGCGCCTTCCGGCGGCGCGTCCGCGGGGACGAGTTCGTTTGCGGTCTCTTCCGCAAGCTCTTCCGCGGCGATGTTTTCTTCCGTCACGGTCATGCCCTCCTTCTCTCGGAGAGGGTTCCAAACATAGTTCATATCCTCCGAAAAATGCTTGTTTTTATTATATACGAGCGGCGGCGGGATGTCAAGCCGATTTAAAATCATGCGTATCCGCTGTGTGCCTTTTTCGGCGCGGCGTCTGCGGAAACGGCTGTACGGCGCATAAAAATTTGCAAATACCGCCTCGGGCTTTGCACGGGCGGAAAAGAAGGAGATCAACATGGAACAACAACCGAAAGGTACGGCTCTTTTTGAGGAATGTCTCGCCCCGGTCCGCATCGTGGCGGCGGAGGGCGCGCTCACGGACGCGGCGTATTTGCTGCAGCCGGCGGAGCGGCAGGTCGGGCTCGGCGCGCACCGCTCCGTGCACGTGCGCGGCAAATGCCGCCTGATCCTCGATTTCGGCAAAGAATTGCGCGGCGGCGTACGCATCGCGCTCGGCTTGGCGAAGGGCGCCACGGGTGTGCGGCTGCGCCTCGGCGAATCCGTGGGCGAAGCGCTCTCCGAGCCGGGCGTAAAGGGCAGCACCAACGACCACGCCCTGCGCGATCTCGCACTTTCGCTGCCGCAGCTGTCCGATCAGCGCTTTTTCGACAGCGGCTTCCGCTTCCTCTGCGTCGATTTCGCGGAGGGGACGGACGCGCAGCTGTTTGCGGTGCAGGCAGTCGTACGGCAGGTCCCGCGTACCCGCATCGGGCAGTTCCGCTGCTCGGACGAACAGGTTAACCGCATCTTTGAAACGGCAGCGTATACCGTGCAGCTGTGCGCGGGCGAATACATTTGGGACGGCATCAAGCGCGACCGCCTCGTGTGGGTGGGCGATCTGTACCCGGAGGTCGCGGCGCTGCTCTCGCTGTATGCGGACGACGGCACCGTGACCCGCTCGCTCGATTACGCCAAAGCCGAAGCGCCCCTCCCGGGCTGGATGAACGGCTTCCCCATGTACAGCATGTGGTGGGTCATCCTGTTGGAGGAGTACTACCGCGCGACGGGCAATGCCGCCTATGTGCGCGGGCAGCAGCCGTATTTCGAACAGCTCATGCGGCAGATCGACGGCTGCATCGCCGCGGACGGCAGTTTCGATTTCGGCATGAACTTTGTAGACTGGCCGACGCACGGACATGCGGATGAGCCGGAGGGCGTGCGTAGCCTCGGCAAACTGTGCGCGGCAAGCGCCGCGCGGCTCGAAGCGCTTTTCGGCGTCAAAGGGGCGGCGGCGAGCGTCGCGCAAAAGCTCTCCCGCGCGGGGACGCCCGTCGGGGAAAAACGGCAGATCGCCGCGCTCAAATATCTCTCCGGCACGCCGCTGTGCGCGCAGGAAAAGGCGCTGCTCACCGAAGGCGGCGCGAAGGGCTTTTCCACGTTCATGAGCTATTTTCTGCTCACCGCGCTCAGCGGTACGGCGGGCGAGGCGGCGGCGCTTTCGGCAATGAAGGAGTACTACGGCGGTATGCTCTCCGTCGGAGCGACGACGTTTTGGGAGGACTTTGACGTCTCCTGGCTGCAAGGCGGCGTCTGCCCGATCGATCGGATCCCCGCCGCGGGAGAAAAGGATATCCACGGCGACTTCGGCGCCTTCTGCTACACGGGGTACAGGCACAGCCTCTGCCACGGTTGGTCGGCGGGCGTTGTACCGTTTTTGTTCAGACGTATCCTCGGGATCCGTACCGACGCCGCGGAAAACACGGTGCATATCGCACCGCGTTTGGGCGGGCTGGCGGAGGCGGAAGGGGGGTTTCCGCTGCCGCAGGGCGTGCTGCGCGTGCGCTGCCGGCAGCAAGGGGAGACCCTTTCCGCGGAGTACGACGCCCCCGCGGGCGTTGCGGTGCATCTCGAAAAATAAAGCGGCGCGCACGGGGTTTGCGCCGCAGAACAAGGAGAGAAGGCGATGCAGGATAAGGGCGTATATTTTTCGGATGCCGACCTGGAGAGGCAGATCTATCTCAAAGAGGAGATCGTCCTCTCCGATGTGGGGCACTTTCATGACAGCGTGGAGTTTGTCTTCCTGCTCGAAGGGGAGATCGAGGCGCGCCGTCTCGGAGAAGTGCGCCGCCTGCACGCCGGCGAGATCTTTTTCGCGGACAGCTTCGAATACCATTGCTATAAAAAATGCACGCCGCACATCCGCACCGTCGTGCTCGTGCTCAGCCGCGAATACACAAAAGTGTTTGCCGATTCGTACCGCGGGCGCAAGTTCCCTGCATATATGTGCGACGTTGCCGCCAACCGCGACGTGTTCGGCATGATCCGCCATTGGCTGACGGAGGAGGGGGAGCAAAAGACCTATCTTTGCAACCTCGGTTACAGCAACCTGCTCTTTTCCAAGCTCGTGCGCTGCTATCCGCTCGTCGCCGTCGAAGAGGGCAAGGACAAGCGCGTCACCGTCAAGGCGCTGCGTTATATCAACGAACACTTCGCGGAGGATATCTCCCTCGTCTCCGTCGCCAAGGAGATCGGGTACACCAAAGAATATTGTTCCAAGATCTTCCACGATATCGTCGGCATCCGTTTCCGCGATTATCTCAACCTTTTGCGGCTGCGCAACGCTAAAGAATATTTTGCCGATCAAAAACGTACCGGGCTGACCACGCTGGAGATCATTTACAAATGCGGCTTTAATTCCTCGGCGACTTTTTACAGGGCGCAAAAAGCCGCAAAAGCAAAAAATATTACTTTTTGATACGGATTCCATCGGATCTGATATTGATTTTGCAACAGAAAATGCGTTAGACTTTATTTGCGGCAGTAAATAGAGTCTTTTTTTGCGCCGCGTGGGAGGTTCATGTTATGGGTAAGATCGTGACGGTTTCCGTGATCGGCGTCGGCGCGCGCGGCGGCGAAGCGTACGGCAGGTACATTCATAAGTGCAAAGAAAAGTTTCGCATCGTCAGTTTGTGTGACGTCAACGAAGAACGGCTGGAAAAATACGGAGAAACGTTTTCCGTTCCCGCCGCGCAGCGCTTTACCGACGAAGATACGTTTTTCGCCGAAAAGCGCAGCGACGTGCTGCTCGTGAGCACGCTCGATCAAATGCATGTGCGCATGGCGAAGCGCGGGCTGGCGCTCGGGTATGACATTCTGCTCGAAAAGCCCATTTCCGACGACCCGAAGGAGCTGCGCGAGCTGGTCCGCTGCGCCAAGCAGTCCGGGCGGACGGTCATGGTCTGCCATGTGCTGCGCTATACGGCAGCCATCAATAAGGTGAAAGAGATCCTCGATTCGGGCGCGATCGGCAAGATCGTCTCCGTCGATCAGACGGAGAACGTCGTCTTTTGGCACGAAGCGCACAGCTACGTGCGCGGCAACTGGCGGCGCAGCGAAGATACGACGCCGATGATCATGGCAAAGTGCTGCCACGACCTCGACCTGTTGCAGTACTTCATCGGCGCAAAATGCAAAAGCGTCGCATCCATGGGCTCGCTGCTGTATTTCCGCAAAGAGAACAAGCCGGCGGGGGCAGCCGACCGCTGCACGCAGTGCAAGTACGTACGCACCTGCCCGTACAGCGCCGAGCGCATTTACATCGATATGTGGAAAAAGGATTTTGGCGCGCCCGAAAACGCCTGGCCGATGCATACCATCACCGACGAGCTGCCGCTGACCGAAACAAACTTGCGCAAGGCGATCGAAACGGGACCGTACGGCAGATGCGTGTTCGCCTGCGACAACGACGTCGTCGACAACCAAACGACGATCATGCAGTTTGAAAACGGCGTGGCAGCCACGTTGAAGATGGAGGCGTTCGTCAAAAACGGCGGCAGAGACATCCGCTTTTTCGGGTCGGACGGCGAGCTGTTCTTGCACGAGGGTGAGGATAGGATCGTGCTCAAAAAATACTTCGGCGAGGACACGGAGTGGAGGATCTCCGACCTCACCGACGATCTGGAAGGGCACGGCGGCGGCGATCACAGGATGATCGACAAATTGTACGAGGTCCTTGCCGAGGGCAACACCGAAGTCGATACCTCGATCGAAAACTCCGTCGAAAGCCACTATATGGCGATCGCGGCGGAAGCCTCCCGCTTGGAAGGGGGGAAGCTCGTCGAGCTCGCACCGTACCGTAAAGACTGAGCAAAACACGGTTTTACGGCAGAAAAATGCAGATCATTTCGATAGGGAGGAGATAGCATGCGTAGTAAACTTTCCGTGCGGAGGCTTTTGGTCGCGTTTTTGGCGCTGTGCCTTTTGGCAACGGCGCTGTTTGCGCTGCTCTTTGCCGTGCGGCCCGTGCGCGCCGCCGACGAGGATACCGTCACGGTCAGCGGGGTCTCCGTCGTTTGGGGCGACGCGACCGACGAGCTCTACCTGCAGTTGCAGGGCGCCGATTTTTCGGAGGTATACAACCAGGTCAGCAATGCAAATTACGGCTATTTTATGCCGTATATTTCCATCAACGGGGCGTTGCTTTCCGATTGCATCGGGTCGGTGAAATATGCCACGAAAGGGTATTTCGGGGATGCGACGCGTTACAGGATACAACTGTCCGCAACGGAAAGCTATTCGCTCAAAGGCGACGGGACCGACCGCATCACCATCGAGGCGGGGTGCAAGATCCCCAAAACGGAGACGGATCGGGATAAGGACACCCCGGAGTCGGACGGCGTCGACTATTATGTCGTTTCCGAAACGGCGACGTTCGTCGCGCCGGTCAATGCGGCAGGCACGGGCACGGAAGCGTTCGTGCAGGCAACGCCCGTTCGGGTCGCCAAGCTGGAGATGCGTTGGGGCGCCGCGGCCCCCGATCATTTGATGGTCCTCTCGCTGGACGGCGCAAGTTTTGCGGACAAAACGCAAACGACGAGCATATGGTGGAGTTGGGTCAAAGAAGAGATCGGCATCTATGTCAACGGCATCTGTCTTACGAGCGAGCAGGTAGCGTGGGTGGAGCCCAACGAACTGAACGGGACGGATATCCGTTTTCAGATCTTGGCAAGCAGCGGGATCTTACGGCAGGACGGCACGGATGTGATCGAGATCCGCGCGGGGCACCGCATCCCGGCGAACGGGACGGGCTCCGCCGCGTACGTCGTCTCCGAAGCGGCGCGCTATGCTGCGACCGGCAATTCTACGGGCACGGAAGTGTTCCAAAAGCAGGTCCTTTGGGAGGAGAAGGAGTTCGACGCGAGTGCGGACGTCTTCCAAACCACGCCCGCGCAGACGGACGTGCTCGGCGGGTACAACGCGCAATCGGTCGGCATCGGGAACATGTCGCAGGATCATCCCGAATGAGGGCTGCCGCTGACGGAATATTCGGCGCAGACGGGCGGCGCGCTTGCCGTGGGCGAGTTTGCCGTCTATTCGCTGACAACGCCCATCGATACGGCGCAGTTCAAGAGCGTGCAGATCAAATTCATGTACAGGAGCGCCGCGCTGTTCTACGTCTATCCGCTGGACGCGGCGGCGTTGGGGTATGAAAACGCGGTGCAGAGCTTCCGTACGAACGGCGCCGCCGGCATTCAGGAGGTGACGCTCTCCACCGAACAGTTGGCGGATACGGCTTCTGCGGGTAGTTCGTTCGGCGGCTTTATCATCCAAGTGGCAGATGGCGCGAGCGATCAGCTTTTCGTGGACAGCATCACGCCTTCCGCCGCGGGCTATACGCCCGGCGCGGTGGAAGAAGTCGGCGGCGAAGAAGCGTTCGAATGGGAAGTCGGTACGAAGTACGATATTACGAAAGAGCTTCTCACGGGCGATCTGGCGCAGTCGTTCAACCCCGCGGGGAATACCGATTGGGGGCTTTGCGGCGACGGCGTCGTGAACACGGCGTCGGCGCTTGCCGAAGGCGATCGCTTTACGGTCGAATTTTCCACGCCCATCCCCGAGGAGACGGCGAACAGCATACAGATCGAATTCATGTACAACAACCGTCCGGCGCTCTTCTACGTCTATCCGCTCGGCACCGAAACGCTGTCGGCGGAAATGGCGGCGCAGAGCTTCCGCCCGGAAGTTACGTCGGTCACGACGGTCTCCCTTTCGCTTACCAAACTTGTACGGGAAGGGGAAGTCGGCGGTTTCATCGTGCAGCTTGTGGAAGGAAGCAGCGCACAGTTCTTTTTGGAGAGCGTCACCCTTTCGGGAGAGGTCGTCGACGCGGAAGTGGAAGTCGTTGCCGAACCCGAAAAGGTAGCGGACGTCACCGTCTCTTCCGTTCAGGTCGTCTGGCACGGTGAGAACAGCAACTGGATCTACATTTATCTTGACGGCGCGGCGTTCACGCAGCCGAGCGAAGCCGTGGCAAGCTCGCAATTTTCCTACTTTACGTCGCATATTTCCGTGAACGGTACGTTGCTTTCTGACATGGCGGGCGGCGTGTATGCGGCAAACAAGGGGTTCTACGCCGATCAAACGCGGTTTATGATCGAGCTTTTGGCGGGGCGGGATTATTCGCTGCGCAACGACGGCACGGACGTGATCGAGATCGAGCAGGGCTGCCGCTTCCCCGTGACAGGGGCGAACGCCATTGATTATTACGAAGTTTCCGAAGGGGCGTCTTTCCGCTCCGTTTCCGATGCGCCGCATGCGCTCGATGCCAACCCCGAAACGTTCGTGCGTGAAACGGATTGGACGCTCGGGCAAACCTACGATATCAGCACCGATCTCCTTTTGGGCAACGACGGGCTGACGATCGGCAGCGGGCACGAGGAGTGGGGTCTGACCGGCGGGGATGCGTATACGCAGGGCTTGGCGGAAGGGGATTGTGTGACGTTCCGCTTCGTCACCCCGATCGACGCCGCTCTGGCAAAGAGCATGCTGTTGGAAGTCAAGTACGACGCCGCGGCTCTCTTCTATGTCTATCCTTTGGGCACGGAAGTGTTTGACTCTTCCACCGCCGCGCAGAGCTTCCGCACGACGGCGGCTTCGGACATCGAAAAAGTCGCCCTTTCGCTGGAAAAACTGGCGGAAGGCGGCACGATCGGCGGGTTTGTTTTGCAGATCGTCGAAGGGGAAATCAGACAATTCTTCCTGGATAGCGTCACGCTTTCGGAGGATCCCGTTGAAACGGAGGTCGAGCTGCCGTTTGCCTGGGAAGCAAAGGAATACGATGCGACGGCGGAGGTCTTTATGGATACGCCCGCGCAGTCCGGCGTGTTCGGCGGGTACGATTCGCTTGCAGTGACTACGCAGGATTTCAGCGGCGCACAGTACGAAGGCTGGGGCATCGAAGGGTATGCGGCGTTCACGGGGAGCGCTCTGGAGCAGGGGCAGTTCATGGTCTTCCGCTTCACGACGCCCGTAGACGCGTCGCAGTTCAAGAGCCTGAGCGTGGAGTATGTGTACAACGCGAACGCCCTGTTCTATGTGTATCCGTACAGCGCTTCGGGGCTTGGCTATGAAAACGCGGTACAGAGTTTCCGCACGGACGGGA
>CALWBR010000074.1 GCA_944376145.1 uncultured Clostridia bacterium | reverse complement strand
CGCGCGAGCTTGCAAGCGGGGGGATATCCTCTTCCGCCGCGGCGAAAAACATGACCGCGCCGCCGACTTTTTCGGAAAACTCTTTGGCGAGCATGGTCTCCGAAATTTCGGGTCCGAAGTTGCCCAGGTACACCGCGAGCGCATTGCAGCCCGCCTTTTGGATATCGGCAAGCGCCTGCCGCATATGGATCTCGCTCTCGACGATGCACACGGGGCATTCATAGATGTTCTCTTTGCCGTACTTTTTTTCGTATGCCGCAACGAGCGCCTTGCGCCTGTTCACCGACAAACTTTCAGGGAAGCAGTCCCTCGATACCGCCACAATGCCGACTTTGATTGTTGGAATGTTTTGCATGCGATCTCCTCTCTTTCACAAATTACCGCAGCGGCAGTTGCAGCGGCTTCGGTAATTTTATTGTAACACGGCGGCGCGGCAAATGCAACCGCTGCGCGCATTTTCTGCGCTCCCGAAAACACCTTTGCCGGCGGCAGCAAAAAAAACGGCGCCGAAACGCCGTTTTTACTTATCCTCTTCCGCCGCCAAAACCGACGCAAAGAAATGCCA
This sequence comes from uncultured Clostridia bacterium, assembly GCA_944376145.1. Lineage (GTDB taxonomy): Bacteria > Bacillota > Clostridia > Christensenellales > Borkfalkiaceae > Borkfalkia. The sequence goes on along the minus strand of CALWBR010000074.1, from coordinate 10,452 downwards.
AACGTTTGCCCGTACCAAAAGCGGTCACCCTTTCAACCCCGTGAGCGACACGCCTTCGATGAGCGAACGCTGGAAAAACCCGAATACGACAACGGACGGGATCATCATGAGCACACACAGCGCCATCTGCACGTTCGGCGCCTTGTCTTTGTTCGAGACCGCGCCCAAAAAACGATAATAAACGCCCACGGCGAGCGTGAACTGCTCGGTTGCGGTACTGTCGATGTACATGAGCGGGGTCGTAAAGTCGTTCCAGCACGCCATAAAGATGTTCACCGCCGTCAGCAAAATGACGGGCTTGACCATGGGCAGAATGACCGAAAAACAGGTGCGCAGTTCCGAAGCGCCGTCGATCTTCGCCGCCTCGTTGTAGCTCCCCGGGATGGAGCGCAGATACTGGCGGATGAGAAAGATGTTCACCATGCCGCCGCCGAACAGCTGCGGGATCGTGAGAGGCAGCAGCGTGTTCAGCCAACCGATCTTGCTGTATGCGACGTACAGCGGCACCTGCGAAACGATGCCGGGCAGCATCATGGTGGAGAGCGCGATGCCGAAGAGAATGTTGTTCCCCTTAAAGCGGATCCTTGCGAACCCGTAGGAGACAAGGTACGCCGACAGCGTGCCGCCGACCACGTTGACTAACAGCACGATGACCGTGTTTTTGAAGTATACAAAAAAGTCCGCGTTCATCGCCTCGGCATACGAGGCGAAATTCCATGTTTCCGGGAAGACTTTGACCGGGTAAGAGGTCGCCTCCTGCCATGTCATGAAGCTGCGCGTCAGCATCACGAAAAACGGGAAGAGCAAAATGACGGCGAGCAGTGCCATCAAAAAGTATTTGACCGTACCGAGCACGATCCTTTTCGCACGTTTGCTCATCGGTCACATCTCCTCCCCGTAATACACCCAGCGGCTCGTTTTGAACACGAGCAGCGTCAAAAGCGCGATGATCACGAACAGCACCCAGGAGAGCGCCGAAGCCAGCCCGAAATTCAATTCGTCGAACGCGGTGTTGTAAATGTTCATGACGTAGAACAGCAGAGCGTCTCCGTCGCCGCCGGTCCCGCCCGTAAGGACATACGCGTTGGCAAAGACCTGCAAACTCCCGATGATGCCCATGACGAGGTTATAAAAGATGTACGGCGTGGACATGGGGATCGTGATGTGGGTAAGGCATTGAAAACCGTTTGCACCGTCAAGACGGGCAGCCTCGTACATGCTCTGCGGGATGGACTTGAAAGAGGCGATCCAGATGATCATACCGCCGCCCACATTGAAAAATTGAATGGCGATAAAAGTCCCCATGATATGGTCCGCCGTCAAAAAGTCGAACGAGGTATCGAACAGCCCCAAAAACGCATTGAAGATGCCGTATTGCACATTGAGGATATCCTGCCACAGCAGCCCGACGACCACACCGGGGATGAGCACGGGCAGATAATAGATGACGCGGAACGCATACGTGCCCCTGCTCGCCTTGTTCAAAAGCCACGCAAGCAGGTAGGTGAGCACGAGGCTGAGCGGGATATAGATGACGGCATACAAAAAGGTGTTGCCGAGCGACTTCAAAAAGAGCCGCGAAGCATTGCTGCCGTCAAAGAGAGCTATGTAATTTTGGAAGCCGAAGTTCTGCATCGGATGGACGAGATCCGTATCGTGCAGACTGTAGATCAGCGAGCAGACCGTCGGGTACAGCGTAAAAATGAGCAGCCCCAAAACGAGCGGCGAAACGAACAGCCAGCCCTTATAATTGTTGCGCACTGCCTTTTTGATCTTTTCGGTACGGCTCATATGCCCCTCTCCTTTTCCGCGCCCCGCCGTTTGGCGGGGCGCGCCCGTCTTTTGCTTCCGCTTTGTTTACGGCTCACTTAACGCCGTTGACCTGCCCCTGCGCATACTCGCAGAATGCCGCGGCGGTGCCGTACTGTTCGTTGGAGATCTCCCCGATCAGCTGCCCCACTTTGGTGTAGATGCCGCGCTCCTTCGATTGATCGTAGCCTCGCGCGTACGTGGAAAGGATATAGGTGTAGCCGTCCCCTTCCGAACGGATGAACGCGCTCTGATCCACGCCGCTAAGGCTTTGCCGCCACGTCGCGTTTTCATCCTGCTGCATGGACAGGAGGATGGGCACGCAGTTGCCGGTTTCGCTGAACACTTCCTGCCCCTTTTCGCTCATGACGAATTTGCAGAACTCCCACGCCAGCTCCTTCTTTTCGGAAATGGAGGAGATCGCGTACCCCGTGTTGCCGTAGCAGAGGTAATGCTCCTGCTCCCCCATCAGCGGCATGGGCAGGAAGGAGAGCTCGATCTCATTATCCAAGCAGGACGAGACGCGCGGACGGGACATGACCCACAGCGCCGCACTGCCGTTGAGGAACGTGCTGCCCGAAATGTTCGAACGCGGGTCGGCGATGAGCCTGTCATTGATGAGGCGCATGATCTTTTCCACCGCCGCCTGTGTGCCCGGCTGATCGAAGCCCGCCGTACCCGTTTCCGGGTCGAACAGGTACCCGCCTTCGGAACGGACAAAACTGTTGAGCATCGCCGCCCATTCGAACGAACTGTCCAACGGATAGAGATACTCGCGGTTCGGCTGTTCGTCCATCTTGGCACGGATCTGCTCCAACAGACCGACCATCTCGTCCCACGTCCAGCCGTCGGCGTATTGGCTGACGTCGATGCCGTACGACTCCATGAGCGCCGCATTGACGTACACGACGGGCTGGTTGTACTCACGCGGGGCAAAGTACACCGAATCCTCGTACACGCGCGCCGCTTCAAAGGCGTTTTCATCGTACAGCGTCAGATCCAGATCCCTTTGGATGTAGCTATCCAAATTCTCAAACACGCCGTTTTCCGCCCACTGCGAAGCGTAATCGTCATAGGTATACACGACGTCCGGCAGTGTTTCCGCATTGTACATTTTCAGCACGGACTGGTTGTAATCCGCCGCCGAAATGGCAATGGGCGTGATCTGCACGCTGTTGCCCTTCTCTTTTTGATCGGCGACAAAGGCGCTTGCAAGCGCCGTAAAGACGCGCGCTTCCGCACTGTCCTGCTGGTAGGAGACGCGAAGCTCTTCCCCTTCCGGATCGCCGATGGGTCCGTCTTCGCCGCTTCCGCCGCCGCACGCAACGGCGCCGAACGCAAAAGCAAGGGTGAGCAGTGCCGGCAGCGCTGCCCGCAAGATCTTTTTCAACATGATTTTCCTCCGTCTATTGGATCGCAATATTTACATTCCCGAAGGGGATCGTAAGCACGAGCGTGTCCCCCTGTACGGAATACTCTTTGGTCGCCTGCCCGTTGACGAGCACGGTATAATTTTCCCATTCCGGCAGCTTGAAGCAAACTTGCAGCGTCAGCCCCTCTGTATCGCCCGTGATGCCGGAGAGGATGAGCTGATCGTCCGTCGCCAAGCAGTCGTATTTATGCCCGCCGAAGCGCAGATTGGTCATGGCGATATACGAGAGCGCTTCGGGCAGATCGGGCGAGAGGGTGAGCGTGGAATACGCGCCGTCCAACCCGAGGTACGCCTGCGGCAAGATGGCGTAGATCATGGCGGACTCGTAAAACTCGTTGTCCAGACCCATCGCGCCGTCGCTGCCGCCGCCCTGCAGGGTATAGTAATCGTAGTTCTCCACGTCTTCCATCTGCTTCTGCATGTAGTACGTCCTGTAGAAGCTCGTGCCGGTGCCGCCCGCATCCAACACGGCATGGTACCAGTCGGAAATATCCGAAAGGCGCTCGTAGCTCGCATCCGAACCGAGCAGCTTCTGCCGTGCGATCACATCGTAATACGACGTATACAGGATGGAGCCGCCGTCCTGCACCTTCACGGAGAAGCGCGCATCGCTGTAGATACTCGTGTAGTCGTACCGGTTGTCGCGCGTGGTGGAACGCGGCGCAAACTCATAAAAATAGATATCGCTGCCGGTGGACGTATCCCCTTCGACCGTGCGCGTGCCGTCCAGCCAACTGTAAACGGACTGCGCCTGCTCCTCGGTGGCGAGCCCGTGGAAGACCATGCGGATGTTCGTTTCTACCATGCCGTAATCGAGCGGGGTACCCGCCTCGCCGAGCGAATCTTCGTCATAGATGCCCCAGGCGTACCGACCCGTCTCGGGGTTCCAAAAGCCCCCGTCCGCGCAGTCGCGCTGCACGTTCGCTTTGACCGTTTCGGCAAGCTGCAACAGCGTTTCGGGCGTATAATCGTACACGATGTCGCCCTTCCCCGCGTTTTCCGCATCGAACACGCCGTACGGGTCGTAATTGGCGACGGACGTCCGCTCCGTTTCGATGCCCGCATCGAGCAGCGCCTGCTCCATCTCCGCCAGCGCCACGCAGCTGAGGTAGAAGTACATATTCGCTTCGAGATTCAAATTGCAGGGCGGATAAATATCGTAATACCCGTTGCCGATGCGGTGCCCGATGCCCTGCGCGCTGTCGTGCCCGGGAAGATAGGTCAGATCGACCAACCCTTCCGCGCCCTTGCAGGCATACGCCTGGAACAAGAACGCCTGTCTTGCCCGCCCGATGTTGTTGGCGAGCGTTGCAAGATCGCCCGAATAAGACGTCATCTCCTCAAGCGTGAGGATATATTTTGCCGAACTCGTCGTCTGCCGTGTATCCGCCATGGTGCGGAAATACTCGAGATCGCAGGAGACGTCAAGGCTCTCTCCTTCCTTCGGGTAGATGCGGACGCCGACCCGCGTGACCGTGCCCGACCAGTCGGGATGCAGGTACATGGGGAAGTACGTGCGCACTTTGTTGTATTGCCCGAGCGTGACGGGATTGGACGCGAATGCAGACGCCTTTGCCTCAAACCACGTACTGCCGCCCGCCTGCGTCTGCCAGACGACGGCGTAATCGGCAATATCCGTTTCGTGCAGCCCCGCGTCCCTGCTCAGATCCTCCAAGATCATGCGGATCTCGACAAAGGAAGCAAGCTCGGCGGAAAAAGACGTTTCCGCGGAGAAAAGATCGAACGTCTCCCCCGTATTGCCGTAAAAATCGCCTTTCAGATAGCCGCCCGAAACGACGCCCGGCTCGCCCGCCGCCGTCCAGCCGTCGGCGGAAACGCTGAATTCACTGCCGTAGGTGCCCAGTTCTGCGTAATCGGGGAAGACCCAGCCCTGCCCCGGCATATCGTATGCGCGCGAATCGACGGGGAAGTCGGTATCGTTGAACCACACATAGGCGTTGCCGAATTTATCGACGTCGATGGAATTGATGTAGCGCATCATCAGCGCATCCGCATCGTATTCCCCCAAACCGAGCGCGGTGCTGTCGAACCACGAAAGGGAGAGCGCCTCCCACTCCTTGGCGTACGACCAGCAGGCGCCCATCTTGGCGGTGCCGATCGCCTGCTCGCCCACGCGGATATGCCGCGAATAAAAGTCGTTCATGAACTCCGTCAGCGCCTCGTCCGAGGTATAAAACGTCAGCCCTTCGCCCGTACGGATGAGTTCGAGCAGACCGTCCTCGCCGCGCTGCACAAACCGCAGCCCCTCCGCATTGAGGGTGGTATGCCCCGCCGAACAGCCGACGGCGGCGGCGAGCACAAAGACGAGCGCGAGCGCGGCTGCACAGATCTTTTTCACTGCTTTACGCATTCTGAATTTCTCCTCCTTATTATTCCACACAATGCCGTGCGGCTCATACCAGCAGCAAGGAACGGATGGAGGCGATCTCCTTTTCCGTCACGCCGCAATCCAACAAGAACCGCTCGCAGTTTTCCGACGGAGACCCGCCGGCATAGTCACGGATATAATTGTACGTGGGGCGGAAATATGTGGTGATCAGCTTGAGAACGGATGTATTGTCCGAACACCCTGCCGCGGAAAAGAGCGACATTTCGTAGTCCATAAAAACATCGTCCTGCCCGACGCCGAGCAGCGTCAGCAACAGCATGGCGACGGTGCCCGTCCGATCCCGCCCGATGGCGCAATGCATATAGAGAGGATAGCTCTCCTCCTTGGCGAAGACGCCGAAGATCTCCGCCAGCGCCTGCCGGTTGTCCGCCACGTCGATGCCCGACCCGTGCGGATCGTTCGGGGTCAGATACGAGGGAGAAGAAATGTGCACATACGCCGCGGCGCCGCCGAGCACGTCTTTTCCGTCCTCGCCGCGCAGGTCAAGATCGGTCGCGATGCCGTAGACCGTACGCAGTTTTTCCTTGCCGCCGACGGTGATATCCTCCAGCTTCGCACCCCTGTAAAGCATACCCTGCCGAACGCGCTTGCCGCCTTCCGCGGCATAGCCGCCGATATCGCGGGTGTTGGAAACGCCTTCTACGTAGATGGTGCGCGGCGTCATCGCCGTCGTAAAACGGAACACGTCCGAAACAGTCTCGCCTTTCTCCGTTTTTGCCGTCACCTGCCAAAAATATTCGGAAGCGACAAACAGATCCTCCACCGTGCACGCCTCTTCGGTCACGGAAAACATCTGCGCATCCGCCATATCCTGCGAACGCGAGAGCGCGACCGTGTAAGACGACGCCACCTCTTTGCACGCCCAGGTCAGACGCAGCCCCAGGCTCATGTAAATATCGTTCCCGTTTTGGTAGTCCTCGGAATCGCGCACTTCATACCCGTCCGCAAATGCTGCGACAAACTCGTTCGCCAGCACGGCGCTGCCGCCGTCTGCAGGGCTGACCGCCTCGATGACGCGCTCCTTCACGGGTTCCTCCTTTCCGGGGTCGTCCCCCGGCTCCTCATCGGAAGGCTGCCCGCCCGTGCAGCCTGCAAGGCAGACCGCACACAGCAGGCAAGCCAACAGCACCGCCCACGCTCTTCCCCTATACTTCTTCATTTATTGCTCCCCTGCCGATCCGTTTTTATCGGATCCGCCCGCCTTTGCGCGGCGTTTTTTTACCAAGACGGCGACCACGACCGCGATGACAACGACGACGGCGCCGCCCGCGCACAGCCCGACGATCAACCCGGTCGCATCCTGTTTTCCGACGGTGACGAGCAATTCGCCCTCCTCCGCCTTCAACTGCGCATCGGGGTCGACGGTCGCATTCGCGGATGCGTCCGGCGCCCATGCCTGCGTCTGCGGATCCCACCGCCACTGCACGTCCTTTTCAAACACGCCGAACGCCGGCGTCACGAACCCTGCCTTGAACGTCACGATATGCGATTCCGACCAGTCCATGACGGCGGAGCTATCCTCCGCAATGACGATCTGCAAATAATACACACCGAAATTCGTGCCCTGATAATAGAGATCGATGAGGCGAGAAGCATCTTTTCCGCCGTCCTCAATCGCCCATTCGCGAAAGCTCTCGCCCTCGAGGCAGAGATAGTCCCACAAACTTTCGCGCATGCCGTAACGGCTGAGCTCATCCGCGTAGCGCGCGGTCATGGGCACGCCGACGGAGCCGTAGCTTGCAAGCACCGTATCCGCACCCGCCTGCGCGAAGGGCAGATATTTGAAGCTGCAAGGCGTCGTGAATTCGATAAACAGCTGGTTGGTGCCCGCGGCAACGCCGTCCGTTGCGCGGATGATGGTGTTGATATCCGTGGGCGTGAGCAAGTCTTCGACCTCCTCGCGGTGCACTTCGCCGACAAATTCTTCGAAAACGGCGTCATAAACGAACGTCTCGTCTTCGGCGAGCACCCCGCCGGCGGGCACGGCAAACCCGGCTTTCACGGTGATGACGAGCCCCTCGGCAATGTAGCTTGCCGGGATCCTGACCGCCAGTGCAAACGCCTCCATCGCCGCGGAAGAGCCCGCGTCCGCCGCAAGGATCTCGGACAGCGGGGTATCGCCGATGAGGATATACGCAAGCATGGCGGGGTCATAGGCGTCCATGGGCGCGTTCTGCACGGAGAGACGGATCGTAAACGTCACATAGTCCGTACCGCCCTCCTCTTCCGCCGCAACGAACTCGGGCGCCGAGATCCAATACGCGGACAATTCGCCGCCTTCGGCATAATAGCCGCCCGCGCTGCTGCGCACAAAGACCGCATCCTCGCGCACCGTCTTTTCCGTCAACGGTTCGTCGGGGTTGGTCTGCACGTTCAGCCCTGCCTCCAGCTTGACCGAAGCATCCGCCGCGCCGTCCCAGGCAAACGTAAACACAATCACGGAACCGCTCTCGTACGAGACGGTGACGCCCGCGATCTCGGAAAGGCGGGTATCGCCGACAACGATGTAGCAAAGCACGCTGTCGGTGAGATCTGCCGCATCCGAGCGTACCGTCTTGTCAAAGGCGACGGACAGGTTTGCCATGCCGCCGGAGACGGTGAAGTCAACGGCGAGCGGCACAAGGACCTGATCGACGCGCGGATCGAACTGCGAGGAGAGCTCAACCTGCGAGCCTTCGTCCAGCGCACGGTTCGTGTAGAAGACCGCATCCGCCGCCAACGTGTACTTCGTGCAATCGCCCTCCGAACCGCGGATCGCGAAGCCCTGTTTAAAGGTGATCACGTCAAACGCGTCGTTGTTCACGCTGCCCGTGCGGTTGTTGGCGATAAAGATCCCGAGGCGGTCATACCGCATCCAGATCGCGCGAAGCGAATAATCGCCTATACCGCTTTCGGCGATGGAAACGCCGTTGATGAGCAGGTAATCTGCAAAATCATCCACACCGATACGGTCGTTCGCCGCCGTAAAGATGTTCCTGTCAAACGTAATGAGCAGCAGATCGTCGTATCCGCCCTCATAACGGTACGTATACGTCACTTCCCGAATGGAGACGGTGCTCGTCGTGTAGTCGGGCTCGGTCAGATCTTCGACCGATGCCTCGACGGGCTTGTCGGAAAGTGTGATGCTGTCTAAGAAGAACTGCAAGCCCGTCTCGGTCATCAGCTGCACGATAAACCCTTCGCAAGCGCCGTTTCGGAACAGCTCCGTTGCGGAAAGCTCGATCGTGACGATCCCGTTCTCCGTACGGAAGCTCTGCACGGCATGTTCCATGCCGAACTGCTCCGTGCCGAGCGGATACACATAGAAGCACGCCGACGCATTGTGCATGACTTTGAGCGTAAAGCTTTGCACGTTTGCATCCGTCACCGGTTCGGCAAAGCGGAATTGCAGGAACTGCCCCTGCGCAAGCTGCGTTTCGCAGAACGCCGCCGCGGCGGTGATCCCGAACTTGCTCACATCCCGTACCACGACGGGCAGCGAAGAATACCCGCCTGCCTCGGCAGCCGCCGTCGGCACGAACACATCGCCGTTCGCATCGAATTCGGTACCGATCTCCCATGCGAAGGGGATGACGATCTCTACTTCGCCGGGGTCGTATGCTGCCGTGTGCAGCGTGATGCTGTCTAAGAAGAACTGCGCGCTGTCACCGTCCGCGACCCAAAGGATGAAGCCGCCGAACGTACCGTTCTTCCCCGCAAGCGCCTCGGCCGAGAGGATGACGCTGCCGTTTTCTCCCGTGGTACGGAAGCTCTGCACCGCCGCGTCGTATCCCAGCCCTTCCGCATCCAACGGAATGGCATAGAACAGCGCGTTCGCATCGTATTTATAACGGATGGTCAGGCTGCGGAACGCCGACGGTTCCACAGGCGTGGTCAGCTTGAAAACGGCAAATTGTTCGCCCTGCAAAGCCTGGACCGTATATGCGGCATGCCCCGAGAGCCCCCAATCCGCGTGGTCGCTGAAATCGGTCGGCAAGACCCGCTGCGAATCATACCCGCCGAGCACGTCCGTCTGTGCGGGCGTATCCATGAAGATCTCCGCCGTCGCATCGTACTCTTTTGCTTCCCATTCGATCTGCTGAACGAAATTTTCCGGCGTTTCGCCCTGCGGGTACCCGCCGTCCGAAACCGAACGGTATTCCGCGTCTTCCGTCACTTCGTAATAATCCGTGCTCCCCGCAAGCTCCCATCCGCTCACCGGAATGCGGCAGCCCGCCTGCACCGCGATCACGTCCGTCCCGTCGTTTTTGAGCGCGTGCGCGCCCGTCGCCGACAGCGCGATCATAAAGCTCGTGCCGCCGTCGTCGAAGCGCTTCGTTACGCTCAGCACTTCCGCCTTCATCTCCGAAAGCGGCGTCCCGTTCACCGTGATATAGCTTAGGAAGTATTCCCAGTTCTCCGTGCTCGCTTCGTTCAGGTTCGTAAAGTTCGCGCCGTCCAAGTCAAAGGTGATGCGGTTGCTTCCGTCGCCCCAGCGCACTTCGACCGCCGCGACCGTGACCCCGCCGACCTTCTCCGCCGTCGGCGCCTCTTCCTTTTCCGCCGTATGTTCCGCCGCCGACAGCGTGATCCCGTCTAAGAAGAACTGCGCGCCGCTCCCCGCCGCAAGCTGCACGAGGAAGCCTTCCACCTCCCCGCCTTCGGCAAGCGCGGTCAGCGAAAGCGTCAGCGCGCTCCCGTCCGTGCGGAAACTCTGTACCGCGTTTTCATAGCCAAGCCCCGAAGCGCTGTACGGATACACATAGAACAGGGCGTTCGCGTTGTACACATACTCCACGCTCAGGCTCTTGAACTGCGACGC
>CALWBR010000073.1 GCA_944376145.1 uncultured Clostridia bacterium | reverse complement strand
AGTACTATGCGTGGCATACTTGGCTGTATTTTCCTCCGTTTGCCACGGATGGCGACCTTTTGCGGCTGGCTGCGATCGCGCCGCGCTTTTACGGCGTATACGGCGAGGGCGTATATGCCGCATGGTTTTGCAAAGAGCACGGCTTGCGCTTTTTTGCGGGGGTCGGCTGCAATCTGTTCCACTCCCGCGCCCTTGCGGGGGTGCGTGCGCTCGGCGCGCGGCAGGCGGCGCTCTCTAAAGAGCTTTCTGCGGCAGAGCTTGCCGAGATCGGCGAAGGCGCCTTCGTGCTTGCCGGCGGCGGTATCAAGGTGATGGAGCTTGTGCATTGCCCCTTCGGCAGAGACTGCGGGCGTTGCGATCGCCGCCGTCGGTATACGCTTACGGATGAGGCGGGGCGGCAATTTCCGCTCCTGCGTTATATGCTTGGCGGCGTCTGTCGGTTCATGCTTTACAATGCGGCGCCTCTTTCGGCGGAGGGCGCTCTCGGCAGGCTGCCGATGGGAAGGCTGTACGATCTGACGGCGCTTCCGGAAGAGGTGTGCGCAAGCATCCTTGCGGGGGAGGCGTTGCAGCCGCACACGCTCGGCGCGCTGCGAAAGGGCATTCTCTGATCATGCCGTATCGGAATGTTTTCTGTTGCATTTGCGGAAACCGACCGCGCGGTCGGTATGGAGTATCGAAATTTTTTGCGGCATCGGGATTGCCGCCGAGGTGATCATGGACAGAGCCGTCTGTGAAAAGCTGGAACTGAACAAGATCCTTGCCGCCGTGGCAAACGGCGCCGTGCTGGAAAGGACGAAGCAGGCGCTGCGGCAGCAGTTGCCCTGCTCCGCGCTTGCGGATGCGGAACGGTCGTTGGCTTTGACGGCGGAAGCGGAGCGCGCCCTGTATACGTACGGCTGCGGCAGGGTGGAACCTTTCCCCGATCCCGGCGACAGTCTTGTGCGCGCCCAAAAAGGCGCCTCGCTCACCTGCGGAGAATTGCTCGCCGCGGCGGCGCTGCTCCGGGCGGCGCGTGCGGCGTTCCGCGCCGTGCAGGCGCTGGGGGAAGACTTTCCGCTGCTTGCCGATATCGTGCGCGGGCTGCGCTATGACGAACCGCTGGAAAAGGACATCGGGGCATGCATCCTCTCGGAAGACGAGGTGAGCGACACGGCGAGCGCGGAACTGTACCGCATCCGTACGGGTATCCGCGCCCTCAACGAGCGCATCCGCGCCCGTCTGTCGGAGGCGCTTTCGGGGGAGGAGGCAAAGTACCTTCGCGAAGGGATCGTCACCGTGCGCGACAATCGGTACGTGCTGCCTGTCCGTGCCGAATACAAGGGCAAGGTGCGCGGGTTCGTGCACGACCGTTCCGCCAGCGGGGCGACGTTCTTTATCGAACCCGAATACATTTTGGAGATGAACAACGAGCTGCGCGAGCTCGCCGCCGCAGAACGGGAAGAGGTCGAGCGCATCCTTGCGCAGCTTTCCCGCCGCGTCGGCGCGCTGTGCGCGGAGCTTACTGAGGATCTTTCCCGCCTCTCTTCGCTGGATATGGCGTTTGCCAAGGCGGAGTACGGCTATCGCAACGGCTGTGTTCGCCCGCAGCTCTCTTCCCGCGGGGAGATCAATATCCGCAAGGGCAGGCATCCGCTTTTGGATCGGAAAATTGCCGTGCCCGTCTCTCTTTCGCTCGGCGGGGCGTGCCGCTTTTTGCTCGTCTCCGGTCCGAACACGGGCGGCAAAACGGTCACGCTCAAAATGTGCGGGCTCTTCTGTCTTATGGCGGGCTGCGGGCTGTTCGTGCCGGCGGCGGAGGGAACGGTGCTCTCCGTCTTCCCGCAGGTCTTTTGCGATATCGGCGACGCGCAGTCCATCGAGGAGAGCCTCTCTACCTTTTCTTCGCACATCAAAAACGTCATCGGCATCACGGCGCGTGCGGGAGCGGACAGCCTTGTGCTCATCGACGAGCTCGGCGGGGGCACCGACCCCGAGGAGGGGCAGGCGATCGCCCGTGCGGTGCTCGCACATCTTTTGCGGTGCGGTTGCCGCGGCATCGTTACGACGCACTATACCTCTCTCAAAGAGTTCGCCTATGCCGAAGACGGCATCGAAAACGCGAGCATGGAGTTTGACAGGAACACTTTGCGGCCGCTGTACCGCCTCAAACCGGGGGTGCCGGGCAGCAGCAACGCGATCGCCATCTCCCGCAGGCTCGGGCTTTCCGAAGAGATCTTGCAGGAGGCGCTCGCCAACCTCTCCGAGGGCGGGCGCAAGTTTGAGAATGTGCTGCGCGCCGCCGAGCAAAGCCGCATCGAAGCGGAATCGGCAAAGGCGGAGGCGGATCGTTTGCGTGCCGATTGGCAGCGGAAACTTGCCGAGGCGGAAGCGGAGCGGGAACGGCTTTCGCGCGAGCGCGAAAAACTTGCGCGCACGGCACGGGCGGAGACCCGCCGCGCCGTCAACGAGCGCGCCGCGCGGGCGGAAGAACTGCTGGAAGAGATCGAACGGCTCGCAAGATCGCGGGAGCCCACCGAGGCGGATCTCATCCGTGCCCGCACGCTGAAAAACAAACTCGCCGATACCGCGTATGCATTGGAGGTGGAAGAGGAGCGCGCGCCCGCTGCGCGCCGCCCCGTCGATCCTGCCAAACTGCACGCGGGGGACGCGGTCTTCGTGCCCGCCATGGGCAGCGAGGGGGTCGTGCTCGCCGTTAATTCGCGGCGAGGCGAGGCGGAAGTGCAATGCGGCAGCGTGCGCGTGAACGTAAAGTGTTCGGCACTGCTTTCCGCTTCGCCCGCTCCCAAAAAGAGCGGCGACGGGCGCGTGCAGGTCGTCCGCCGCGTCGCGCCCGCAGCCGAAGCGAAGACGGAGCTGAACGTCATCGGGCAGACGGTCCTGGATGCCGTGCAGGAAGTGGACGATTTCCTCGACCGCGCCGCTTTGGCGGGGTTGGAAGAGGTGCGCATCGTGCACGGCATGGGTACGGGCAGGCTGCGGGAGGGGATCCGCGAGCATCTGCGCGGGCACCCGCATGTCGCCGCCTTCCGCGGCGGCGTCTACGGCGAAGGCGAGGGCGGCGTCACCGTCGTCACCGTAAAATAAAGGGCATAATCTTTCGGCTGCGCGAATAGTGTATTGCGGAAAGTTTTGCGCTTTCCGCAAACTATTTGCGCAGAGAGGTAAACTATAGTGAAGGCGCCCGCCCGTTCCGCGTTTTTGACCAACGCCTGCATCGCGCTCTTGGTGCTCGCCGTCGCGGCGGTCTGTTTTTTGCCGTCGGGCGTGCCGGCGGCGTCGCTTGCAGACAGGGTGTATTATAACGGAGACAGGCAGGGCTGCCGCGTCTCGCTCATGTTCAATGTCTATTCGGGCGGAGAATATCTGGGCGGGATCCTGGATGCGCTCGCGCAGTATGGGTATAAGGCGACGTTTTTTATCGGCGGCTGCTGGGCGGACGATCATGCGTCGCTCGTCAAAGAGATCGCCGCCCGCGGGCACGAATTGGGCAACCACGGGTATTTTCATAAAGACCAAAGCAAGCTCTCGTACGAGCAGAATGCGGAGGAGATCGCTTCCTGCGGCAGCCTGTTGCATTCGCTCACGGGGGAGCAGCCGGTCTTGTTCGCGCCCCCGTCCGGTGCGTATGCCGAGCAGACGGTGCGCGCTGCCGAGGGGCTCGGGTACAGCGTCGTTCTTTGGTCCAAAGACACGATCGATTGGCGCGACCATGACCCCGCGCTCATCTACCGCCGCGCCACGCAAAACGTGCAGGGCGGCGATTTGATCCTCATGCACCCCACGGCGGAAACGCTTGAAGCGCTCCCTTCTGTGCTGGAGCACTATACCCGCCTGGGATTGATCCAAAGCGCCGTATCCGCGACCATCGCGGGTGCGGATCATACATAAATAACGAAAAACGGAGAAAAACGGCAATGCAGAATGCAAAACAGCAGGGAAGGGAGTCCGGTACGTTCGGCAAAACATATCCGAGCGGGCTGCGGCTCGTGGTCAAACGGATGGAGGGGCTGCTGTCGGTGAGCATGGGTGTGCTCGTCGGCACCGGCTCCTCGTTGGAAACGGCGGCGGAGAACGGCGTTTCGCATTTTTTGGAACATATGATGTTCAAGGGAACGGACAAGCGTACGGCGTTTGCGATCTCCGATGCGATGGACCGCATCGGCGCGCAGGTGAACGCGTTCACGTCAAAGGAGCTGACGTGTTATTACGCAAAGGCGACGTCCGACCATGCAGGCGAAGCGTTTGAGATCCTCTCCGATTTCGTGCTGCGTTCCGTCTTTCCTCCCGAGGAGTTGGAGCGGGAAAAGGGCGTCGTGCTCGAGGAGATCGCCATGACGGAGGATACGCCGGACGACCTTTGTTTGGATGTGTTGTCGGAGGCGTACTTCGGGCAGGAGGGGTACGGGCGCACGATCTTGGGCCCCGCCGAAAACGTAAAAGGCTTTACGCGGGAGGACCTGTTCGCCTATGTCCGCAAGCGGTACGCGCCCGAAAACCTCGTCGTCTCTTTCGCGGGTAACATTTCGGAAGAGGCGGCGGAAGAACTTGTGGAAACGTATTTTGCGAGCGCGCTGGAGTGCCGCCCGCTTGAGCCGCGCACGCGCGTGTTCGCGCCCCGCGGCGGCAGCCTGCTGCGCGTCAAAGATATCGAGCAGGCGCATATTTCTTTTGCGTTCCCTGCGCCGCCGCGCGATCATGCGCTGGCGGATGCCGCGCTGGTGGCGAACATCGTTTTGGGCGGCGGGATGAGTTCGCGGCTGTTCCAACGCGTGCGCGAACAGCTCGGGCTGGCGTATACGGTCTATTCGTATCTGACCGCCTATGAAGAAGGGGGCATGCTCACCGTCTATGCCGGGGTCAACCCCGCGAACGTCGAGCGCGCACAGGAAGCGATCTTTGAAACGATCGAAGGCTTTGCCAAAGAACTTCCGTCCGATGCGGAGTTCGCCCGCGGGAAAGAGCAGCTCAAATCCTCCCTGATCTTAGGGCAGGAGAGTACCGCTTCACAGATGATCCAATACGGCAAGCGCATGCTCTTTAACGGCGATGTGCTCGATTTTTCGGGGAGGATCGCCCGCATCGATGCCATGACGCAGGCGGATATCGCGGATGCCGTGGCGCTCTGCTTTGCCGCGCAGCCGCGTGCGGCGGCGGTCGTCGGGAAGGTCGATAGCCCCCTGAAGATCTGAGTTTCCACTCTTTATATTTACAAAAAGACGGAACGCGAAGTACTATGTGTGACAAAATCGAAGGATTTTCGCCCGAATTTACGGAGGGGAGCATGCTGCTCATCCTCGGCAGCTTTCCCTCGGTGGCGAGCCGCAGGCAGAGCTTTTATTACGGCAACCGCCAAAACAGGTTTTGGAAAATGCTGTTCGGCTTTTTCGGAGAGCCGCTCTGTGAAAGCGTCGAAGGCAAGCGCGCGTTTTTGCGTGCGCACGGCATCGCCCTTTGGGATATCGTCGTGCGGTGTGAGATCGTCGGTTCGGCGGATGCGTCCATAAAAAATTATGAGATCGCGGACATCCCCGCATTGCTGCAAAAAACGAAGATCCGCCGCATCCTTCTCAATGGCGGTGCGGCGTATTCCATCTTTTGCGAACGCTACAAGGGGATCGGCGTGCCGTATGCCCGCATGCCTTCCACCAGCCCCGCGAACCCGCGGTATGCGCAAAGCGTTTGGCACGCGGCGCTTGCCGAAGCCTTTTGCGGAGCCGGGCAGGCAGATCCGCCTGCCCGTTCTATATTGCAAAACAACGTATAGGAGAAAGACGAGATGGTCACCTATGAACAGCTCCTTGCCGAGCTTTTTGCCCGCCGTGACGAAACGTACCGCGTCTTCAACGAGCGCATCGTGAACGTGCCGCCCGGGTCGAGCATCGGCGTGCGCACGCCGCTTCTGCGCGCGTACGGCAGGGCGCTCGTCCGTGAGGAGGGTTTTGACCTCGACGCGCTGCTCTCTTTCCCGAACGATGTGTACGAAGTCCGCTTGTTGAAGTGCTTTGCCGTCGGGTACAAAAAAATGCCCTTTTCCGAAAAGGCGGCGTACATTGACAAGTGCCTCCCCGTCCTTGACGGATGGGCGGTGTGCGACCTGTTTTGCAGCGTGCTCAAAGAGGTCAAAAAGCACAGGGAAGAGTTTTTTCCGCAACTGTCCCGTTATGTCGGGCAGGGGACGGAGTTTTCGCAGCGGTTTGCCTATGTTCTGCTTTTGGGCTGTTATATGGACGAGGCGTGGCTGCCCGCTATCTTTTCGCTGCTCGATCGTGCGCGCACGGAATTCTATTATACGCACATGGGGGCGGCGTGGCTGCTGGCGGAAGTGTTCGTAAAATTTTTCGACCGCGGCGTTGCCTATTGCGGCGTCACCGCGCTCAGCCCCAAAACGTGCAACAAAGCCATCCAAAAAGCGTGTGAAAGTTTCCGCCTCCGCGACGAGCAAAAAATTTTTTTGAAATCTTTGAAAAAGGGATGAAATCGTAAAAGTTTTATGCTACAATATTAAAAGCTTTGAGCCGCGCCCTTTCGCGCGGCGGAAGAATACAGTATCGGGGAGAACCATGGATATCTTAAAGAAACTGACGGAAGAATTCCCTTCCGTCCGCGCCGACAGGGCGCAAAACATCGTGACCCTTATCGACGACGGCAACACCATTCCCTTCATCGCGCGTTACCGTAAGGAGATGACCGGCGGCATCGACGACCAGCTGCTGCGGGAGTTCAATGACCGCCTTATCTATTTGCGCAACCTTGAAAAACGCAAAGAGGAGATCGCTGCCGCCATCGAAGAACAGGGGAAGATGACGGACGAGATCCGCGCCGCGCTGGATGCGGCTGCTACCCTAACCGAGGCGGAGGACGTCTATCGCCCGTATAAGCAAAAGAAGAAGACGCGTGCGGGCGTTGCCATCGAGCGCGGGCTGCAGCCTTTGGCGGAGTTTTTGCTCGCGCAGGATAAGAATGCCGACGTGTATGCCGAAGCGGAGAAGTACGTTGATGCCGACAAGGGCGTGGCAACGGCGGAAGAGGCGCTTTCCGGCGCCAAAGATATCCTCGCCGAGATCGTCTCCGACGATGCGAACGTGCGCAAAAAGCTGCGCAATCTCTATACAAAGAACGGCGAACTCTCTACCCGCTTGGTCGATCCGGAAAAGGAGGGCGCCAAAACGTACGAGATGTATGCCGACCACAGCGAACCCGTTGCGGGCATCAAGGGGCACCGCGTGCTCGCCGTAAACCGCGGGGAAAAGGAAGGGTTTTTGAAGGTAAAACTCTCCGTCAACGAGGAGATCGCCAAGCGCATTGCCGGCGCGGGGTATCTCAAAGACGGCGGGGAGAGCACCCGTCTTGTCCGCGAAGCCGTCGAGGACGGCTGTACCCGCCTTCTGTTTCCCTCTGTCGAGCGCGAGATCCGTGCTTCTCTTACCGAGGCAGCCAGCGAACAGGCGATCCGCATGTTCGAGGTGAACCTGCGTCCGCTGCTCATGCAGCCGCCCATCAAGGATAAGATCACGCTGGGGCTGGATCCTGCCTATCGTACCGGCTGCAAGATCGCCGTTGTGGACGGCACGGGCAAGGTTTTGGATAAGACGGTCGTGTATCCGACGCCGGGTCCCAAACAGAACGTGGAAGAAGCCAAAGAGAAGCTCAAAGAGCTGATCGCAAAATACAAAGTAGAGGTCATCTCCATCGGCAACGGCACGGCGTCCAAGGAGAGCGAGATCTTTGTCGCGGAGCTCATCAAAGAAGTCAAGGCGGAAACGGGCAGAGAGGTCGCCTATGCCGTCGTCTCCGAGGCGGGCGCCTCCGTGTATTCCGCAAGCCCGCTCGCCGCGGAGGAATTCCCCGATTTTGACGTGGCGGAGCGCAGCGCCGTTTCGATCGCCCGCCGCTTGCAGGATCCGCTGTCCGAGCTCATCAAGATCGATCCCAAATCCATCGGGGTGGGGCAGTACCAGCACGATATGGATAAAAAGCGGCTGGATTTCGTGCTCTCCGGTGTGTTGGAGGATTGCGTTAACAGCGTCGGCGTGGATGCGAACACGGCGAGCGTCTCGCTTTTGCGCTACGTGGCGGGGCTGAATGCGGGCGTGGCGAAAAACATTGTCGCTTACCGCGAGCAGCACGGCAAGTTCACCGACCGTAAACAGATCCTGAACGTCCCCAAGCTGGGAGAAAAGGCGTTTACGCAATGCGCGGGGTTTTTGCGCATCCCCGGCGGGGAAAATATTTTGGACAACACCGCCGTTCATCCCGAGTCGTACGAAGCGGCGGAAAGGCTGTTGAAGTTGTTCGGCTTCACCGATGAGGACGTCAAGGCGGGCGCGATCGCGGATCTTCCGAAAAAAGTCAAGGAGTACGGCGAGGCGCGCGCCGCCGAAGAGACGGGCATGGATGTGCCTACCCTCAAAGATATCGTTGCCGAGCTCATCAAGCCGGGGCGCGACGTGCGCGACGCTCTTCCGCAGCCTGTTCTGCGCAGCGACGTTATGGATATCAAAGATCTCATGCCGGGGATGGAGCTCGTCGGTACCGTGCGCAACGTCGTGGACTTCGGTGCGTTCGTCGATATCGGCGTGCACCAGGACGGGCTCGTACATCTTTCCGAGATCACCGACCGCTACGTACGGCATCCTTCCGACGTGTTGGAAGTGGGGCAGCGCGTCACCGTTTGGGTCAAAGAGGCGGATGTGAAGAAGAACCGTATCTCCCTTACCATGAAAAAACCGCGGGCAAAGGCGCAATAACGGCGCGTTTCTGCGCGGTCGGCGGAAAATTTCGGCACGGGCTTGACATTTTCCGCCTTTTCTTTTACAATAGTTGTATCACGTAGGAGGGTCTGTATCGGTATGTTTGAAAAAGTGCGCGACATGCTCGCAAAACAATTGAATATCAAGCCGGAAGTCGTCAAGCCGGAGAGCGATATCGTCAAGGATCTGGGGGCGGATTCGCTGGATGTGGTGGAGCTGCTCATTTCCTTGGAGGATAATTACGGCGTTTCCATTCCGGAAGACGATATCGTCAACGTCAAGACCGTGCAAGATATCGTAAGCATGTTGGAACGGTTGGAAAAGTAAGGCATACATAGCGGAAGCCGCCCGCAGGGATCTCTGCGGGCGGCATTGCGCGTCTTTATTTTTTGAAATTTTTCAAAAAACGCATAAAAACGGCTTGCCAACCTGTTTTGTTTATGCTATAATCATTTCGCGATTTTGGTGGACGGCCTCATGGTCAAGCGGTTAAGACGTCGCCCTCTCACGGCGAAAA
>CALWBR010000072.1 GCA_944376145.1 uncultured Clostridia bacterium | reverse complement strand
GATCGCCCCGCGCGTGTTCCGCAGGTTAGGCGCGCGCGTCGTTGCCATGAGCTGCGGGCAGGACGGGCGGCGCATCAACGAGAATTGCGGCGCGCTCCACCCCGGGCGCATGCGGCGCGCGGTCGTTGCGGCGGGCGCGGACGCGGGGTTTTGCTACGATGGGGACGCCGATCGCCTTATCGCCGCGGACGAGCGCGGAAGATTGGTCGACGGCGATAAACTCCTGTGCATCTTTGCGCGGGAGCGCAAGGTGCGCGGCGCGCTGCCGCACGACATCGTTGTCGGCACGGCGCACACCAATACGGGCGCGGAGCGGGCGCTCGCCGCCGAAGGGATCGCCCTCGTGCGGACGGACGTGGGGGATAAGTACGTCGCCGCGTATATGCAAAAAAGCGGCGCCGCGGTGGGCGGGGAGCAGAGCGGGCATATCATCCTCTCTGACCTCGCCGCCACGGGAGACGGCATCCTCGCCTCCGTCGTGCTGGCGGGGCTCCTGACGCGCGCAAAGCTCTCCGCCCTGGCGGATATCCGCTTGCTGCCCCAATACAACCGGAACGTGAAGGTGAAGGACAAGGCGCGCGTGCTCGGCAACGAGCGGGTGCAGGAGACGATCGCGCGGGCGCAGGGCGCGGCGGGGGTGGTGCGGCTGGTGGTGCGCGCTTCGGGCACGGAGCCGCTCGTGCGCGTGTTTGCGGAGGCGGAACAGCTGCGCACGGCGCGTGCCGCGGCGGAGCAGGTGTGTGCGGCGATCGCCGCGGAGGAGGGCTGAACATGTGCGGGATCGTCGGCTGTTTTTCCCGCGAGGGCTGCTATGAAAAGCTGCTCACCGTGCTGCAAAAGCTCGAATACCGCGGTTACGATTCCGCGGGCGTTGCGCTCGTTGCGGGCGGCGCGCTCGCGGTGCGCAAAAAAAAGGGCGCGGTCGCGAACCTTTGCGGCGCGCCCCTTGCGGGCGCGGCGGGCATCGGGCACACGCGCTGGGCGACGCACGGCAAGCCGTCGGACGAAAACGCGCACCCGCACGTTGCGGGCAAGTTTGCGCTCGTGCACAACGGCATTTTGGAAAACTTTGCCGTATTAAAGGAAGAATTGACGAAAAACGGGGAGGCGTTCTCCTCCGAAACGGACAGCGAAGTCATCGTAAAGCTCATTGCGCGCGCCTACAAAGGGGATTTTTTTGCCGCGGTCGCGGCGGCGTGTTCGCGGCTGGAAGGTTCCTACGCCATCGCTGTTTTGTGCGAAGACTTTCCCGAAGAGATCGTCTGCGCCAAAAACAAGAGCCCGCTGTTGGCGGGCGCGGGGCGGGGCGCGGCGTTCGTTTGCAGCGATATCCCCGCGCTGGAGGGCGAAGTGCGCTATGTCTGCCCCGTCGAAGACGGCGAGTTCGTGCACATTCGCGGCGAAGAGATCTGTTTTTGCACGGCGGGCGGTGCCTGCCTGCCCAAGGTGTTTTGCCGCCTAGCCGAAAAGGAGCGCGCGCCCGTGGGCGCGAGCGGCAGCCGCATGGAGGCGGAGATCGGGCAGATCCCGCACGGGCTCGAAAAAACGCTCGGGTGGCTGCGCGCGTGCGATTTTGCGCCCGCGGCGCGGGCGCTGCGGGGCGCGGGGCGCATTTTCACCGTCGCCTGCGGCACGGCGCACCATGCCGCGCTCGCGTTCGGGGCGTTGCTCTCGCGGGAGGCGCGCATCCCCGTGTTTTGCGAGGCGGCGTCCGAATTTCGCTACGGCGACCCGCTCATCGGGGCGGGCGACGTGCTCGTCGCCGTCAGTCAGAGCGGTGAAACGGCGGATACGCTCGAGGCGGCGCGCCTTGCCAAGGCGCGCGGGGCGTACCTTATCGCCGTCACCAACGTCGAGCAGTCTACGCTCGCCCGCCTTGCCGACTTCCCGCTGCGCACGCTCGCGGGGGCGGAGATCGCCGTTGCCGCCACAAAAAGTTACAACTGCCAGCTGCTGTGCCTGTATTTTTTGGCGGCGCAGACGGTGTTTTACAAAAAAGCGGCGTTTCCCGCGTGGTTTTCCGCGCTCGGTCGGGCGGCGGAGGCGTGTGAACGGGCGTTTTCGTGTTTCAGCGAGGTCTTTTCCCTTGCGAAACGGCTGCAAACCGCCCGCGCCATGTCTTTTATCGGCAGGGGAACGGACCGCTTTACGGCGGCGGAAGGGGCGCTCAAAGTCCGCGAGATCGCCTACGTGTTCGCCGAAAGCTGCCCCGCGGGGGAGCTCAAGCACGGGACGCTCGCGTTGGTGGAGGAGGGCTTCCCTGTGCTGGCGGTGGCAACGGACCGCGCAACGGTGCAAAAAACGGCAAACTCCCTCGCCGAAGCCAAGGCGCGCGGGGCGTTTACCTGCCTCTTTTCGCCGTATAAAGAATACGCGGGCGCGGCAGACTTTTTTTGCCCGCTGCCCGCCTTGCCCGCGCCGCTCATGCCCCTTGTTTCGGTCGTCCCGCTGCAAGCGTTTGCCTGCCGCCTGTGTCTTTTGCGCGGGTTTGACCCCGACCGCCCGCGCAACCTCGCCAAGTCGGTGACGGTGGAGTGAGCCCGCGCTTCTTTTCCGTAAGGCAGGGGTACGTACCGCCCTTACTACGCCTTCCCCACGAGGGGGAAGGCTTGGGTTACTATATGGCGAGAACCCCTCATCCGCCCCTTCGGGGCACCTTCCCCACGAGGGGGAAGGCTTGTAATGTGTGCGATTTCTATCATACGTAGCCCCAAAACATGCCGCGGCGAGGGAGAAAACGCCGCCGAGCCGCCTTCACGGCGAACGGCGGTGTCCTCTCAAATCACGGCAAATCGCAGCGCCTTTGCGCGAGATTTGCGTGAACCCCGTCAGCTCAAAACTTTTTTCGTGAACAAACCACCTTCCCCGCAAGGGGGGGGGAAGGCTTGTATGGAAATAATTTTCTGCAAAAGCAAAAACCGCGCTTTTTGCTTTTGCACCTTGCGCCGCGCGGGCGGCGTGACGGAAGAGGGTGAAGCCGCGGCATTTTGATAGCGGTGTGCCCGGAAAGATGCCGCGGCGAGGGAGAAAACGCCGCCGAGCCGCCTTCGCGGCGAACGGCGGTGTCTCTCTCAAACTCACGGAAAAATTTTTCATCAGCTTGAAAAATTTTTCGTGAACTATTCCAAATATTCCTTCAATCTCTTTTCGTACCCTTCTTCCAAGTGCAAAAGGTCTTCGGCGAGGGAGAGGACTTCTTCGTCGGCGCAGCTTTTCGCGTCGCCGATCGAGCGCGTCAGCGCCGTGATCCCCATCACCGTGCCCTGCGTCATCATTTCCGCGATGTGCGCGCGCGAATCGTCTTTCAGTGCGTTCATTTTGATCGAGCCCCACATCATCGCCTTTTTCAGCGCGTTCGGTTCCTTTAATTCCACGCCGCGGTCCTTGGCGCAGGCAGCAGCCTTGCTGCAAACTTGTTCGTAGCCTTCGTGCATCCGCAAAAGTTCTTCGCGCAGCGGCGCGTGCTCCGTCTCCGGCAAAATGTCGGCGATCGAAGTGAGCGCGTACTGCGTGTTCCGGTAAATTTCGGCGAGCAGCTCCTCGCCCGATTTTTTCTCGCTCATGGGATCCTCCTTTTTCCGCAGTTTGTGCAAAAGCGCCCGCCCTTATGCGGCGCGCCCGTTTTTATGAAAAAAGGAGGGGCTCGCGGCAAAAAACCGCTTGACTTTTGTGTTGTGATATGGTAGATTATACTCCGAGCCGCTCGAAGCGGGCTTTTAAGCGTGCCGTTTTGGCGCCGCCTTGGCTTACGGCGAGACTGGTCAGTGGAGGTAAAACAGTTTGTACGCAGTCATCGAAAACGGAAGCAAACAGTACAAAGTTTGCGAAGGTGACGTCGTTCGTGTGGAGAAGCTCGACGCGAACGTAGGGGACACGGTGGAGTTCAACGTCGTCATGGTCTCGGATGAAAACGGGGTCAAGGTCGGCAGCGAAGTTTCCGCCGCAAAGGTAACGGCGAAGGTCGAAGCGCAGGATAAGTTCAAAAAGATCGTCGTGTTCAAATACAAGGCGAAGAAGAACGAGCGCAAAAAACAGGGCCATCGTCAGCCTTTCACCGCAGTGAAGATCGAAAAGATCACGCTGTAACCATCAATCAGGAGGATAAATAAATGATTTTCATCAGTTTATTTGCTCATAAGAAAGGAACGGGCTCGTCGCACAACGGCAGAGACAGCGAGGCGAAGCGTCTCGGGGTAAAGCGCTCCGACGGCCAGCAGGTGCTCGCGGGCAACATTCTCGTCCGTCAGCGCGGCACGAAGTTCCATCCCGGCAACAACGTCGGCATCGG
>CALWBR010000071.1 GCA_944376145.1 uncultured Clostridia bacterium | reverse complement strand
CAAAAATACCCCAGTACCAACAGGCGCGCGGGAGTGAGTTTGAATTTTTTTTGCATAAAACCTCCGCGGCGGCGGGTTTTCCCGCAGCCGAGCATCGGGCATGCAAAGCGCCCGATCACCAGTATTATACCATGATTTTCAGGAAAAGCAAACGCTTGCGCCCGCTTGCATAAAAATCCATACCGCCTGCACGCTTTCGCCTTCTTCCGATTATAATGAATGGGGGGCGGTGCGCGCGCCCTTGCGGGAGGTGTGTATGAAAGTTCGGTTCGTCACGGAGGAGAGCTTGCATGCGTTCGCGCAGCGGCGGGTCCTTCCCGCTTGCGATCTTCTGTTTTTCGGCTTCAACGGGCTGGAAGAGGTCGACTACCGCAGCGAATTGGACGGCGGCACTTCCAAATTGGAAGAGATGGCGCTTTTGAGCCGCGAGTGCGGCTGCGTCGTCGTCTCGGGCTGCCGCACCCTCTCTTGCGGGGTGCGGCGCAAGAGCGCCGCCGTCGCGGAGAAGGGGCGCATTTTGGGCGTTGCCGACAGGCTGCACGCCTTTGAAGGGGAGGAGTATGCCGCCGGCGCGCATTTAAAGGTGTACGAGACCGCCGTCGGCAGGGTGGGCGTGTGCGTGGCGGAGGATATTTACTTTCCCTCCGTGTGCGGATCTTTGGCGCTGCACGATGCGGACGTCATCGTCTGCCCCTTCGAGGCGGCGGAGGACAGCGCGCCGCGGCTCATGCTGCGCGCGGGGGCGTTTGTTTCAGGGGTAGACGTGTGCATGTGCGCAGCCAACCTCGCGCAGATTGCCTCCCGCAGCGGCGATATGCTCTTTTCCGCGTCCAAAAGGGAGAGCGAGTTCGCGCTCTCCCTGCGGCGCGAGTACCGCCTTTGCACCGTCCGCACCCGCGGTGTGGCGCTTTCCCGTAAAGCCGATTATTAAACGTTCGGCGCGTTTCGGCGCAGGCGGCAGCCTGCGCTTTTTTGTCGTGCGGGAGGGCTGCGTACACCCTTTCGGGCGCGGCACGGCAGCCCGCGCGGGAGGCAAAACGGCTGCGCGCTGCTCCCTCGGCGCAAAAAATTTGTCAGATAAATGCAAAAAATCAAAAATTTTTTCAAATTGGGTATTGACAAACGGGCGGAGATAGTGTATAATACAATTCGAAAACACGTGTTTCTCACTTATACCTTTTTGCGGAAGCCGTGTTTTTATTTCTTGACGTAAAGAAACACGTGTTTCTTCTCAGGTAAATACACGAGGAGGGTGTCTGTTTGATAGGGTACGGAAAGAGCCGCGGCACGGGCGGCGCGGGAAGAGAACGCCTTTTGCTCCGTTTGGGATCGTTGCTGGCAGCGTTCCTGTTGGTTTTTTTGCTGTGCCTGTGCGGATGTGCGCAGGATGGGGCGGGGGAAAAGAGCGATACCGTTACCGACAATGCAGTGGAGAGTTCGTCTATGAAATCTATTTACGGTTTATCGGGCACCGACGCGCTCGGAAGAAGCGTTTCACCGGTCGTTTCGTTTAACGAAGAGCGGAAAGTCGGCATCTTTTATTTTCTTTGGACGGGTGAGCACGGCAGCACGGGGGCGCAGGCAGACGGGCACACGCTGGATATTTCCAAACTGCCCCGTGAAGAGATCACGTCGGGTTCGGATATTCGCAAACACCATTATTGGAACGAGCCGCTCTACGGCTATTACCGTTCGGACGATCCGTGGGTGTTCCGCAAACATTTGGAGCTTTTGACGATCGCGGGCGTGGATTACCTCGTGTTCGATTATACCAATTCGAACGTGGCGGACGGCAAGCCCGTCAACTATTATAAATCGGTCACCGACGCTCTGTTCCCTGTTGCGCTGCAAATGCAAAAGGAAGGCTGGAACATCCCGAAGTTCGCCTTCATGCTGAACAACGCTTCCGATCAAACGGTCAAGTTCCTGTACGAGGACTACTATACGAACGAAGAATACGATCCGCTTTGGTTCCGTGCGCGCGACGGGCTTGCGCTCGATAAAAACACGGAGGGGAAGCCCTGGGTCATCTGCGGCGACGTGACGTATCTTGACGAAAACGTGAAAGACGCGTTTTATATCAAGCAGACGCAGTGGCCGAACGAAGCCGCATCCACCGATCCCGCCTGGGATTTTGCGTATAAGGACGACGGGTTCCCGTGGATGAGCTGGGAGCGCGTGGAGGACGGCAAGCGCAAGCAATACAGCCACAACGGCATCATGTCCGTTTCCATTGCGCAGCACGTCAACGGCGCGTTTAGCGACGCGGTGCTCAACGCGAACAGCTATAACGTTAATTACGGCAGGGGCTGGTCGTCGGGCGATAACGACGGCTTCGGCGCGAACAGCAAAGAGCGCGTCGCCGCCGGCTCGAATTTCCAGGAGCAGTGGGATTACGCCATTTCCGAAGCGCAAAAGGGCAACGTGAACAACATCTTCGTCACGGGCTGGAACGAGTGGGTCGCCCAAAAACAGCCGAAGGGCAACGGCAGGGAGACGAGCTATTTCGTCGATCTGTACGACGACGAATTTTCTCGCGATGCGGAGATGAGCAAAGGCGAGCTCGGGGACAACTATTATATGCAGCTGGTCGAAAACATCCGCCGCTACAAGGGCATTCCCGCCGCGCCTTCCGCTTACAAAATGGAGCAAAAGAGCGTGCCGCAGCTGGACGACCTTGCTCCTTGGGAGGGCGTTGCCGGCTTCGGCGACCCCGCAGGCGACACCGCCGCGCGCAACCATGCAAGCTCCAACGCTTCGCTCCCCGCGTATAAAGACGATACCGGCCGCAACGACGTCGTGAACGTCCGCGCCCTGTACGATGCGGAGAATCTGTACTTCCTCATCACCTGCGCCAAGGATATCACCGCCTACGAGGAAGGGGACAAAACGTGGATGAACGTGCTCCTTTCCACGGGCGGCAGCGGCTGGAACGGGTTCGACTACGTCATCAACCGCACGGTCACGGGCGATACCGCCGCCGTCGAACGGCTGGGTGCGGACGGGGAGGCGCAGGGTAGCGCGGGTACGGCGCGCATCGCCGTGCTGGGCAGGTATCTCGCCGTTTCCGTGCCGCGTGCCGCGGTCGGGCTGGATAAGGACAAATTCTCGTTCAGCTTTAAAGTCGCCGACCATGTGGTCGGGTATACGGACATCATGAATTATTACATACAGGGAGACTGCGCCCCCATCGGCAGGTTCGGGTATACCGTTTCGGGCTGAGCAAGGCGGGATATAGTTTCAGGAAAACAGGTACCTGTTTTCCGTTGCTTGCGCAACGGAAAATACACGTAACGGCAAAAAACACGTGTTGCCGCGAGGATGCTTCAATGTGGCGAACTCTCTCGGGGAGAGAAAAAATTTTTTTGGAGGAAGGTATGAGAACAAAAAGCAAAACACTGGTTTGCCTTCTGCTCGGTTTGGTGATGCTGCTCTCTTTGGCAGGGCTCGGTATCGTGGCGCTTGCAGAAGACGAGGTAGTGGGCAAACAGGCTACCGCCGATGCTTCGTCTTTCGACAGCAACGGCTGGTACACGCAGGCGGCGTACAGTGCGTTGGCGGATAAATCGAACGTGCTCAGCGCCAATGGGGTCGCGGGCTATCTTGGGTTTGTAGCTCCCGAATTGATCGGCGGGTATACGGCGATGGCGACGCATGCAAACGGTAAGATCGTCAACCGGAACAAATTGTCCGTCGAGGAAGAAATTTCCTTTGAGATCGGGTTTGAGCCGGGCGAGGGCGACCGTACGAACCGTTTTATCCACTTTGTGGATTCCGATTCGCTCGGAACGACCTATCTCGGGGTGAATGAGCGGAATACGAAATTTGCCATCAGCCTGAACAACGCCGAGTCGTATGCAAACAAAACCGATCCGATGATCAAAGTGGAAGTGTATGTGAACGGCGAGAAACAGGTGTTGGAAAACGGGGAAGACGTGTATTCCGTTGTTCCGACGTCCAAAACGATCTGGAACGGCGCAAAGGATACCACGTTTGTCAGCGTAAAATTCGGCGCGGAAACGAGTACCGTTTCGATCAACAACGAAGTGATCGCGGAACTTGATTCGATCAAAACGACCGATTTTGCTTCGGGGAATGTCCAAACGGTCATCGACTTCTGGGGCGGCGGCGGTGCGCCGTGGGTGTATTTCAGCGCCTTCAATCCGTTTACCGCATTCAAGTCCTCCGTGGCAAGCGGTTCGGCGGTCTTGGTCAAACAGTGGGATACGGATATCGTTTTAGATTTTACGCAGCCCGTTACGAAAGTTTCCGTGACCAATGCGAAGGAAGAAGTTGTAGAGCTTGTCAAAGACACCGATTATACGGTGAGCGGTAACTCGGTCACGCTCAAAGCGACGGCGATCACGGGCAAAGGCACGGACTACTATCCGCTGAATACGCAGTTTGTATTTACGGCGGCGGATGAACGCACGACGACGTACAATCTGCAGATCCTGTATAACGACCCCCCCGCGCTCGTAGAATCGCAAACGTCGCCGCTGATCGTGGCGGATGCGCTTACCGAAGATCTTACGGTCGGCGTTTCTTACGAAAGGGAAGAAACGTATTCCGTTTTGCTGGACGGGACCGCATTGTCTGCGGAAGATTATACGGCGACCTGGGCGCAGAATACGATCTCGCTCGTGCTGAAACAAGAGCTCGTGAACGGATTGGGCGAAGGGCTGCATACGTTTGAGCTGAAAACGATGGCGGGTTCCATAGAATACAAAGTGTTCCGTAAATATGCGAAGGACGAATGGGTCAATGCCGACACGATGGGTGAAGCGGCAGGCGGCGTCGCTTCGGACGGGGAAGCCGAAGGCGTTGTGAAGGGCGATAACGGTTCTTCTACGATGCACATGGGCATGCTCAGCCGTATGTACTTCTCCGAACCGATCGATCTTTCCGAAACGCTGTACCTTGAACTTGACATCAACAAACTGGAAAAGGGCAATGGGCATGGCTGGTTCGTCATCGGTCTGACGAGCGACATCGCGCAGCTCAGTACCTTCAGCGAAGCGGCTACAAACAACTACCTCGCGTTCCTTTACGATCATACGAAGGGCGAATTCCAGTGCCCCAACTTTGTATCCGATCTTCCCACGCAGACGAGACCCGAATACATCAACCAGAACGGATCGCAGTTGTTCGCGTTCACGATCACTGAGGAAGAGACGATCGTTACCTTCAACGGGCAGCAGATCTGGAAGACGGACGTTTGGACGCTTGCAAGTTTTGAAGGCGGCAAAGCATACGTCGGCATCTTCTCGGGTACGGGTACGCTCGATATCACCACCCGCACGAACCCCGCATCGCCCGCGGCGAATACATACGGACTGGAATACACGCTCGGCGCGGACACGGATGTCTCCTTCAATATCTACAATGCGGCGGCTGTTTCCGCAGTGAAATACGGCGACGAACAGCTGGCGGCGGATGCGTATTCCTTCGATGCGGCTACGGGCAAGCTCACGATCAAGGGCAGCTACCTGCAGACCATCGCTTATGCTGACATGATGAACTTCACCGTCGTTGCGGACGGCGTGGAGTTGGAGGTGAACATCGAAGCGCTGTGCGAAGTCAGCGCGGACAAATCGGTCATCGCGACCGTCGGCGCGGACGGAGTGGTGTATGAAAACGCGTTCGGCGGCAAGGCGGTCACCACCGTCTTGGATATGGATACGCTGACGGAGCTCACCGCTTCGCAGTTCACCTTTGCAGACGGGAAGCTGACGATCGACGCGGCTTACTTCACCGAAAACAAGACGTACTCTTTCGCGGTCGTTACCGAAGACGGGCTGTATTTCGCCATGGCGATCGCCGAGGATTATGAGGACGGCTGGACGAAGAAGGACGGCGCCGGTACGGGCACGTTTGCAGACGGAAAGTTCAGCGTGAAGGGCGAAGGGAACTTCCTCTCCGAGGAGTTCATCGACCTCACCGCAGGCGCCGTCGCCTTCAAAGTGAACATCACCAATGTGAACGGCTACTTCCTGAACGGGCTTACGGGTACGAGCAACGCGCACGTTGCCGTCTACCTCTACGACCTGTACAGCGGCAACACGCTCACCGTCGAGATCCATGCAAACAACGATCCCGAAACGGCACAGGCGGGCGCATACCTCGGCTACCTCGTGCTCACCGTGCGCGACAAAAACGGCAACAACGTGTACGTGAACAACACGGCGATCGCCGACAGCAAAAACTTCCATGACGGCAGCGTCATCGGCGAAAACACCCTTGTGTTCCGCGTGGAAAACGGGTCTGTTGTGGTCGAACTCGGCGGTATGCCGTATTACTTCAACAGTGTCGGCAACACCGTTCTGACCGATCTGCGCCTCGGCGTCTCCTCCACGGCAGACGTGGAAGAGGAGAAGATGGCGTTCAGCGTTACGGAGACGGAAGTTCCTTCCGGCGACGTGCATGAGCCGACGGACGGCGGCAAAGACGAACCTGCCGACAACGGCTGGATCATCATCGTGTGCGTCGTGGCGGCGGTCGTGGTGATCGGCGTTGTGGTAGCGGTCGTCATCGTCAAGAAAAAGAAGGCGGGCAAGCCTTCCGATAACGGCGGGAACAACGAATGATCCTCCGCACGGTGTGCGGCAACAGAGCAAGGCAGGGCGGGCGCATCCGCGCCCGCCTCTGTCAAAGGACGGAACTATGCGGGAACAACTGAAAAAATTATCGCCGCTGTGGACCGCGTCGACGGCGGTCGCGCTGGCGGGCGTCATCGCCTTTGCGGTACTGGTCGGCGCGGGCGTTTCCGCGGCGGGCGGGAGCGACGCCTTCCCCGTGCCCGCTGCAAGCGGCGCCGTGCGCATGGCGGAGGACGATACCTATTTCGCCGCCGCCGATGAGGACGGGCTGCTTTCTTGTTACAACAAAGCGGACGGCGCGCTGCTGTTTTCCTATCGGAAACCTGCCGAAGACGGCAGTGAGAGCGGCGGCGCCGGTATTTTGAGCGTTTCGCTCTACGACGGGCAGGTCTTTGCCTTGTACAACGACCGGCAGGTGCTGCGGTTTTCCGCCGACGGCGACGGCACGCCCGCGGGCGCGCTGGAAACGAATTATGTGCCGCAACAGGCGTACTTTCCTTCGTCGGGCAGTTTGTTTGCGGTGTTCGGCGTAGTCGGCGCGCGGAAGGAAGTGTATTTGCTCCGTACCGATTTCGGCGGCACGCCCGCCGAGCCCGTCAGCTACCGCGATTACCCGAAGCTGGACGGCGGCGAATACGCCGTCAGTTCGGGCGGCGTGGAAACGGGCGTGCAGGGCATTTGCGTGACGGCGGACGAGCATGTGTACGTCGCTTCGGACGTCTACACCGTGCGCGCTTTCACGGCGAACGGCATGACGGACGGATACGAGCAGTACGACATCCCCGCGCAGAAACTCGCCGCCCTC
>CALWBR010000070.1 GCA_944376145.1 uncultured Clostridia bacterium | reverse complement strand
GGGAGGGCTGCCTTTCCGTGCGCGGCAAGCGCGGGGTGGTCACCCGTCCGCAAACGGTCAAAGTGGAGTACGTCGACCGCTTCGGAAAGCCGAAAAAGCTGACCGCGCGCGACTTTTTTGCCCGCGCCGTCTGTCACGAGCTCGATCACCTCGACGGCATTTTGTATACCGATAAAGCAGAGCGCGTCGAGCGCGCGAAGGAGTGAACCCTTCGGTGAGGTCGTCTATGAAGATCGTGTATGCCGGTTCCGATCCCCGTTCCCTTGTCCCGTTCCGCGCCTTGCGCGAAGCGGGTTATTGCGTTGCCGCCGTCGTCACCCAACCGGATAAGCCGACGGGGCGCAAACGCGTGCTCACGCCCAACCCCGTGAAGTGCGCCGCACAGGAGGCGGGCATTCCCGTGCTGGATCCTCCGAAGCTCCGCGAGCACGCCGCCGAACTTGCCGCACTCGGCGCGGACTGTATGGTCACCTGCGCATACGGGCAGCTGCTGACGGAGGAGGTGCTGGCGGCGTTCCCGCGCGGCGTGTTCAACGTGCATACCTCTTTGCTGCCGCGCTGGCGCGGGGCTTCCCCCATCCAGCACGCGATCCTGGCGGGCGATGCCGAGACGGGCGTGACGGTCATGCGCACCGAGCTCGGGCTGGATACGGGCGATATCTTGTTGCAGCGGCGCATCCCCGTTGCCGAAACGGATACGTTCGGCACGCTTGCGGATAAGCTGTTCGCGCTCGGCGCGGAATGCATCGTCGTCGCGCTCAGGGAGGTCGCCGCGGGCACGGAGACGTATACCAAGCAGGACGGCGCGTTTGCCACGCTCTGCAAAAAGATCAAAAAAGAGGATTGCCCGATCGATTTTTCGCAGCCTGCGGAAGCGATCTGCCGCCTCGTGCGCGCCATGGACCCGGAGCCGCTTGCCTTTGCGTACCTTGGCGGCAAACTCGTGAATGTTTGCTTTGCGAGTCCCGCGGCGGGCACGGGCGGCGCGCCGGGAGAGGTCGTGCGCGCGGATAAGACAGGCATTTACGTGCAGGCGGGGGAGGGCTGCGTCCGTTTGGAAACGCTGCAATTCGAGGGCGGCAAACGGATCAAAGCCGCCGACGCCGTCAACGGCAGAAAGGTCGCCGTCGGGGATCGGTTCACGGGCGGGGGGCTGCAATGACGAACCCGTTGTACGATCCGTATGCCGTATTGCAAAAGGTGTACGGCAGGGGGAGCTGGCTCAAACAGGCGCTTGCGGAGACGCCCGTCGAGGAGAGCTGCCGCGCGCGCACCGTGCGCGTATGCTACGGCGTGCTCGAAAACGATCTGTACCTCGACGCCTGTATCCGCTGCTTTGCGCCGAAGAACCCGAAGCTTCCCGTGCGCATCCTGCTGAAGGTCGCGCTGTATTTTCTGCTCTATCTCAAAAAGCCGCGGTACATGGTCACGGACAGCGCCGTGGCATTGGTAAAAAAATTGGGCAAGGGCGGCGCGGCAGGGTTCGTGAACGCCTTTTTGCGCGCCTTTGACGAACAAAAGGTGCCGTTGCCCGCGGGCGGGGCGGAGCGCCTTTCCCTGCAATATTCGGTGCCGCTGTTTGCGGCAAAACGCCTGCTCGCGCAATACGGGCAGGAGGCGGAGGCGATCGTACAGCCCCGCCCCGCGCGTACCTTCGTGCGCTTTGCCTCGGAAGAGGCAGCCACGCCCTACCTTGCAAAGCACGCGCACGAGGCGACCCCCTTTGCGAACGTCTACGCCTTTCCCGCGTTCCGCAGGGACGCGGGGTACGACGAGGGGAAGTACACCTTCCAGTCCGTCGGTTCGGTCGCGATCGGCGCGGGGATATCCCCCTGCGCGCGTCTTTTGGACGCCTGCGCCGCGCCCGGCGGCAAAAGCGTTCTGCTGGCGGGAAAGTGCGGGCAGGTCACCTGTTTCGAACTGCACCCGCACCGCGCCGAGCTCATCCGCGGCTATGCGGCGCGTATGCACGCGGAGAACATCGAGGTGTTTTGCCGCGACTCTTCCGAGCACGACGCCCGCTTTGACGGCGCGTTCGACGCCGTTCTCGTGGATGCGCCCTGTTCCGGCTACGGCGTGATCGGCGACGACCCGGACATCAAGCTGTTCCGCAAGGAGGCGGACCTTGCCGCGCTGCAAAAGACGCAGGCGGCGATCCTCCGCGCCTGCGCTCCCTATGTGCGGGCGGGCGGCAGCCTGTACTATTCCACCTGTTCCGTGTTTAAGGAGGAGAACGACGGCATCGTCTCCGCCTTTTTGGCGGAGCAGCCTGCGTTTGCCGCGGTGGGGGCGGAGAGCCCGCTCGCGCACAAAAAAACGGAGTACGGTCTGCAATTTTTGCCCCATCTTTCCATGGGAGCGGGGTTTTATTTTTGTGCGATGCGGAGGCGGGCATGAAGGCTGTTTTGCAGGATAAGGACATGGCGGAGCTCACGGCGCTCGTCCGGGAGCTGGGCGAGCCGGCATACCGTGCGGGGCAGCTCGCCCGCGCCATTGCGCGCGGGGCGCGCATTGCGGCGTTTACCGAACTCTCGCTCCCGCTGCGCGAAAAGCTGCTTGCCCGCTTCGAGGACGAG
Source organism: uncultured Clostridia bacterium (assembly GCA_944376145.1). Taxonomy (GTDB): domain Bacteria; phylum Bacillota; class Clostridia; order Christensenellales; family Borkfalkiaceae; genus Borkfalkia. The sequence goes on along the minus strand of CALWBR010000070.1, from coordinate 3,701 downwards.
CCCGTGCGCATCCGCGAGGTGCTCGCCGCCGCCGACGGGACGGAAAAGTATTTGTTTTCTCTCGCGGACGGCGACCTCGTCGAAGGCGTGCTCATGCGCTATAAATACGGGAACACGCAGTGCGTTTCCACGCAGGTCGGCTGCCGCATGAACTGCGCCTTCTGCGCGTCGGGGCTGAACGGGCTGGTGCGCGACCTCTCCGCGGGGGAGATCCTCGCGCAGGTGCTCGCCGTCAACGCGCGCGCGGGCGGTACGCCGCAAAAGCGCGCCGTCACCAACCTTGTGCTCATGGGCAGCGGCGAACCGTTGGATAACTACGCGAACGTCGTAAAATTTTTGCGCCTCGTGACGGCGGAACAGGGGCTGAACATCAGCCCGCGCAACATCAGCCTCTCCACCTGCGGCATCGTACCCAAAATGTACGCCTTGGCGGAGGAAGGGCTGCCCGTCAACCTGACCGTTTCGCTGCACGCGGTGACGGATGAGGAGCGCGCCCGCACCATGCCCGTCGCCAAAGCGTACGCCATTGCGGATATTTTAAAGGCGTGCGAATACTATTTTGAAAAGACGGGGCGGCGCTATATCTTCGAGTATGCGCTCATCGAGGGCGAAAATGCGGACAGGGCGCACGCGGAGCGGCTCGCCGCGCTCTTGAAGGGCAGACCCTGCCATGTGAACCTCATCCGTTTGAACGAGGTGAAGGAGCGCTCGCTCTGCGGCACGGGAGAAAAGGCTGCCTACCGTTTTTTGGGGGAATTGGAAAAGCGCGGCATTTCGGCGACGCTGCGCCGCCGCACGGGCGCGGAGATCGGCGGCGCTTGCGGGCAGCTGCGGGCGGCGCGCCTTGCCGAAGAAGGGCGGGAAAATGCCTCCGCGGACCCGAAAAAATCGGAGAAGGATTGACAAAACGCCGCCCTTCTGCTATGATAAATAGAAAACGTTACAGGGGGAACGAATATGCAAACGATACGGATCGCCCCGTCCATCCTCTCCGCGGATTTCGCGGCGATGGGCAGGGACGTGGAGCGGCTGACGGCAGCCGGCGCCGACCTCATCCATTGCGACGTGATGGACGGGAGCTTTGTGCCGTATATCACCTTCGGCTCGTATATGATCGAGGCGCTGCGCCCGCACACGCGGCTGCCTCTCGATGTGCACCTGATGACCGTCACGCCCTGGCTGAAAGCGGCGGAATTCGCGCGTATCGGGGCGGATATCATCACCGTGCATGCCGAAGCCTGCGGCGACCGCATTGAAGAGATCCTTCGCTATATCCGTTCGCTGGGCGTAAAGTGCGGGGTCTCGGTTAGCCCGGGCACGCCCGTGGAAAAGGTGCTGCCCTTTGCGGAAGAATTCGACATGCTGCTCGTGATGAGCGTCGTGCCGGGCAAGGGCGGGCAAAAGCTCATCGAGTCGACCCTGCAAAAGGCAGAGACCGCCCGTACGTTTTTTGAACGGCACGGGCTCGTGCGCGACATCGAAATGGACGGCGGCATCACCGTGGAGAACGCGCCGCGCGTCATCGCCGCGGGCGTGAACGTGATCGTGGCGGGCAGCACCGTGTTCGGCGCGGCGGACATGCGGGCAGCCATCGCGCAGCTGCGCGGGCAGAAATGAAGGGCATCGTTTTGCTCAACGGCGAGCCGTGGCACGGCGCCATCGCCTGCGACGATGCGCTCGTCGTTTGCTGCGACGGCGCGCTCCGCTGGGCGGAGGGGAAGGTGCGCATCGACGTGAAGGCGGGCGACTTCGATTCTTTGGGTTATGTCCCGGAGGATGCGCTCGTGTACCCGAGCCGCAAAAATTTTACCGACGGGGAGATCGCGCTGGACTACCTGGTCCGCCACGGCTGCACCGAAGTGGAGCTGTATGGCGGCGGCGGAGGCAGAGACGATCATTTTTACGGCAATTTGTGCCTGCTGTACGCCGCGTTTTTGCGCGGCGTTTCCGCAAAGATGTTCACCAACTATACAACCGTGTATTGCGCCGCGGGCGAAGTCGTTTGGCAGGGCAAGTGCGGCGTGACCCTTTCGCTTGCACCGGTGGGGGAGAGCGCGCATATAATAGAGAGTGAAGGGCTGCGGTATCCGCTCAACGATCTCACGCTCACCGCGCATGCATGCCGCGGGCTGAGCAACGTCGTCGAAGCGGATGCGGCGCGCATCGTCTGTGACGCGGGCACCCTCTTCGTGTTTGAAGTGCAGGAGGAAGCAAAATGGTAAAGATCATCTGCGTAAAACCGCCGAAGGTTGTGCGCGCCGTATTGCGGCTCGTTCTGCGCACCGCCGCCGCGGGCCAAAGAGGATGACCACCAAAGAAGGAACACCCGCCGCCGCACGACCGTGCGGCGGCGGGAGGGGCGGGAAGCGCAACGTACCTACGAGCGCGCTCCCGCCTTATTTTTTTGCGTCCGATCCGTTTTCCGGACCGAGCAGGTAATCGGCGGAAACGTCAAAATAACGCGCGATCTGCACGACCGTGTCGAGGTTTGGTTCCGACCTTCCGCGTTCCCAGTCGCACACGCTGCTGTTGGTCGTGTTCAGGATCTGCCCCGGTTCCTTCCGGCTCAGCCCTTTTTCCGTGCGAAGCTCTTTCAGCCGTTCGATAAACGTTTGCATGCCCCTATTTTAGGAAATTTCCCTAAACTTTACTTGGCACGGAGAGGGTGCGCCTTCCGCGGCGCCGCAGGGGCAGCCTGTTGCACGGCAGGGACAGGCGGAGGTTACTGCGATACAGCCGATGGTGGATCGGTGGCAGAACGACCGCCCCGCGCAGGGGCGCGTCATGTGCAGGAAGTATTTGACATTGCCGCAAATGTATTTTATAATGAGAGCAGTATACGGCTGGTCGCGTGTCCGCGGTAGAAAGCGGTCTTCGTCGCGCATCGATATCCCCGCCATGAGGAAAGAGACAGCAAGAGCCGCCGGAGTGAGGAGGGCAAAGGAACATGATAGAGAGCGTACTGAACGCAAAGCAGGCAAAAGCGCGCGTCAAATTCACCGTAAAAACGTTGGTCAGCACCGCCGTCGTCGTGTTGGCGGTCGTGCTGCCGCAGTTGGTGCACCTCGTTGCGGGCGCGCAGGGCGGCATGCAGTGGCTGCCCATGTATCTCCCCGTGCTGCTCGGCGGCTGCCTTTTGGGCTGGCGCTGGGGGCTGGGCGTGGGCATCCTTTCGCCGTTGGTCAGCTTCTGCATCACGAGCCTTGCGGGCAACGCCATGCCTGCGGCGGCGCGTCTGCCGTACATGATGGCAGAGCTCGCCGTGTTTGCGGCGGTCTCGGGTCTGTTTTCCGCAAAGATCGCCGAAAACGGTTGGATGGCGTTCCCGGCGGTGCTGCTCGCCGCCGTGAGCGGCAGGCTGCTCTTTTTGCTGTTGGCTGCCGTGTTCGGGGGCGTTTCGCCGCTGACTGCCGCGGCGGCGTGGCAGCAGATCCAAACGGGGCTTTCGGGGCTCGTGCTGCAGGCGGTGCTGGTGCCTTTCCTCGTCATGGGGTTGGGGCGGCTTCTCAAACGCGTCGGCAGGGAAGAATGATCGGATCACAAAAACTGCCGCCGCAGGGGAGCCTGCGGCGGTTTTTTTAGGCGGGCGGCGTTCCCCGTTTTTCACCAAATCTTGACAGAGAAGGGGCGGGAGGTGTAGGTTTGTCAAACATGTGAGACAGCATAAAGATAAAATTAATGCAACAAGCCGTCTTTTAAAA
>CALWBR010000069.1 GCA_944376145.1 uncultured Clostridia bacterium | reverse complement strand
AGTTTTCATGAGTAACAGTTCTTTTTTTGGGTGTTGTTTTTTGTGGTGATTAAACTATATCACAAAATCAGAACCTGTTACTCTTTTTTTATACTCTTTGTCTCACATCTATTGTAATCCTACAGTGCGGGCGCAACAAAATTTCGGACAGGTATTGCAAAGCGGGGAACGGCATGGTATAATGGTGGTGAGATCAAAGAAAGGGGGAGCGTTATGAGCAAGATCGTCACCGTCGGCAGAGAATTCGGCAGCGGCGGCAGGGAGCTGGGCAGGCGCCTTGCCGAGGAGCTGGGGATAGCGTATTACGATAAGGAGATCATTACCGAGATCGCCCGCCGCACCGAGCTTTCGGAGCAGTATGTGCAGCAGATCGTCGAGCACAAACCCGTCGTGCTGTATCCCATCCACGTGGGGCGGAGCTTTTACCCCGCGCTGGATGCCGCCGCCGCGCAAAGCAGCGCGGTCTACCATGAGCAGCATGAGATCATCCGCGAAATGGCGGAAAAGTCAGACTGCGTCATCGTCGGGCGCTGCGCGGACTACATTCTGCGCGATAAAAAGCCGCTGCGCCTGTTCGTGTATGCAGACGAGGCGAGCAAACTGGCGCGGTGCCGCGCCAAAGCGCCCGAGAACGAGCGCTTTACCGACCGTAAACTGGCGCGCCTCATCCGCAAGATCGACGCCGAGCGCGCGCACTACTATTACTTCTATACCGGGAAAAAGTGGGGAGACCCGCTCAACTTCGACGTGTGCATCAATACGACGAACACGCAGATCAAGGCGCTCGCCAAGGCGATCGCGCGGCTGTGCGAATAGGGGTTTCGACAAGATCGCGGCTCTTTCGGGAAGGCTCGCGCGGGATACGGGCGGCGGATCGTTGCAAAATCGCCGCGGATATGCTATAATGTCCGCCTAAGCGGCAGGGCATGCCGCGCGGAGCAGTGGATATGGGTACGTTAGACGCCGTCACGGTCATTGCAGCCATCCTCTTTGCGGGGCTCGGGTTTGCGATCGGGTTCGGCAGAACGCTGAAATTTTTTACGAAGGGCATCTTCGGGTTCGTGCTCTCCATCTTTGCCTGTGCAACGTTTGGCGGCATGATCCAGGGTATCCCCGCCGTAGCGGAGTGGATAGCGGGGCTGAACGCGTCGCTGGGCGAGGCGTGGAGCTTTTTGGGGACCATCCATCTTGCGACGGTCATCTATTATATCGTGTTGTTCTTCGTGATGCAGCTTTTGCGCATTTTGATCGTCAAACTGATCGCGGGCGTCTTTTCGATCGACGTGCTCGTCATGCGCATCATCAACCGCATCCTCGGCATGCTCCTTATGGTGGCGGCGGTCCTTCTGCTCACCCTGCTCGTGTTCGCGTTGATCGAATTGTTCGGCGGGGATATCTATCCATCGCTCGAAGGCAGCTTCCTCGGAACGCTGTACCGGAACAACCCGGTGCGTTTTTCGTAAAAGCGCCGCGGCAACTTCATCGCATTGCGGCACCCCTGTGCGCCAAACGGCGCGCGGGGGTGTTTTTCGTGTGTGTGTTTTGCGGTAAAAAAGAGGCGTGCATCGTGTGCGGGGTATGAATTTTTTTCCGCTGCGGGCAAAGGGTTGACTTTTGTTAAGTGCCATAATATAATAGCAACGATTAAGAACTTAACAGAATGCCGTTCCGCCTTTGCGGCGGGGCAGGAGGGAAACGTATGGATGCGAACCAATTGTTGCAGGAAATTTTCACCGTTGCCAAAAAAGTGGACGATATCCGCATTTTTCATGACGTGCTGCCCTTCACCAATACCGAAATGCAGCTCATGAAGATCGTCGTGCAAGCCGAGAAAAAGGGGGAGCGCGTCATCGCCAGCGGCGTTGCCCGTTCGCTCAATCTTACGCGTTCGGCGATCTCGCAGTTGGTCAAAAAGCTCGAAAAGCAGCAGATCATCATGCGCATCCCCTCCGAGCGGGACAAAAAGAGCTCGTACATCGTGCTCACGCCCGAGGCGCGCGCCGCATATGATAAGATCCGTGAGTATTTGAACGGATTCGTGCAGCAGATCGTGGACCGCGTCGGCATCGAGGAGATCCTGCATTTTATCGAAGGGATGAAAAAGTTTATCGGCATTTTCGAAGAAGTCAAAAGGACATTCCCCACCCTGCAGCAGCTCGGCATCGGCTCGGTGCGCGGGGAGCGGGAACAGGCGTAAAAGATCGGGAAGAGGCAGACAATGGCGCAGGCGATTTTAAAACTGGAAAACATCGTAAAGGACTATAAGGTCGCGGACGCAAAGGTGCACGCGCTCAAAGGCGTATCGCTTTCGTTCCGCAAAAAGGAGTTTGTCTCTGTGCTCGGTCCCTCGGGCTGCGGCAAAACGACCCTTTTGAACATCATCGGCGGGCTGGATCAGTATACGGCGGGCGACCTTGTGATCAAGGGAGATAACAACAAAAATTTCCGCGACGGCGATTGGGACGCGTACCGCAACCATTCCATCGGGTTCGTGTTTCAAAGCTACAACCTGATCCCGCACCAAACGGTGCTGGGCAATGTGGAGTTGGCGCTCACCCTTTCGGGCGTTTCCGCCCATGAGCGCAAGGAGCGCGCAAAACAGGCGCTCGAACGCGTGGGGCTGGGCGCGGAGATCAACAAAAAGCCCAACCAGCTTTCGGGCGGGCAGATGCAGCGCGTCGCCATTGCGCGCGCGCTCGTCAACAACCCCGAGATCTTGCTTGCCGACGAGCCGACGGGCGCGCTCGATACCGAAACGAGCGTGCAGATCATGGAGCTGATCAAAGAGATCGCGGGCGAGCGGCTGGTCATCATGGTCACGCACAACCCCGAGCTTGCCGAGCGCTATTCCACGCGCATCGTGCGCCTTTTGGACGGGCACGTGATCGACGACACGAACCCCTTTGTTCCCGCCGCGGAGCAGGAGGAGACGCTCTTTGCCGAGGCGCCCGCTCAAGCGGGCGCGGCGGGAAGCCCCGCCAAAAAGCAAAAGCGCGAAAAAACGAGCATGTCCTTGTGGACGGCGTTCCTTTTGAGCGGGCGCAACCTGCTCACCAAAAAAGCGCGCACGGCGGTCACTGCCATCGCGGGCAGCATCGGCATCATCAGCGTCTGCCTCGTGCTGGCGCTCTCTTCCGGGTTCTCTACATACATCAACAAAACGGAAGAGGATATGCTCTCGTACTACCCCGTGCAGGTCACCGAAACGTCGATGGACCTGACGGCGGCGATGTCCAGCTTCATGAGCGGCTCTACCTCCAACATCGAACTGGATAAGATCGAGGATAAAGTCTACGTCAATTCCTTCCTTTCGCAGCTCGCGCAGGGCATGACGACTTCGAACGATCTGAGCAGCGGCAACGCCTATACGGACGAGGAGGGGAACACGGTCAGCTACCTCGATTACGTCGCGTCCATGCCCGAAGATCTGTACTACGCCATCCATTACGGTTACGGCGTCAGCCTCACCAACAATCTGTTCACGACCGTCGGGGTCGGGTCGGACGTGACGAGCCACCTCGGGATCCCGCAGGAGGACGTGCACCTCTCCATGAGCATGCTGCGCGAATACTACACGCAGATCCTGACCACGGCGGCGGACGAATACTCTTCGCTGACGCGCTTTGTCGATTATTTCACGAACGTGGTCGGCGCTATGCCCGGCACGGAGAAGATCGGGGCTGAAGGCTACGGCGAATACGTGCGGTCGCAATACGACGTTGTGGCGGGCAGCTTTCCGCAGGCGTCCGGCGAGATCGTGTTCGTCGTGGGCGAACAGAACGACGCGACCGACTTAACGCTCGCCCAGCTCGGGTTCATCGACGAAGACGACTTCTTGGATCTCTTCCTCAATTCGCAGGACGGAGAGGCGGAGACGATGAGCATCCCGTTCGAAGACGTGGTGGATGCGGCGGGCAACGTCACGCAAAAGGGCATCATCGGCACGACGTTTCAATTGTACGACAACGATGCCGTGTATATCGGTGCGGACGGCGATTACACGTACCGCGGGTATGAGCGCGGCGGGGACGGCGCCATGGAAGAAGGCGAAGGCGTCGAATTGAAGATCGTCGGCGTGCTAAGGCTCAAACAGGGACTCACGTACGGCTGCCTTTCGGAAGGGCTGGGGCTGACCGAGCAGCTCATTCAGGAATACATCGCAAGGAACATGCAGTCCGGCATCGTGCAGTATCTTACGGGCGTGAGCGAAGGGGAGGACGGCACCGCCGTGAACCTCGGCGAATATGTGCCGCTTTTGACCACGTATACCGTGCGCAACATGTTAAAGAGCTATTTGGAGGACGGAACGGGCACGGTCACGCCGCCTTCCTGGGTGACGGACGAACAGCTGCAGCTGTTGGAAGCACTGAAAGCGTGGGTGGTGGCGAACGGGCTGACCGACGAACAGCTCGAACAGATCTTAGAGGTCGCACTCACGGCGCTGCCCTCCAACGCGTCTTCGTTCGTATACAACGGGGTCACCAAGACCAACGTGCGCTCGACCGTCCGTGCTCTGGGCGGTGACGATACGCCCAATTCCGTGGCGGTGTACGCAAGAAACTTCGATTCCAAAGACGAAATGCTCGCCTACCTTGACGGCTGGAATGCGATCGTAGAGGAGCAGCGCCTTGCGTATTTTAACGAACACGGCACGTACGACGGCTACGACGGACCGACCGAGATCACGTATACCGATACCGTCGGTACGCTGATGGGCATGATGAACACCATCCTCAACGCCATTACATACGTTTTGGTCGCCTTTACGGGGATCTCGCTCGTCGTCTCTACCGTCATGATCGGCGTCATCACCTATGTTTCGGTGGTGGAGCGCACCAAAGAGATCGGCGTGCTGCGCAGTATCGGCGCGCGCAAAAAGGATATACGGCACGTCTTTAATGCGGAGAGCTTTATCGTCGGGCTGTGTTCGGGGCTGTTGGGGGTCGCCGTGGCGTACTTGCTGCAGCTGCTTATCAACGCCATCCTGCTGCCGCTCACGGGGATCGGCGGGCTCGCCGCGCTGCCGTTTACGAGCGCGCTCATCATGTTGGCGATCAGCATCGTGCTCACCCTTATTTCGGGGTTGATCCCCGCTTCCGCCGCCGCAAAACGCGACCCCGTCGTGGCGCTGCGGAGCGAGTGATAGGGGCGCAAAGGAGTTCGCGAAAATCTCGTGTTGACCACATAAGCCTTCCCCCTCGTAAAGGTTCACGAAAAATTTTTCAAGCTGATGAAAAATTTTTCCGTGAGTTTGAGGGAGACACCGCCGTTCGCCGCGAAGGCGGCTCGGCGGTGGTTTCTCCCTCGCCGCGGCATCTTTCAGGGCACACCGTTATAAAAATGCCGCGGCTTCACCCTTTTCCGAGAGCCGAACGTTTTCGGCAAATGGGGTGCGCTTGCAAAAAGTGTGATTTTTGCGCGCGAAAGAAATTATTGAAAAACAACCAAATCAAGCCTTCCCCCTCGCGGGGAAGGTGTTTTTTGTGCCCTTGCGGCACAAAAAACGGATGAGGGGCGCTCGCCGCGCGATGGTCGAGGCGTTCGATGCGCGACAGGTAAACAAAATATTTTGTATAAGTATGATGAAATCGATTGACGGGGGGGGGTGATCTTGTATACTTATAGGAGAGACCGCCAGGGGGCAGCCCCGCCTGTTCGGGGCGGCGTGCCGCGAAGCGGTGTTTGGTTCGAAAAAAAAGTGAAAAATTTTTTCGGAAATTTAAAAAATAGTCTTGACAGCCGCGCAAAACGGTGTTACAATACCATTGCCGAAACGGTTCGGTGACGGTTTTGTGAGAGAGTTCTGCGCTGTTACAGGGGAAAGTCGCAGAAAAAGGACGAGGGGAGAGAAGTATGCGGGCTACGATCTTAGACATCTGCCGTGCATCGGGGTATGCAAAGAGCACGGTATCGGCGGCATTGAACGGCGGCAAGGGCGTCGGCGATAAGGCGCGGCGCGAGATCTTGCAGATCGCCAAGGAGATGGATTATACGCCCAATGAGCTCGCGCGGAGCATTTCCTCCAAGAGCTATAACACGATCGGCGTGATCATCCGTGACATCACCAACCCGTTTTATGCCAAGGTCTGCCGCGCGATCGAGGAGATGGCGGACCGCATGGGATATACCATCTTCATCTGCAACACGGACGAAAATCCGGAAAAGGTGGAAAAGGCGGTGCGTACCATGATCGGGCGCTGCGTTGCGGGCATCGTGCTCGACCTTGCGGTGATGGATCCGTTCATAGAGACGTTTTTGCGGGAGAACCGCATCCCCAGCGTCGTTTTCGGGCGCGGCTGCGAATTTGCGGATTCCGTCGAGGCGGATGACCGCATCGGGCTCGGGCAGGCGGTGGATCACCTGTTGGAGAACGGGCACCGCAAATTTACCTACATCGGCCCCGGCTCCGAAAACATGTACTCCGCCCGCCGTTACGGCGCCATCCGCGAACGGCTGGAAAAGGAGCACGTTGCCTTTACGGAACTGCGCTGCCGCAGCA
>CALWBR010000068.1 GCA_944376145.1 uncultured Clostridia bacterium | reverse complement strand
GGCGTCGTCAGCGGAGCAGGTTGCTGTATTCATAGAACTATACCAGCAATCCGTCGGAGACGACGTTGCGGGATCGCCCCATAAAGACGAAAAAAAAAAAAAAAAATTCGCGGTTGTCGCCGCCCACGGTATAGGCGGGCAGGCGCTTGTTTTCCCCGTAGATGCGGGAAATGAAAAGTTTGTTGAATTCGTCCCGCTCGGCGTCGCTCAGCCCGTTGATGAAGGCGTCCGGCACATACCCGCTGCCGGCTGCGTCATAGGTGCGCGGCGGTTCGGTGGGCGCGGCGGTTCGGAATTCTTCATACGTCGGAGTGTTTTCCGTACGCGCTTTCTCTTCAAAGTCGGCAAACGTACGGTTGAAGTTCCCGTCGTAGCGCGCCTGTTCGAAGTCGAAAAGGTCTTTCGGTTTGTCGGCGGCTTTCTCGCCGCGGATGGCGCTGTCATAGGCGGCGGCTTTGGCGGCGGAGCCCGCTTCCAGATCGTCGAAAGTTAGCTGGGCAGCCGCTTCAAAGGCGTTGTTGGTGCGTTCCGCTTCTTCGCCGAACGCCGTTTCGGCTGCGGCGGGCTGTTCCCAACCGCGCAATGCCATCTGGTTGTCTTTGCCGACGACAAAGAGAGAATTCTCTTCTTCGGCGGCAGCCTTCTTCTTTTTGGCGCGGAGGATGAGGAACACCGAAAGCGCCAAAAGGAACTGTATGAGCGCGATCCCCGTGGTCACGATCGTCCCCAGCCCCGCCAGCCCGTTGGCGAATTTGTCGTATACGCCGAGCAGGATGAACGCAACGGCGGAGACGGCGAGCACGGCGGCGGCGCGCACGAGGTCAAAGACCGTCGTGCGGCGGAAGGGCAGGGCGAACAGCGCCGCCAAAAGATCCAAAAGCAGCACGCACGCAAAGATGCGGAACACGGCGGAGGTAACGGCGGCGAGCGTATCCGAGCCCAGCTCCGCCCCCGCGAGGATCCCGCCGAAGTCATACGCCCCGATGAACGCCTGCGGGAACACGGCGAGGAAGCCTGCCGCCGTCAAAAGGAGCACGAATTTGAGGATCCCGCCCGCCTTGTGGAGCATGAACAGGAACACGAGCAGCGCCGCGATGCCGAAGACGAGCGCCAAAAACGTGGCGTTCGCGCTGCGGAAGATCTCCGTAAAGGAGAGCCCGCATGCGGCGGTGAGCACGCACAGGTAGAACAACGTTCCCGCCAGGGCGGCAGCCGATTTGAGCAGGTTCAGGTATACGGCGCGGTCGTTTTGCAGGAAGGCGGAGACGGCAGTGCATGCCAGCACCGCCGCATAGACGGCAAGGTTCGTGTACACCGCCGCGTCGAACGCCCCGCCGTATGCCGATTCTCCGCGGAAGCAGGCGAGCAGCTGTTCAAACAGCGAACTGCCCAGCGGCGTATCGGGGACGAACAGCAGCACGGTGTACCCCGCAAACACGATCAGTGACAGCACCAATTGCAAGATGCGTTTCTTTTTTTTGTCCGCTGCGGGCTGCGCGTCCGCGGCGGTGAATCGTAATTCTTCCATACGCGATCCTCTCGGCATGTATGCGGCGGCGCGCGGCTGCGCGCCGCCGCAATGGATACTTTTATTGTACTATACTTTCGGCAAAGGTGTCAAGTGTATTGTGTGCGCCGCGGCGCCCGCGCATGCGCGCACGCCGCGGGTTTTTTGCGGGCAAAGTGTGCCGCCGCCGCGATTTCCGCCCGCAAAAGGATTGATATTTGCCGCGATTTGCGTTATAATAGACAAGAATGCGGCGGTTTTTCCGCAAAAAGGGGGAAGTATGGACGCAGACCTGAAAAAGACGGCGGACGCCATTGCAAAAAACACGGGGATCGTCGTATCACTGTACACCGACCGCGGCGAACCGCTCGACGGCGGCGAGCCGCTTTCGGCACGGTTCGAGGGCATTTTCCGGGATACGGAAAAAAACCGCACCTGCTTCCGCGCCGTGCACAGGGGCAGGCAATACCTGTGTTCCATCCCCGGCTGCGGCGAAACGCAGCGCAATTACGCGTACCTGCTTGCGGACATGCTCTCCAATGCCGGTTCGCGCATGACGGGCGTGGCGAACTTGCCCAAAGGCGAGTTTTTGCGCCGCATCCTGCTCGGCGAATGCGCCGAAGAGGACGTGCGCCGCTACCGCGAAAAGTACGCCGTGCCCGAAGGTCCCTGTTTTGCGCTCGCGGTGAACGCGGAGGGCGAGGGCGACGTGGCGGGGCTTTTGGCGCAGTATGCCGAGGGCGACGCCGACAGCGCCGTCATGATCACCCCCAAGGACGGCGCGTTCGTCAAATTCTGCGAGGCGGATTCGGAGTACCAATCCTCGGCGGATTTTGCCAACTTCCTCTCCCAAAGTTTTTTGGAGGAGCTCGGCATCCGCGCCCGCATCGGCATCGGCAGCACCGTCCGCCGGTTTGAAGATATCGCCCAGTCCTACGCGCAGGCGAGCACGGCGCTGCGCCTGAGCGCGCAGTTCGGTTCCGCCGGCGACGTGCACAGCTACCGCGAGTTTGTGCTCATGCGCATGCTCGAAGAGTTGCCCGCCGCCCGCCGCGCGGAGTTTCTCGCCGTGCTTTTGGACGGCGAAGCGCGCGAACTTTTAAAAGACGAAGAGCTCGCCGGCACCGCCGAAGAGTTTTTGGGCAACGACCTGAACGTGAGCGAAACGGCGCGCAACTTATACATGCACCGCAACACGCTCATGTACCGCCTCGACAAGCTCGAGCGGCTCACGGGTCTGAACCTGCGCAAGTTTTCGGACGCGGTCACCTTCCGCGTCATCACGATCTTGAACCGCCTCGTCTGAGGCGCAAGCTCTTTTACCGATAGGAGGATTCATCCATGAACGTTTACGAACGCTCTCTCAAACTGCACAAAGACCTGCGCGGCAAATACGAGATCCGCTCCCTTGTCGAAGTCAAGGACCGCGACTCTCTCTCGCTCGCGTACACGCCGGGCGTGGCGCAGCCCTGCAAAGAGATCGCCGCCGACCCTTCCGCGGCGTACCTGTATACCCGCAAATGGAACACCGTCGCCGTCGTCTCCGACGGCAGCGCCGTGCTCGGGCTTGGCAACATCGGCGGGCTCGCGGGCTTGCCCGTCATGGAGGGCAAGGCGGTCCTGTTCCGCGAATTCGGCGGCATCGACGCCATTCCCATCGTCCTCTCGGGGCAGGACACGGACGACATCGTCAAAGCCGTGGAGATGATCGCCCCCTCCTTCGGCGGCATCAACTTAGAGGACATCCGCGCCCCCAAGTGCTTCGAAGTCGAAGCCCGCTTGAAGGAAAAGTTGGATATCCCCGTCTTCCATGACGACCAGCACGGCACGGCGATCGTGACGGGCGTGGCGCTGTTGTACGCGCTCACGCTCGCGGGCAAAACGCTTGCCAAGGTGCGCATCGTCATCTGCGGCGCGGGCAGCGCGGGCATCGCCATCTGCAAACTGCTGCAGGCGAGCGGCGCAAAGCACATCGTTCTCACCGCCAGCCGCGGCATCGTCTGCGAAGGCGAACCCTGGCTCTCCGTCGCACAGGCGGAGATCGCAAAGTCCACCAATACAGAGCGCCTCCGCGGCACGCTCGCGGACGCCGTGCGCGGCGCGGACGGCTTTATCGGCGTCTCCGCGCCCGGGCAGCTCACCAAAGAGATGGTAGAGAGCATGGCGGAAAAGCCCGTCGTTTTCGCCATGGCGAACCCCGAACCCGAGATCTACCCGCAGGACGCGCTCGCCGCGGGCGCATTCGTGGTGGGAACGGGCAGGAGCGACTTCCCCAACCAGATCAACAACGTGCTCGCCTTCCCCGGCGTGTTCCGCGGCGCGCTCGACGTGCGCGCGAGCGACGTCACCGAAGGCATGAAGGTCGCCGCCGCCCACGCGTTGGCGGAGCTCGTCGGCGAAGACCTTCGCCCCGAGTACGTCATCCCTTCCGCCTTCGACCCGCGCGTCGCCCCCGCCGTTGCCAAAGCGGTCGCCGAAGCCGCCCGCAAAGACGGCGTTGCGCGCCTTGAAAAGTAGATTTTTGGCGCGCAGGGTTGCATTTCTCTGCTCCGTAGCGTAAAATAGAGTCCGTAAGGGCAGCACCGTTGTATTCGGCGCGGCGTGATCGCCGCGCCGTTTCACCAAAAAACCCGTTGCCGCGCAAACTTTTTTCACAGGACGGCGATACTATAATAGAAAGATCGAAAAACGGGAGGGCACGCCATGTGCTTTCATGAAATGCTTGCGCTCGCCCGCGCGGGGCTTTCGCCGCGCGACTACGGCGAGTTTTGCTCGGTCGGCTACGTCAGCGCCGTGTTGGAGGGCGCCAACGGCAAACTGTACCGCGGCGTCAACATCGACCTTGCCTGCGGGCTCGGCTTCTGCGCCGAACGCAGCGCCGCCGCCGCCATGCTCACCGACGGCGAACACATCGTCCGCCGCATCGTCTGCGTGGGGGAGCGCGGCGAACTCATGTCCCCCTGCGGCGCCTGCCGCGAATTTTTGTCTTTGCTCGCGCCCGAAAACGCCGACGCGGAATTTTTGGTGCAGGAGACCCCGCTGCGTACCCGTACGCTGCGCTCGCTTCTGCCTGCCGACTGGCGGCAGCCCGCCGAAAAGGAGGGGGTATGAGCAAGCCTTCTTCTCCCCGCGCCCGCAAACGGGGGCTCGGCGTCAAGCTCTTTTGGGGCGCGGTCGCGCTCGTCGCCGCCGCGGCGCTCTTTTTTGCGGGCTTTTATACCTACTATGCCACGCTCCCCGGCGGCGTTAAAACGCTGCTGTGGATGAAGGGCGAGATCGACGCGCATTATTATTATGATATAGACGACGAAGAATTCTGGTCCGCCGCGATCGGCGGTGCGGAGGGCTTGCTCGACGAGTATTCCGGCTATTATTCCGCCGAAGAGTACGCCGCCGTCGCCAATTCCTACGCCGGGCAGATGGAGGGCGCCGGGCTGAGCTTTTTTACGGGCACCAACCGCATCGTTCGCGTCGCCATCGGCTCGCCCGTCTTCTTCGCGGGCGGCGGCGGTACCGTTGCGGAAGAGGGCATGTACCTCACGGGCGTCGGCACGGGCGGCGACCTTGTCTCCGTCTCCGATTATGAGGGGGTAGCCGCCGCGTTCGCCCCGCTGCGCGAGGGCGACGCCGTCACGCTGCGCTTTTCACCCGAAAACGACCCCGCTGCGGCAGGCTCGTTCGAGCTTACCGTCACCTTCGCCCCGTATACCGAAAGTTATGTCCTCTATTCCTATGCGGGTACCGCTTTGGCGTATACGTATGATGAAAACGGCGCCGCGCACTGGTCCGACGTGAGCGAGCACGTCACGGTAGACGAGGCGGTCGCCGCCGCGCCCGGCGTCGCCTATATCCGCATCGTGCGTTTTGCGGGCGATCTGCCGCAGGCATTCGCCGCCGCGGCGGTGCAGTACCGGGAGGACGGCGCGTCCTCGCTGCTGCTCGACCTGCGCAACAACGGCGGCGGTACGCTCAGTTCGCTGCGCTCCGTCGCTTCGTACCTGCTGCGCGAGGCAAAGTCCGGCGCGGAAGTCGTGCAGTCGGCGCGCTACAAAAACGGCGCCGAGGAGGAGTACCGCGCGCTCGGCAATTATTTTTCGGATTGCTTCGGCGACAGCCGCGTGTGCGTTGCCGCCAATTCCAACAGCGCCTCCGCATCCGAAGCGCTCATCGGCGCGATGCTCAGCTACGGCACCATCGGCTATGCGGATATCTATCTCACAAAAATAGGGGACGCGCCCGCAAAAACGTACGGCAAGGGCATCATGCAAACGACGTATACCCGCAGCGGCGCGGCGATCACCCTCACCACCGCGCAGATCTATTGGCCGAACGGCGTCTGCATCCACGGCAAGGGCGTTACCGAGTCCGACGTAGACGCCTCGGGCAGCCCGCAGCCCGTGCCCGCCGCGTCCAATGCCGACGGCGGCAACGCCGCGCTGGCGTATATACTTTCCGCATTAAAATAGCCTCCCCCCTCATAAAGTTCACAAAAAAAGTTTTGAGCTGACAAAACTTTTTTCCGTGATGGGAGGGAGACACCGCCGTTCGCGGCACAGCCGCTCTGCGGCGTTTTCTCCCTCGCCGCGGCATCTTTCAGGGCACACCGTTATCAAAATGCCGCGGCTTCACCCTCTTCCGCCACACCGCCCGCGCGGCGCAAGGTGCAAAAGCAAAAAGCGCGGTTTTTGCTTTTGCAGAAAATTATATCAATACAAGCCTTCCTCTCGCGACGAAACGCGGCACATCCCCCCTCCGCCCCCTTCGGATCGGGCAGGCGATAACGTTCACCGAAAAATCGGAACGCATTTTGGGCGGAAACGGCAGGCATAAGTTGCGCAATTTACAAAATTTTACCCAAATTTCCAATAGACCACTTATACAAATAATCGCAAAAAACAGTTGACAAATAAAAACAAATGCGGTATGATATCACATGAAGAAATTTGTGTGTGCTTTCACACACGGTTTTTTTGAAGTGAAAGGTGTGTAGGAGGAGGCGCTATGCGAAAAAGAACGTTCAGCCCCGCATAAAGGGGAAGTCGGCAGGGTCCGCCCCGCCGAAAAGCAAAGAGAAGGTTTTTTAAGCAATAATTTTGGTGATTTGTAAAACATTATTAAAATAAAAAAAGGAGAACAAAATGCAAAGCAAATCGATATTGAAAAAGCTTCTTATCGTTGTTTGCTCGCTGGTCTGCCTGCTCGCGCTCGCATTCGGCCTCGTTGCCTGCGGCGAAGGGACGCAAGGGCCTGAGGGTCCTAAGGGCGACCAGGGTCCGGAAGGTCCCAAGGGTGAGACGGGCGAAACGGGTCCTGCCGGCGTCGGCATCGACGAGATCGAAGTTGTCGATGGCAAGATCGTCATCACCTTGACGGACGGCGAGAAAAAGGAGTTTGATCTTCCCACCGCCGAGACCGTGGAATGCGAGCATGCCAATAAGGATTCTTGGGTGCTGCAAGAGCATTCCATGAAGGATAACACGGTCGTCAACGGCGTCTATCTCGACGTCTGCGAAGACTGCGGCTATACCTGGATCGTCCGTGACGAAGCCCGCCACAACTATGTGGACATCACCGATCGCGCAGCGACCTGCACCGAGCCTGCTTACGAAGGCGGTCAGGAGTGCACGCTCTGCGGCGATATCATTGACGCTGTTGCAGTCGGCGATCCGCTCGGTCACGCTTGGGACGAAGGGCGCCTGATCTCTGCGGCAGGCGAAAACGTCTGCGAAGAGGGCGGCCGTTACATCTACATGTGCACGCGTGACGATTGCAAGGCGTACTACATCAGCGAAGACCTCGAGACCAGGGGCCACAAAGTGGCAGAATGGTCCGTTACGACGCCTCCGACCGAAGATGCGACAGGTGTGCTCACCGGCAACTGCACGGAGTGCGGCGAGGAGATCACGCTCACGCTGCCGACGCTCACGCAGGCGAACGCAGGCGAAGGCAAGGCGTACACCGTCACCAGCAACGATCCTTCCTGCATGGAAGATACCATTTATACCTATACATACACGATGGCTGTTGACGCCGTGACCGAGATCGACAGCGTTGCCGGTCTCACGTCGAAGACGACCGTCACCTACACGGGCGATGCAGCCTTCACGTGGAGCGATACGGTCACCGTCGAGGGCGGCAACCACTACACGCTCAACTGGCTCGGCGAAGAAGTGGCGATCGAAGTCGACGAGATCGGCGAAACCGCTACGAAGACGTACAACATCGACCAGTATCCGGACTTTGTCGCGATCGACAATATCCTCGGCGATGATTGCCAGACCACTTACAACAACGGCGCATACTTCATCTGCGAGCATTGCCATGAGTCCATTGCCGTCAACGTGACCGGGCGTCATACCTACGAGGGCGAACTCAAAGTGACCCCTGCCGATTGCACGACCCCTGCGCACATCGATGTGGATTGCGAAGTCTGCGGCGAAGTAACGATCTGGACGGATGAAGACAGGACGCTCGACGAGGATAACCACGTCTACACCTCCGAGCCTAAGGTCGTTCCGAACCCGGATGATCCTTCCAAGGCGACGATCACCTTCACCTGCGCGAACGCTCCGGAAGATCCTACCCACTCTTTGGTGATCAAGGACGCGACGCTTGTCAGCAAAGAAGTGACGTATGAAAACGAGTATGCTTGCAAGGGTAAGACCTTTACGAAGTACACCTACGAAGCGGAAGGCGAAACGTACGTTGTTACGATCGAGACGCCGATCCAGCTCCACTATGTGACGGCAGCCAACGGGCAGAAGGTCGAGCTGACCGACGCGCAGATCGCCGGAACGGCGGATCCGTTTACGGATGCGGATGCGATCATCACATCCCCGAACTGGGTCTTCCTTGACAACGTTCCGCAGGAGTGCAATGATGCAGCTACGCGGTGCGCGTACATCATCTGCGAATGCTGCGGCGGTTCCTACGGCGTTTACTACAAGCCCGCGCATACGGCTGGCGAAACGGCTAAGGCGGAAGCTACGTGCACAACTGCAGCGGTCTACACCTGCACGGAGTGCGGTGAGGACTTTACAGTCGGCGAGCCGCTCGGTCACGACTATGCGATCAAAGACGGCGAAACGTTTGAGTACGATCCGGACGCTCCGTCCACGACGGAAGTTTCCTTCACGGTCGTCTGCAAGAGAGATGATTCTCATACGATGTTGATCGAAGGCACCTATGCGGATCTCGACGTTGTTGTGGTTCAGGAGCAGACGTGCGCCCAGGATGGTATCTTGGATATCACCTTCCACAGCACAGATCCTAAACAAGACTTTGTCTTTGAGGACGTGAACATCGGGCGTTTGCCGCACCACTATAACGGCGAAGAGATCGATGCAACGCAGACCAAGGAATATGTTGTCGGTACCCCCGGTTTGACCCTCTTTGACAACGCGCCCGCAAACTGCGGTGAGGCGATTGCAAGCGGCGGCTACTTCGTCTGCGAAGATTGCGATGCTTCCGTTGCTGTCAAGGTCAAGGGTCCTCATACCCCGGGCGAGACGGCGGTCAAAGTTGCCGATCATGAGTCGGCTGCGGTCTATCAGTGCAAGGAGTGCAACGAGTACTACTTCGTTGGTACGCCTGTCGAGCACGAATGGACGGTGAAGGATGGCACCTTTAAGGCTCCTACGGATGCTCAGAAGGGTTCCATCACGTATGAGTGCACCTGCGGTGCAACAGAAACCGTGGAACTTCCTGTCCTGACGGATGCGGTTTGGACCAAGACGACGGCTTCCAACAACTGCGAGACCGGTGTTTCCTACCGCTACACGGGTGAGATCACGTTCAAGGTCGAAGTGACGTCCACCTACACCGAGAACGGGGCAAAACTCTCCCAGAAGGATACCTTCACCTACAAAGAGACGGTCACGTTCACGACGGCTGCCACCGAGGTCGGGCACGACAAGGGTGATGCGCCTGTTACGTATTACGAATGGACCTGGCCCGTTGGCGAAGGCTCTGTGACGTACGTCGGTTACATCTGCGAGCGTTGCGGTCAGATGATCGTTGAATGGGATTCGACCATGACCGGCACGGCTAAGCCTACAGGTACGATCATCGTGTTGGAAAATGCTCCCGCACCTGCAACGCAGGCTGCTGCATAAGGCTTACCTATGATAGGAGCATTTCGGATATAGCTCTCACACACCACTTTCATACAGCGGAGGGATGCGCGGCTTGCCGTGCACCCCTCTTCTGTATTTTCTCCCCCAAGCCTTCCCCCTCGTAAAGGTTCACGAAAAAAGTTTTGAGCTGACAAAACTTTTTTCCGTGAGTTTGAAGGAGACACCGCCGTTCGCCGTAAAGGCGGCTCGGCGGCGTTTTCTCCCTCGCCGCGGCATGATTCAGGGCACACCGTTATCAAAATGCCGCGGCTTCACCCTCTTCCGTCACGCCGCCCGCGCGGCGCAAGGTGCAAAAGCAAAAAGCGTGGTTTTTGCTTTTGCAGAGGATTATATCCATATAAGCCTTCCCCCTCGCGGGGAAGGTGTCACGCGGCTTTTGCTGCGTGACGGATGAGGGGAGTAGGGCGAATAACACCCCCAAATCTCTTAAATGGTAGAGAGATCACCTCATCCACCGCAAGCGGTCCCCCTTCCCCGTCAAGGGGAAGGCGTATATGGACGATATCCCCATAGAGATCCCTCGACATGCTCGGGATGGCAGAATGCAGTGGGCTTTACTGTTCTACCACAGTACGCCCGTCGCGGAGAGGTGCAATGCGGACGGTATCTCCGTCGCAAAAGCAAAAATCCCCGCTTTGCCACTTGACAAAGCGAGGAACCTGCTGTATAATAAAACCACAACAAGGGCGAAGCCTTCAACGGTCAGCCTCTGTGTTGATCAAAAAATAACCGCCACGGGGACAAACGCGGGCGGTTATTTTTTTATGCGTTTGATGGCTATGTACTCGATCTTGTCGAGCAGCTCGGAGATCCTACGGATAAGCTCCGCGAGCGAAGCGATCAAATCGTTCAGCTCGTTCATTCGCATCACCCCCTTCAAGGAAAAATCACTCATCATTTTCCCTGTGGAGGCAAACCGCCTAAGGAACACCCTTGTTGCTTGCGATCATTGTAAACGAAAGAGGGTTTTCTGTCAAGCAAAAATCCATATAAACCTTCCCCGTCAAGGGGAAGGCAAGTAAGGACGAAAACAAGCCTTCCCCCTGGTGGGGAAGGTGTCACGCGGCGATAGCCGCGCTAAAAGGGCTCCCGAAATTCGCAGCGTGCGAAAGCACTGCGAGAATTTTGGGAAGAGGAGGAGCGGAGCGCGCATGCGAGCATTGCCCCTTGGGGCGATGCGAGAGCGCAGCCGACAGCTCCGACGAGATGAGGGGCGCTCGCCGCGCGATGGTCGGGCGCAGGGCAACGGCAGCCAAAAGCCCCCTTATCTTCACGCGTAAAATTTATTCAGCGCGCACACAAATTCGGCGGGGGCAAAGGGGGCGATCGGCGCAAAGGGGTTGCCCGCCGCGCCCGATCCCGCCGCACTCTGACCCGCCGCGGCAAGTGCGGGCGGCGCCGCGAGCGGTTTCGCGGTGAGCGAGCCAAGCATCTGCGCCAAACCGCCGAGCAGGGCGGCGCTGCCCGTGCCTTCGCCGAGCGCTTGCAGCCAATCGCCCCGTTCGGCAAACGTTTTGAGCCGTTCCGCCGTCTCGATCCATTCTCCCGCCGTTCGGCTGCCGATGCGCAGCCCGCGCAGCGCCTCGCTCTTAAAAAGCGCCGCCGCTTTTTGCATAGCGTCGCCGTCTTCGTCTTTCGCCGCAAACAGGATGAGCGCCAACAACAAAAATTCCATCATAGCCTCCGGGGGCGGGCAAATCCCTTTGCCGCCGCATATACATGATTGAATCGTTTTCTCGGAGGTGACCCCATGCAGGATTTCAATTCCTATTCCGAACAGGAAAAGCGTGCACAAAAGAAGGCGGAGCAGGCAGCCGCGGAGAGCGACGCGCTTGCCAAGCAGCTGGCGGCGGCTCTTGCGGGCAAGGGCGAGGCGGATATCCTGCGCGCCATTTACAAGGAGGCGGAACGCGGCAGAAAGGCGGGCACGCTCACCGATGAAGAGCTCGACCGTTTTGCCGCGGCGATCGCGCCGCTGTTGGATGCCGCCAAACGGAAAAAGCTCGAACAGGTCATCAAAAAATTGAAATCGGTCTGATCGGCAGCGGCGCGGAAGTTCCTTCCGCGCCGTTTTTCCGCCCGCGCTACCGCCGTGCGGCAAGCTGCCGCACGGCGCAAAGCAGCCGTTCCGCCTCTTCCGTTGTGTTGTCGGCGCAAAAGCTCACGCGCACCAGCCCTTCGGCAGCCGTCCCCAAGCCTTGGTGCATGCGCGGCGCGCAATGCAGCCCGCCGCGCACGGCAATGCCGAATTCATCCGAAAGCGCCTGCGCAAACAGTTCCGACTGCACCCCTTCGCACGCAAAGGACAGGATGCCGTACGGGTTCGGCTGCCCGTATACGCGGATGCCGCCGATGCGTCCGAGCCCGTCGGCAAGGTGCGCGGTCAAAGCGAGCAGGCTCTGCCCGATCGACGGCAGCCGCGGGATGAGGTGCAGCGCGCCCTCGGCGAGCGAGGCGATCGCCGGGCAGGAGAGCGTGCCCGCTTCCAGGCGGTCGGGCAAAAACGCGGGCATGTCTTCGGCGAAGCTCATGCTCCCCGTGCCGCCGTACGCAAAGGGCGCGGGGTCGAACCGTTCGGAGAGCACCAGCGCGCCCGCGCCCTGTATGCCGCCCATTCCCTTGTGCCCGGCAACGCACAGCGCGTCCATGCCGTCGGCACGAAGGTCGACGGGCACATGCCCGCACGCCTGCGCGCCGTCGCATACAAGCAGCACGTGCTGCGGCAGCAGCCGCCGCACCGCCGCCGCATCGATCGCCATGCCCGTCACGTTGGAAGCGAGCGTCATCGCCACGAGCCGCGTTTGCCCGTTCACCGCCGCCGCGATCGTTTCGGGCAGGATCGCGCCCTTTTGCAGCGGTACGACGGTCAAAGAAATTTCTCCCGCGCGCTGCATGGCAAACAGCGGGCGCAATACCGAGTTATGTTCCGCCGCCGTCGTCACCACATGCGGAAGTGCACGGCTGCGCATGTGCGCGGCTGCACGCACGGCGCCGAACAGCGCAATGTTCAGCGCCTCGGTGCAATTTTTGGTAAAAACGACGCGTTCGGCGCTTTTTCCGCCGAAAAACCGACAGAGCAGCGCCCGCGCGCGCAGTACGTTCTCCGCCTGTGCGATCGCCGCGGCATGCCCGCCGCGCCCGGGGTTCGCGCACTGCCCCTCGATGCAGGCGCGTACGGCGCGCTGTACGCTGTCCGGCTTTCTGCCGCCCGTTGCGGCGTTGTCTAAGTAGAGCATGGCACCTCGCAAGCCGCCTTCCCGCGCAGGCGCGCGGGAAGGAGACCGATCTCTCTTTTTAAACATATACTGAAGTATCACTGTTACTATATGCCGCGGCGGCGCAAAGGTTGCCGCGGCGCACGGAGGAAAAGGAAAATGCGATGGGTGTATGCGGTCTTTCGCTCGCGCACGCAGGCGTTAGACTGCGCGGCGCGGCTGCAGCGCGGCGGGGTCGGCGCGGCGGCGGTCTCCGCCCCGCGGGAGGCGAATGCCGGCTGCGGGTTGGCGGTGCGCTTTGCCGAGGACGCTTTGCCGCGCGTACGGCGCGTGGCGGCGCAGGCGGGGTATTCCGCGTTTGTCGGGTTTTACCGCGTCGGCGCGGGGTGCGTGCAGCGGATCGGGTAGCTTGCAATTTTTGCGCGGAAGGGGCAAAACCGTTTGAAAACGGCGGGCAAGTGTGGTACAATAGCGGCATGGACGAACAAAAGCAGAAGCGCGCGCTGGAGATCCTTGCGCGCGAGTATCGGGGCGCGCAGCCGGCGCTGCACTTTAAAAGCGCGTATGAGCTGCTCGTGGCGGTCATCCTCTCCGCGCAGTGCACGGACGAACGCGTCAACAAAGTTACGGCGGAGCTCTTTAAAACGTACAATACGCCCGCCGCCATGTGCACGCTCTCGGCGCAGGAGCTGGAAAAAAAGATCTATTCCTGCGGGTTTTACCGCAACAAAGCCAAACACATCCTCTCCTGTTCGCGGGATATTTTGGAAAAATTCGGCGGCGAGGTGCCCGAGGATCATGCCGCGCTGTGTTCGCTTGCGGGCGTCGGGCGCAAAACGGCGAACGTCGTCTCCGCCGTGTGGTTCAAAAAGGATGCGATCGCCGTGGATACGCATGTGTTCCGCGTGAGCAACCGCCTCGGGCTGGCGCATGCGAACACGCCCGAAAAGACGGAGCGCGACCTCATGGCGGCGATCCCGCGGGAGCAGTGGTCCGAGGCGCATCATTGGCTCATTTGGCACGGCAGAAAGGTCTGTCATTCGCAAAAGCCCGATTGCGCGCATTGCGCGCTCGCGCAGGTCTGCGATGCGTATGCCGCCAAAAGCGGCACCGTTCTTTGACGGATGCGCCGCACGGGAACAAAGTTTTCGGGGAGGGGAAAGCCATGTCTTACGATTTTTATGCGTTTTTGGATCGGATGAAGTACATCCGCCGTTGGTCGCTGATGCGTTCTTCGCGGGAGGAGAACGTCATGGAGCACAGCCAGCAGGTCGCCGTGTTCGCGCACGCGCTCGCGCTCATCGATACGCACATTTGCGGCAACGCGCCCGATATCGCCAAAACGGTGCTCTGCGCCATGTACCATGAGTGCGCCGAGGTCATGACGGGCGATCTGCCCACGCCCATCAAGTATTACAACGCGGATATCCTCGGCGCGTACAAGCAGCTGGAGGGCCGCGCGGCGGAAAAACTCCTCGGCATGCTTCCGCAGGAGCTTGCCGCGGCGCTTGCGCCCTGCGTCTGCGTCGATGCGGAAAGTTACGAATACAAGCTCGTCAAAGCGGCGGATAAGCTCTCCGCCTACGTCAAATGCCTGGAAGAGCTCAAGAGCGGCAATCTGGAGTTCAAAAAGGCAAAGGAGAGCATCGGCAAGGAATTAAAGAGCCGCAAAATGCCCTGCGTCGAGTATTTCATGGAGAACTTTTTGCCCGCCTTTTCCCGCACGCTGGACGAAATGGAAGGGCTGTGAACGGGGGCTCTTGCCAAATACCGATAAAAATACGGCAACAAAGCCGCAGACGGTCCGTCTGCGGCTTTGTTTGTCGGTTGAATGTACGCTTTTAAAAAATTCTAAGGCTCAAAAACAGAGCGCTTCGAGCGCCGCGCGGTAGATGCGCTGCAGCAGCGCGATGTCCGCGAGCGAAATGTACTCATCCTTTCCGTGGATGGTGGAGGGCGCCCCGGGGAATTGCGGCCCGAACCCCGCGCCGCGTTTGAGCGCGCGCGCATAGGTGCCGCCGCCGATGGCGACGGGCACGCACCGCTCGCCCGTTTCGTTTTCGTATACGCGGCACAGCGTTTGGATGAGCGGGCTGTTCTTGTCGTTGAACAGCGGCGGCTGGCAGTGCAGCAAGGTGTACGGCGCGCCGAAGGTATCCAAAACGCGGCACACGTCCTCCTGCCGATAGGTC
>CALWBR010000067.1 GCA_944376145.1 uncultured Clostridia bacterium | reverse complement strand
GTGGCGAAGATCTGCGTCTTCGGCTATTGTGTGGCGGACGAAGAATTCCATATCCTCGAAAAGGAAGATATCCTCATCAATCCGAACGGGAAGTTCCATCTCACCGATCACGGCGGCGAAGGCATCGTTTTACCGTACGATTACGACAGCTTTTCGCGCTTGCCCGATTTTAAAAAGTTTTACCCCCGCATCAAAGAGATCCTGGAGGGGGACGACAAAGTCGTGTTCGGGCATGCGGCGATGAACGACGTCAAATATCTGAATCTTGAAACGAAGCGGTACAAGCTGCCGTCTTTCCGCTTCTCTTTTGCGGATACGCAAGTGTTGTATATGGCGATGACGGAGACGTTCGACCGCCAAATGGGGCTGGAAGCGCTCACAAAGATCTTCGAGATCGAGTATACGCCGCATCGGGCGGCGGACGATGCGTATGCGACCATGCGCGTTGCGCAGGAAATGTGTGCGCACGACGGCTGTACGCTGCCCGAATTGCTGCAAAAATACGGCATACGCCTCGGCAAGATCGCGAACGGACAATATTCTTCCTGTGTTTCGCAGCGCAGGAGCGAATACCTTGCCGAAAAGCGCAGGCAAAAGCGGGAGCGCGGCGAGCGGCGCTCCAAATTCAACGACTTCGTGTACGGGTACCGCGTGCGCCCGCAGTCTGACGAGCTCAAGGGGAAACGGTTCAGCTTTTCGCGCTGCATCGAGGAGGAGGTCCCGCTCGCAAAGGGGCTCGTAAAAGAGATCGTGAAGCGCGGCGGGCGGTATTCGCTCAAGCTCTCCGGCTGCAATGTGTTTGTAGCCGACGAGCAGGACGACAGCCCCCGTGCGGAGAGCGCGCGGAAAATGCGGGAAGAAGGGCGCATCGGGGAGATCTATACGCTCGCCCAGTTGCAGGAGCGCCTCGGGGTCGTGACGCATGAATGAGCGGTATCTCGGCAGGATGCGCGCCCGCTTGGAAGACTATGCCGCCTATGCGCATTGTCTTTGTGAACCGCCCGTGCGCGCGATCCGCGTCAATACATTGAAGATCTCCGCGGAACGGTTCGCGGAGCTTGCGCCGTTTTCGCTTGAGGCAGTGCCTTGGGAGAGGAACGGCTTTTATATTGCAGAGGAGCGCCCCGGCAAGAGTTTTTACCATGACGCGGGGCTCTATTATGTGCAGGAACCGAGCGCGATGTCGGTCGCGCCGCTGCTTGCGGCACAGCCCAGCGAGCGGGTGCTCGATCTTTGCAGCGCGCCCGGCGGAAAGGGGACGCAGCTTGCGCAGGCAATGCGCGGAAAGGGCATTCTCGTCCTCAACGAAAAGCTGCCGGACCGTGCGTTTGCTCTGTTGCAGAACGTGGAACGGCTCGGCATTTCCAATGCCGTCGTCACGTGCGCGGATCCGGCGGAGCTGGCACAGCGTTTTTGCGGGTATTTTGATAAGATCCTCGTCGACGCGCCGTGCTCGGGGGAGGGAATGTTTCGCAAGGATCCCGCCGCCGCAAAGGCTTGGAGCGAGGAGCTTGTCGCCATGTGTGCGGCAAGGCAGAAAAAGATCCTTGCCTCCGCCGTGGAGATGCTTGCCCCGGGCGGGACGCTCGTCTATTCCACCTGCACGTTCGCCGAGGAGGAGGATGAGGAAAACGCCGCCTGGCTGGCGCAAACATACCCGCGGCTGCGGCGGGGGCAGGAGCGGAAGCTGTATCCGCATCGCTGCCGCGGCGAAGGGCATTATGCGGCGCAGTTTTTTAACGAAGGGGAACGTGCGCCCTCTTTAAAGCGCGGCAGAGGCGCGCCTTCGGCAGACAAACGGACGGTCGCCGCTTATCGGGCGTTTGAACGCGAGTTTTTGCAGGGGAGCGCGGAAGGGGAATTTCGCCTGTTCGGCAGCGCGCTGAGCCTTGTTCCGGAAGGGCTGTTCGATCTTCGCGGGCTGCGCGTGCTGCGCGCGGGGTTGATGCTCGGCGATCTGCGCGGCGGCAGGTTCGAGCCCGCGCACGCATTGGCGATGGCGGCGTCGGCTCCTGCCTTTTTGTGTTCGGCGGAGCTGGACGAGGCGCAGGCGGAACGCTATTTTGCCGGCGAACCGTTGGAGATTTCCGCAGGGACAGGTTGGTGCTCCGTTGCATTCGGCGGGTATGCCCTCGGGCTCGGGAAAAGCGTCGGCGGCGTTGTGAAAAACCATTTGCCCAAGGGGCTGCGCCGCAAGGGCGGAAACCCTTCCGTCCGCGCGCCGCAGGAAGAATAACGGGCGGTTTCGCCGTCTTGTTGCCGCAAAAGCGAAGGGGGACCGTCTTTCGGATCGGAGAAAAGATGAAAATACAATTGAGCGACAATCTGGTAAAACGTTACCTGCAAAACGTTTACTTTATAAACGGTCATAGTTATGCGGGTAAATCCACCATGGTCAAGATGTTGGCGAAGCGGTATGATATGATCCCTTGTGGCGAAAACTACCACGATGTGTTTCCTCGGAACAAACTTTCCCGTTGGAAGCAACCGGGGCTTTGCTATTTTGATACAATGAACGGTTGGCAGGAATGGTTAAACATGACTCCCGAAGAGCATTGGAACTGGTGCGATCAGGTCTCCAAGGAGTGTGCGGAAATTGAAATTTTGGAACTGATAAAGCTGGCAGCGTCCGGAAGGAAAGTGGTTGTTGACACCAACATTCCTCCCGACATCTTGCGCGCGGTCTCGTCCTACGATCGCGTTGCCATCCTTTTGTGTGATCCGCCGGATGTATGTGCCGCCCGATTTTTTGATCGCGGCGACCCCGACAAACAATTTATAATGGAGCAGATCCAAAAGTGCCCCGACCCGGAAGCAGCATTAAAAAATTTTCATGCATGGGCGCTGTATCGTCCGCCTGTAGAGATCGACTGGGAGCATGCCGGATTTTTCACCTATGTCCGCTCGGATTTTGATACCGACACACGGGAAGAAATGCTTTCGGTTTTGGCAAAGCACTTTGGTTTGGAAGAAGAAAAATAAACGGGAGCCGCAAAGATCGGCGTCAGGATTTTTATAGAAAACGGATAGATAGAATGGTGGATCTTCGGCATATGCCGAAGATCTTTTTTAGCAGCTAAGCCCCGCGGATCATCCGCGGGGCTTTGTCAACAAAAAAGCCCGCCCCTTGAAAGGGGCGGGCGCTTGCCTTATGCGGGCAAATTATTCGGTTTTGTCTTCGCCTTCGGCTTCGCCGCTCTCTTCCGCAGGCGCTTCCTCGGCTTCGCCGTTTTCTTCCGCTTCGCCGTTCTCGTCTGCGGGAGCTTCTTCCGCTTCGTTGTACAGTTCCGCGTCCGTAAACAGTTCTTCTTCGTCTTCTTCCGCTTCCGCCTCTTCTTTGCGCAGTTTGCGTACATAGCGGTCGCGCGTGTTGCTGTAAGCCGGTGCGGCTTTGTCGACGGTCTTGCGCTTCATGCCGGAGAGCAGCTTGCGCAGCAGCACGGCGATCAGCGTGATGACCAAGACGGCTGCGAGCAGGATGGAGGAGACGAGCAGCCATACGTTGTATTCGGGCTCCGACGTCGTGTCGTCATCCTCCGTCGTGTCGTCGTCGGTGGAAGTCGCCACGGTGATCTCGCTTGCCGCGTAATTGACGTAGGTGTCGAGGTAGGTCACGCCCGAATCCTCAAAGGCGTACTTGAGGTACGCAACGGTGTTTTTGTACGAGGAAGGGTCGTAAGCGGAGTAGGGGTCGCTGCCGTCCGTGCGCGATGCGTCGAAGGGCGCGTAGTCCTCGTCGTCATACAGCGAGAAGTGGTAGTAGGTCAGCGTGCCTGCATTCTCGATCGTCTCGCCTGCCGCGTTGGCGGTGATGCCGTTTGCGAACGCTGCGGGATCGGCGAGATAAGCGTCTTCCAACGCTTCGCTGTCGGCATAGCCGAGCTGTTTGGCAAGGCTGTCCGTCTGCGCGTCGATCAGAGAGTTGAAGGACTCTTCGGAAAGGTCGCTGTACTGCACGACGTCGAAGATGGCAAAGTTGCCGCCGTCCGCGCCGTTGAGCGTGGATCCGTTCTCGTTGCTGCGGTCGCCGGACCAGAATTCAAGGCGATAGTTCTTGCCTTCGTCGCCCACCGCCAGGAAGAAGCGGACATAGATCCAATCGGAAACTTCGTCCGTGTCGTTGACGATTTCCTGGAACAGCGCCTGTTCGGTCTTGTCCTGCAGCTGAGCGCCCGTCAGGTCGACGCCCGCCTCGGTGAAGTCTTTCACGGCAACTTCGTAGCTGTCGTTGTCTTCGTCGTAGTAGCGGTAGAAGGCGCCGTCATGCAGGTAATAGACGATCTCGCCGTCGGCGTCCGTCAGGTTTCCGTCGGTGTCTTTTTCGTAGTTGGAAAGGTTCGCATACAGCTCGTCGCCCGTATAATTGCGTTCCTTTGCCCACAGACCGTTGTCCTGGTAGTAGAGGAGCGTATTCGCACGGCGGTCGAAGGCATCGTCGTCGGGGTCGAGGTTGACCAGGTTCCCGTTCTCGTCATAGCGGTACGAAACGCCCGTGGTCTGCCCGATCGTGTCCGCATACATCCGCTTGTCGGCGTCGGCGGCATCGGTGATGTCCGGCTCCTCGGTGTCGATGAGGTACACATAGGCGCGCGTCTGCGGGGAGAGCTTCACCCGTACCGTGATCTGCGTATAGGAGGAAGCCGCCGCGCTTGCCGCGCTGTTTGCCACGAACCCGTAAGAATCTTTTACCGTTTTGGCGATCAGCAGGGGCTGCGAGCAATCGTTGCCGAAGATCTCCGCCCAGGCAGATGCGTTCAGTGCCGAAGTCAGGTCGGCTGCGAAATAGGGGTCAAGCACGTCGATCCATGCGTCGTTGGCGGCGTTGCCCGCATAGTCGGCAAAATATTCTTTGGAGAGGAGCCCGGCGGAAGCGAGCGAGTTCTTGGCGTTGTTCGCGTTCGCGTCCGTGCCGCCGACGTGGTAGCTGCCCCCGTAAACGCCCGTATAATTCGAAGGGTTCGCGATGCCCGTTTCGATGGTCTTGTCGTTGACGGCAGGGGTATCGAAGGAAGGCTGCCCCGTGTAGCGCTCTCCCGTCAGAGAAGCCGCCACGGCATAGGTGCCCGTTTGGGCGAGTGCCGCCTGCTCCTGCGTCATGCTGTAGCTGCGCAGCCCCGTAAACGCCGCATAGCCGGGCACATAATCCGAAAGAGACGTTCCCGTGATCGTCGTCGGTCCGATGGAGAATTCGAGGGAGAAGGTGAGCGGCTCGTCCTCTTCGTTGCTCACATAGAAGGCGCAGAGCTGCCAGCCGCCGAAGATGTCCTCGGCTTTGTTGTAGTCGTCTTTGATGTTCACGCCGGTCAGGGTAGAGGTGTCTACCGCGCCGATCGTCGTTTCGTTGTCGCCGTCGACCAGTGTGACCGTCGCGCCCGTGCCGCCCTGCAGATCCGAGGTCTTGACCCAGAAGGAGAACAGCAGCGTTTCGCCTTTGGAGACCGTGAACAGCTGTTCGTCGGTGACCGTCGCCGTATAGGGCGCGCCCTTGCCGCTGTAAAGCAGCAGCACTTGCGCCGTGCCGCCGTCCGTGAAGGGCAGGTCCGCAAATCCTTCGAACCCGTCGCGTACGGCTGCCGCGTAGTTGCTGTTTGCCGCGATCGACTCTGCCGTCGTGATGCCGGAGAGCGTCAGATCGTTCGCGTTGAGCAGGCTCGTATCGGGGGCGAAGTAGCTCTCCACCGTGTTCCCGTGTGCGTCTTCCGTCGCGCCGATCTGCGTGTTGGCGTCTGTCAGGGTGAACGCAGCGGTCTTGCCGTTGAGCTCGTCCAAGTCGAGGGCGAACACGTTCTCCGAAAGGCTCTTTGCGTTGAAGATGGTCGCATCGCTGAGTGCCGCGCTGTCGAGTACGACGCGCTGCCCGGCGGGAGCCGCCGCGGTCGTCTCTTCTTCGCCGTCGCCGTTGAGGTCTGCGGTGTACGTTCCGTCGATCACGGCATCCCAATCGTTGGCTTTGTAAACGTTGTAGGTCAAGTCGTCGAAGAAGGCGTAACCTTGTACGTATTCATAGCGGTTGCTGTTGCCGGCAGACTGCCGCCCCAGCCCGAGTTCGACCGTGAAGGTCGTCGTCGCATAGGAGGAGGCGCGCAGGTAGAAGGTGTATTCCACCCAACCGTTGTTTTCGGCGGGGTCGTTGCTGCCGCCGGGGTTTTGCAGTTGCGTGTCGATGTTGCGCACGACCAGCGGCGCCTGTTCGTTTCCGTTGACGCTGTTGCTGATCTCGATGAACGCGCCGCGGTTGTTCTGCCCGACGCTCGTATTTTTGTTATAAGTCAGCCCGTACGTTTTGACCCAGACGGAGACGGATGCCGCCGTGCCGGGCTCGAGGGTGATGGTAGAGGAGGCATAGCGCATCGCCGTACCGTACCCGTTCGTGCGGTAGTTGTGCAGCATGAGCACGTTCGTGCCCTTTTCCTCGTTCAGCGTCTCTTCGTCGGCGCTGCCCGTCCAGTGCGTGCCGGGGTTGACCGCACGGATATAGTTGATAAACTGCGTGCGGAACCGATCGTTCAAGATCGTGTCGGGGTCGGTAAAGGAAGCGGGTTCGCCGTCTTCGCCGTACTGCTCGATGCCTGCGGGCGATTCGAGGTATGCCTCAAAAAGATCCCAGCCGGGCAGGTCATAGTAGTTGTCGATGTCCGTAAAATATTCGGCATCTTCGAGGATGGCGGCATCGTCTTCGTCGTCCTCGTCCAACCCGTCGTAATAGTTGTGGTCGCTGAACGCGTAGTAGAAGCCGCTCCAGTCGAACGTACCGTTTTCGGGGTCGGCAACGTATTCTTCCCAGCTTTCCGTGGTGAAAATGCTGTCACGGCTCTGTGTGTTCACGATGCCCGACTTCGCGGAAGACGAAGGCGCGCTCGAGCCGTTTTCGTTGCTGACGGCAGAGCTGGTCCAGCTGTTGGCACTGCCGATCAGGTACGTGCCGTCGTTGTCCGAAAAGTATTCGAAGTCCGCATTCGAAAAAGTTTGCGTATCCGTGCGGGTCTCGCTCGTGGTATCGTCCTCATCGGTATTGCTTTGCGAGCATGCGCTCAGGGCGAGGGCGCCGAAGGAGAGGAGCATGACGAGGGAGAGCAGCAAAGTCAAGATCTTCAGCTTTCCGGATTTTTTGCTTTTAGCCATAAAACACCTTTTGAGTAGAGAAATTGAAATTACAATCTTTTCAAATCGTACTATCCTATTTTAATATAAACGGCAAGTAAAAGCAAGCAATAACAATAAAAAAACGATGAAAAATTCAGGTTTTCTTTGCGTGCGCGCCGTGCCGAGCGGGGCGCTGCCGCATTTTTGCGTGCCTTTGCCGCTCATGTTTTCCTCGCGCGGGCGCAAACTATATCTATATAGAGCGGGCGGAGCGTGCCGTTTCGGTGTTTGCCCGTTCGGGAGGGCGGCATGGCGGCTATCAAAACGATCGCGAAACAATGCGGAGCGGGGCTTGTGACGGGGGCGGTGAACGGGCTGTTCGGCGGGGGCGGCGGGATGGTAGTCGTTCCGCTTTTGCAGGCGTGCGGGCGTCCGCCGCTGGTCGCGCACGCGACGGCGATCCTCATCATCCTGCCCGTCTGTATGGCGAGCGCCGTCGTCTATCTTTTCGGCGGCTGGTTCGACGCAGAGCTGTTTTTGGCTGTGGGGCTGGGCGTGTTGGCGGGCGGCGCGGCGGGCGCAAAGCTGCTCGGGGCGATCACGCCCGCCGCCGCGACGCTCGTTTTTGCCGCGGTCATGTTTGCCGCCGGTGTGCGCATGATGCTGTAAGGAGGGAAAAATGCGTTTTCTTGTCTATTTGTGTGCGGGGGCAGCGGGCGGGGTGCTCGGCGGGATGGGCATGGGCGGCGGCTGCGTGCTCATCCCCATCCTCACCGTGTTCTGCGGCGTACCGCAGCACTTGGCGCAGTCGGTGAACTTGCTCACTTTTCTGCCCATGGCGGCGGTGTCTCTGTGCGTGCACGCCAAAAGCGGGCTGCTGGATGCGCGCGGCGTGCTTTGGACGGCGGTCCCGGCAACGCTTTTGTCCGTGGCGTGCGGGCTGTTCGTGCAGGGCATACCGGGCGGCGCGCTGCGCGTCGGGTTCGGGGCGTTCCTCTGCCTGCTCTCCCTGTACCAGGCGGTCACGGGCGTAAAAAGTCTGCGCGGCGGCAGGGAAAAGGGACGGGGTGCTGCCGCCGGGTGACGCGCGCGGGCGGCTTCGTATGCGGAAAAATTCTGCACGATCCTTTACAAAACGTATAAAATATGGTAAACTGTTTCATATATCGGTTTCTCTTGCCGCGGCGGCGGCAGGGCGGAGGTTTCTTTGGCTCGATTCGGCGGAGGAGTGCACCCTGCGGGGCGCAAACAATACAGCAGCGGCAGTGCGATCGCCCGCCTGCCCGACCCGAAAGAAGTTTGGGTGCCGCTTTCCAAGCACATCGGCGCGCCCGCCGTGCCCGTTGTGCAGGCGGGGGAGCATGTGCTGCGCGGGCAGCGGATCGCCGCGGCGGCGGAGGGGATCTCCGCCAACGTGCACGCGCCCGTCGCGGGCACCGTCAAGGGGGTCGTGACGCACATCACTTCCGCCGGAAAAAAGCGGGAGCATATCCTCATCGAAAACGATTTTTCGGACGAAGGCGTCACCCTTCCGCCCTTGACGGAGCGCACGCCGGAGGCGGTGCTTGCGCGCATCGCGGAAGCGGGCATCGTCGGCATGGGCGGGGCGGGCTTTCCTACGGCGGTGAAGCTCGACGTCTGCGGCAGGGTGGATACGCTGCTCGTCAACGGGGCGGAGTGCGAACCGTACATCACCTGCGACGACCGCCTGCTGCGCGAACATCCGCGCGAGGTCGCGGAAGGCGCGCGCCTTGCCGGGCTCGCCTGCGGTGCGCAACGGCTGCTTATCGGGATCGAAAAGAATAAGCCGGAGGCGATCGCCGCCATGAAAGGGGTGTGCGGGCAGGCGGAAGTCTTGCCGCTGCGCACGCGGTATCCGCAAGGGGCGGAAAAGCAGCTGATCTATGCCGGTACGGGGCGTGTCGTGCCCGAAGGGAAGCTGCCGGCGGACTGCGGCGTCGTGGTCATCAACGCGCACACGGCGTATGCGGTCTATGCCGCCGTGGAGCGGGGCGAACCCTGTTACGAACGCGTGATGACGGTCAGCGGCGGCGCGGTGGAGCGTCCCGCCAACCTTTGGGTCAAAGTCGGCACGCCGCTGCGCGAAGTCGCCGGGTATTGCGGCGCGCGGGAGGACTGTGCCCGCATCGTCAGCGGCGGACCGATGATGGGGGAAGCGGTCTTTTCCCTCAAAGTCTGTGCGGCAAAAACGACGTCCGCTCTCCTGTTTCTCACCGAAGAGGAGGCGGAAACGGGCGAAAGTTCCGTCTGCATCGGCTGCGGCAAGTGCGTGCAGGCTTGCCCGATGGGGCTTTCTCCCGTCTTTATCGAATCGGCGCTCCTTGCCAAGGACTATGCGGAGGCGAAACGCTGCGGCGCCTCGGCGTGCATCGAGTGCGGGTGCTGTTCGTATGTCTGTCCCGCCAAGCGGTATCTCGCACAGAGCGTGCGGCTCGCAAAAAAGATCGTTCGGGAGAGGGGGATATAAATGGCTGAGATCTCCGCATACAAAGTGACCGCCTCTCCGCATCAAACGGGTAAGGATACGACGCGCCGCATCATGGCGGACGTGCTCATTGCGCTGGCGCCCTGTCTCGTAGCGGGCGTACTGTTTTACGGGCTTTGGGCGCTGCTGCTCGTCGCCGTCTGCATGGCGACCTGTTTTGCGTCCGAACAGCTCTTCAACCTTGTGCGCAAAAAACCGTTCACATTCGATCTTTCCGCCCTGGTCACGGGGCTGATCTTGGGGCTGAACCTGCCGCCGCGCGCGCCTTGGTATATCCCGATCGTCGGCGGCGTGTTCGCCATCGTCATCGTCAAAATGCTCTTCGGCGGGTTGGGTAAAAATTTTGCCAACCCCGCGGCGACGGCGCGCGTCTTTTTGCTGCTCGCGTACGGCGGCGTGATGACTTCCTGGATCGGCGCGGACCTGCCCGGGAACATGCTCGCCGTTGACGTCACCACGTCCGCCACCTATCTCGGCGGCGGCACGGCGGCGCTGGCGCCGAGCTTTTTGGGCGTGCGCGGGTATTGGGGCTGGGTGCTGCAGCTTTTGTTCGGGTATACGGGCGGCAGCATCGGCGAAACGTGCGCGCTCGCCATCCTCGCGGGGTTCGCGTATCTGACCGTGCGGCGCGTCATCGATTGGCGTATCCCCGTATCGTATCTGCTCACGGCGGCGGTGATTGCGCTGGTCTGCTTCGGCGACGCGGGAGAGATCCTGCTGCAGTTGCTTTCGGGCGGGATGCTGTTCGGCGCCGTGTTCATGGCGACGGACTATGCGACTTCGCCCAAGTGGCGGTATAACCGCATCCTGTACGGCGTCGGGCTGGGTGTTTTGACCATGCTCATCCGCGTTTTCGGGCTGTACCCGGAGGGCACGTCGCTGGCGATCCTCATCCTGAACCTGACCGTGCCGCTCATGGATAAATTCCTGCTTCCCGTGCGCTTCGGGCAGCAGACGAAGAAGGGGAAGCCGAAGCCGCAGGTCATGAAGTGGTCGATGCGCGCTCTTTTATGCGCCATGGCGTTGGCGCTTGCCGTTGCCGTCCCCGTTTTGGCGACGCGCCCGCTTCCGCCGTTTACGCCGCAATACGTGCAGAGCTACGAGCGGGAGGACGCGGCGTATCGCTTTGAAACGGCAGGGTCGGCGTATATCATGGACGGGTATTCGCAGGAACTTGCCTTTACGGTGTACATCGACCCGGCGTCGGGCACGGTCACAAAGATCGAGCCCGTAAAACAGAGTACGATGGGGTACACGGCAGAGCTCGCCTTCTTTATCGGGAGAACGCGCGCGCAGATCGAAGGGCTGACCGATCTTTCGACGGACGCGACGACTTC
>CALWBR010000066.1 GCA_944376145.1 uncultured Clostridia bacterium | reverse complement strand
GAGGGGCGTTCGCCATGAAGTCAACCACGCCTTCCCCCTCGTGGGGAAGGCGTAGTAAGGACGAAAACAAGCCTTCCCTCGCAAGGAAAGCGCATAAGGGCATCAAAAAAAGCGCCGAACGGCGCTTTTTTTGATAAGCGGAACACCGCTCTGTACGACGATGCACGCACGACTTTTAAAACAGCCTGCGATGCAGCCTTCGATCCATTTCCTTCTTTTCCTTTTTTTGCAAATCAACGGTAAAAATGTTGCAAAACAGCGTATTGCCGATAATGAGCGCGACCGAAACACCAACAGGCACAGCGACCCGCAAATCGTATACTTCAAGATCGACATAGAGAAGCGACGCAAACAGCGTCAATAAAAACAATACCCCAAGCGCGATCTCGTCCGCAAGGATGATCCCCTGCCGCCGCTTGTACCATTTTTTCGGATCCTTTGCGTACAGAAAAGCAAGCAGCGCGCACGCCCCTACATAGAGCGCCATCGCGGCAAAGACGCCGAGCAGCATGCCGCGCCCCGCCGCCATCGCCGCCTCATTGCCCGAACCGATAAAGGACTCTTTGCTCTTCCAGATCCGTTCGGAGGAATACGCCTGCACGAGCGAATAGCCGTCCGCGCCGTCCGTAAACATGGGATAGAACAAATAGACAAGGATGATCGCAAGCGCCACAAGACAGTTCACCGTGATTTCCACGGCGACCCTCTTTTTTGTGAGCGGTTTGCGGATGCCTGCCGCATCCCAAAAGGTGATCGCCGCCTGCTCGTCCTCGTTTTTAGCCGTCTTCAACCACAGCGCGAGGAGACACAGCAGCAGATCGACGCCGAAGCACACATAGGGCAACACGCCGAGGCTGCCGACCGCGATCGGCATATCCCCGAAAAAGGCAGCGCCGAACACAATGTACAAGATCATTGCCAACAAAGACAAAACCGTGCCGAAAAGCGCGTCGGAGAAGAGACGGCTCCGCCGCTTTGCGTCATAGCCGCCCAACCCCGTAACGCCTTCGTACACAACTTTTATCCGCAAAACGATCGGAGCAAGGTACAAAACGCCTATGCTATAAACATATGCTTTGTACTCGCCGAACACCGAATTTCCGGAAAGATCCCACGTCCCCGTCAAAAACTCAAACGCCGCATGCGATTCGACGGCGATCCCCGCAACGGTGTACGAAAAGATATCCGCAAACGCAAGGACAAACCCGCACGCTCCTATGAGCAGCGCCAGGATAAAACACCCCCCTTGCAGCAGGAGCGCATTCCCCGACTTTGCGCGCGGCTGCGGATCAGCCGCACCTTCCCCGCACCACGGGCAGGCGCTGCCGTTAAACTCCATCCCGCATTTGACACACTTCATTTGTATCCCCCCGATCTTGTTACAGATAACAATGCAACGCAACTTCCCAAACCTCTTCCCAAAAAGACCGTTTGGGCTTGTTCCTATTTTACACGGCGCCGCATTACCAGGCGGTCGGCACGCCGTCTACATAGTGCCAATAATTATATTTGCCGCTGCCCGTCGGCTGCGTTTCGCTGTAATAGTAGCGCGTTGCGTCGAGGAGGTCGTCGTTCCCATCGCCGATCCCGATCGCCTCCCATTCCGCCGCCGTCCCCGTATAATAAACGATGGCAAGGCTGTCGCAAAACTGGAACGCCCGATCGCCAATTCTTATTCGATTGTGTGCCGATTCGAATTATAGCACAACCGTTTGAAAAATGCAAGATATTTTTTGTGGCAACCTGCCCTTTCCGTGAAAGCACCGCCGTTCCCCTGCAAATTTTCCACCTTTCCCCAAACGCCGCCAAATTTTTTGAAAAGATCCGTGCTATCATGAAAAAAAACGAACCGAGGGCGGTATGGCAGCAAAGACGGAGAATTTTTCCGCAAAATACAGTTACGGCACGGCGCTCGCGTACCTGGCGCTGTTTTGCGGCATGTTCCTGATGAACTTTACGATGGAGGGATACGAGCCCTTTTCTTTGGCGCTGTTGGCGGGGGCGCTTCTGTGCGGGATGAACCCCGTGCTGAGCGCGGGGCTGTATGTATTGGCGGGCGGCATCTCCCTGACGGCGGGCGTGTACCCGATGATGACGTTTGCCATACAGGGCGTGCTGCTCGGCGGCGCGTTTTTTGCGTACCGACGGCTGCGGCGGCGCCCCGGCGCGGAAGCCGCGCTGCTGTTTTTGGCGGCGCAGATCCCCTACATACTGTTCTTCGGCATATACGTCTATGCAAATTACGTCAAAGCCGCAGCGGTGGCGGCTGCCGTATTCGTGCTGTGCTTCCTGTTTGCGGGGGCGCTGCGGTGCCTGCTGTTCCGCGCGGGCAGGTGCGCCCTGTCCCCGGAGGAACCCGTCTTTTGCGGCGCGGCGGGGGCGGCGGTCGGCATCGGGCTGTGCAACTGCCTCGGCTGGCAGGTATACGAGGCGGCGGCGATCGCGTTCATCCTGCTCTCCGCCGCCGTGCTCGGCAAGGGGAACGGCGTGTTCTGCGCCTTTGCGGCGGCGATCCCGCCCGTGATCGTGCAAAGCAGCCTGCAGGGCGCGCTCACCCCGGATACCGTGGCGTATTACGTCCTGTACGCCGCCGTTGCGGCGGCGCTTTTGCGCGGCGGCAAGCTGCCCGCGGCGGCGGGCGTGTTTGCCGCCGCGGCTGCCGTGCACTACTTCACCGAATTTTACGGGACGGAGACGGCGGCGCAGACCTTTACGCATGCGGACTTTTACTTGGCGCTGCTCGCGCCGCTCATCCCCTGCCTGCTGTTTGTGCTCCTTCCCGAAAAATGGCTGCGCGCGCTCGGCAAACGCGCGCACCTGTACACGGAAAAACCGCTCACGCGGGCGAGCATCAACCGCAGCCGGCGGCAGGTCGGAGATCGGCTGTTCGAGATCGCCGCCGCCTTCCGCGAGATCGAGCTCGTGTTCACGCAGGAGCGGGGGCAGGAGAGCGGCGTGCACGCCTTTTTGCTGCGCGCGATGCGCGAAGACGCCTGCTCCGGCTGCGAAAAACAGCCCGACTGCGACGCCGACATCGGGGACGGTTTGGAAAAGCTGGTCGCCGTCGGGCTCGCCAAAGGCAAGGCGAACCTCATCGACCTGCCCGCCGCCGTCACGGCGCATTGCGCAGACCCCTCCGCCCTGCTGTTCAGCCTGAACAGGCTGCTCGCCGAATACAGGCGGCATGCCGCGGAAGAGGAGAGCGCGGTGCGCGGGCGGATACTGCTGGCGCAGCAGGCGCACGGCGTGAGCGAACTTTTGAAGGAGCTCGCCTTGGAGCTGAGCGCGCCCGTGGGCTTGCACGCCGAAGAGGAAGCCGCCGTTTCCGCCGCGCTGCGGCGGGCGGGGTTTTTGTGCGAAGAAGCGCTCGTGCACGGGGAAGAGCGGGAGATCTTTCTCGTGCTCAGCGGCAGCGCCAACGCGGAAAAGCTGGCGGCAACGGTCGGGGAGGCTTTGCACATGCCGCTGCTGGTCGCATCCAAACAGCCGCTCACCGCGGACCGCTGCGCGTACCTGCTGCGCCGCCGCCCCGCGTTCGACGCCGCGTTCGGCGTGGCGAGCACCGCCAAAGAGGGCGAAAGCGCCTGCGGGGATACCTATTCGCTCATCCGGATCGACGAACGCACCTTTTTGTGCGCGCTTTCGGACGGGATGGGCAGCGGGGAAGAGGCGCGGCGGATCTCGGACAGCGCGCTCAGCCTCATCGAAAGTTTTTGCAAGGCGGGCATGCCCGGCGACGCCGCGCTCGCCGCGGTGAACGGACTGCTCGCCGCCGAGCGGGACGAGACCTTCGCCTGCGTGGACGCGGCGACGATCGACCTGGACTCGGGCAGAGCGGACATCGTAAAGATCGGGTCGCCCCTCTCCTTCCTGCTTTCGGGCGAACAGGTGGAGGTTTTGGAGAGCGAGAGCTTGCCGCTGGGCATTTTGGAGAGCGTGCACCCCACGACCCTGACGCGCACCCTGCGCGGCGGCGATACGCTGCTATTCATGAGCGACGGGGTGAGCGCGGCGTTCGGTTCCGGCGCGGACGTCGCCGCGGCATTGAGCACGCTGCCTTCCTCCAACCCGCAGGCGCTGGCGGAAGCGCTGCTTGCCTGCGCGCTCGGGCGCACGGGCACAGCCGCCGACGACATGACGATCGTCTGCATCCGCCTGATCGAGCGGGCTTGATCTCCTTCCCCGAAAAAGCCAAAACGGGCGGGCGCGTTTGCGCCCGCCCGCCTTTGTTTTGCGGTCCTCCTTTTACGGCAGCGGCAAGCGCACACGCCTCACCCGAGCAGGGAGAGCGCTTCGCGCAGCAGCCGGTAATACGTTTCCGCCGCGTCGCCCACGTACGTTTGCAGCAATGCTTTTGCCGCCGCCTCGTCCGTTTCGACCGCGTCGGCAAGCGCCTCCGCCTCCTCCGCGGTAAGCGCGGCATGCCCCGCAAGCAGGCTCTGCACACACGCCGCCCGAACGCCCGCCTTCTGCTTTTTTTCGGTAAAACGCGCAAACACCGCCTGCAACGCCGTTGCCAGCGCGCCGCAGGTGAGCCCCTCGGCGACGGCGCTCTCCGCCGCCGCATCGCACACACCGAGCAAAATGAGCCTGTACGCGACATACAGCACCGTGCCGAGCACGAAGGGCAGCAGCGCAAGCAGTTTTTCGCCCGCATTTTTCAGGAGCGTGCGCCGCAAAAGCAGCGCCAAAGCCCAAGCCGCCAAGCCGAAGAGCAGCACGTCCGCCTTGAACTGCCGCAGGAAAGAGACAAACCCGACAAGATCCATAACATTCCTCCGAGCTTTTCCCGCCGCACTTCCAGTATACCATGCCGCCGCCGCAAAGGAAAGTATGGCTGCCGTTTTTTTGCCCGCGCCATCCCCGCGGCTGCCGACGGTATAGAAACCTGAAAAATGCGTATGCTTTTGGGCGTGAAACAGGCAGAAAAAACATTCGGCACGGCGCTGCGGCAAAACGTTGCGGCGATCAAAGCGATCCTCCCGGCGGAGGATGTGCTTTGCTATGCGTTCCGCACGGCAGACGGGGCTGCCTGCGCCGCGGTATATGCGGACGGCATCACGGACAAGGAACTTTTGGGCGCGCTGGCGGCAAAGCCGCTTTCGCTCGCCGCGGCTCCGAAAACGCGCGAAGAGGCGAAAAAGCTGCTCTACTTCCCCGAGCTGCGGGACGCGGACAGTGCGGAAGACGCCGCCGCGGAGATCTTAGCGGGGAACCCGGCGCTGCTCATCGACGGCATCGCGGGCGCGATCGTGCTCGGCACAAAAAAGATCGCCGTGCGCGCGGTCGCCGAACCGCAGACGGCGATCACCGTCAAAGGCCCGCGCGAAGGGTTCATCGAAGACATAAAGACGAACATGGGGCTGGTACGGCGGCGCCTGAAAACGCCCGCCCTGCGGCTGGATACCGTTGAAGTGGGAAAATACAGCAAAACAAACGTGAGCGTCGTCTATCTTGCCGGCATCACGCGCGAGAAGATCGTGCGCGAAGTAAAGGCGCGCATCGGGGCGGTGCAGATCGACGGCGTGCCGGATTCTTCGTACATTGCGCAGTTCCTTGCCAAAAAGCCGTACTCCCTGTTCAAACAGGTCGGCACGACGGAAAAACCGGACATCTTCTGCGCCAAGCTGCTCGAAGGACGGGTGGGCGTGCTCGTGGACGGGTCGCCCATCGCACTGACCCTGCCGTACATGCTGGCGGAGGACTTTCAGAGCGCGCAGGACTACTTCGTCTCCCCCTACCGCGCGACGCTCAGCCGCCTTTTGCGGCTGGCGGCGGTGCTGATCGCCCTGTTCCTCCCCGCCTTTTACGTGGCGGCACAGCTGTTCAAACTGCAGCTTTTGCCCTTCGCCCTCCTCATGACCATATCCGGCGGCATCCAAGGCATCCCTCTCTCCCCGAGTTTGGAGCTGTTCTTCCTGCTGGCGGTGCTGGAGATCCTGATCGAAGCGAGCATACGTATGCCCAAATACGTGGCGCTCGCCCTCTCGGTGATCGGCGCGCTGGTCCTCGGCGACACCGCGGTCAAGGCAGGGCTCGTCTCCTCGCCCGCCATCATCATCGTGGCACTGAGCGGGATCGCGGCGTACACGGTGCCCGACCTGACGGGCACCCTCTCCGTCGTGCGGCTGGCATACGTCGTGGCGGCGGGCAGCATCGGCACCTACGGCATCCTGCTGCTGACGGCGCTCATCCTGTATTACCTGCTCTCCTCCGACGGGTACGGCGCGCCGCTTTTGGCGCCCTTTTCCCCGCTCATCCGCCGCGATTGGAAGGACAGCCTGCTCAAAGCGGATATCTACGCCCTGCGCAGCCGCCCCGCCGTGCTGCGCGGCAAAAACAAGACGCGGCTGAAGATCCGCAACCGGGAGGAAGACGCACATGGATAAACTCAAACTGCGGCAGATCTGCTTTTTGTTTGCGGCGGTGCTGCCCGTTTCCAAACTGATCATTTACCCTTCCACGCTCTCCTATTATGCGAAAAACGACCTGCTGCTCGCCGCGGCGGTGAACTTTCTGCTCGAGGGCGGCGTCATCGCCCTCGTGCTGCTGCTGGCGCGGCGCACGCAATGCACCTTGTTCGAACTGCTTTCCAACACCTTCGGGAAAACGGCGGCAAAGGCGGTATACCTGCTTCTGGCGGCTTTTTTGTTTTTTTCCGCGCTGCTGCCCGTGCTGGAACACAAAACCTTCGTCACGCAGGTCCTGTACGAGAACGTGCCTTCGCTGCTCTCCTTTGCGCCCTTTTTCGCCGTGAGCTGTTTCGCCTGCGTCAAGGGGCTGAAGACGATCGGCAGGATCGCCGACGTAGCGCTCCCCCTGTTCTGCCTCGCCTTTACGGTGCTGCTTTTGCTCGCCCTTCCGCAGGCGGACTTCGGCGCGCTGCTGCCCGTCGGCGCGGCGGGCGGGCGGGGCATCTTCAACGGCAGCCTGTTCGGGCTGCCCTGGTTCACGGAATGCCTGTATCCCCTCCTGCTGCTCGGGCACTTCCGCTACGAAAAGGGCGGAACATGGAAAACGCTCCTCTCGTTCGCGGCGGGCGCGGGCGCGGTGCTCTTGTTCCTCGCCGTGTTTTACGGCATCTTCGAAGACCTCTCCGTACTCACGCAATACCCACTCGCACACATCGCAAAGTACACGACCGTGTTCACGACGCTCGGGCGCGTCGATCTGTTTTTCGTGTTCGCCATGACCCTGCTCGCCG
This sequence comes from uncultured Clostridia bacterium, assembly GCA_944376145.1. Classification (GTDB taxonomy): domain Bacteria; phylum Bacillota; class Clostridia; order Christensenellales; family Borkfalkiaceae; genus Borkfalkia. Next base: position 4,923 of record CALWBR010000066.1, on the reverse strand, counting down.
TGTTTTGCCTGTGCACTCCGCTGCAGCTTTGCATGCACTGCGTGCGGACGGTGTTCCCGAACTTGCAGCCCGTCCTGCCCGCCGCCGCGCTCAACGCGGCGATGCTCGCGCTGACGATCGTCTTCCATTACTCCTTCAACGCGGTGCAGACGTTCTACATGATCTATGCCGCGCCGATCGTCTTTGCCTTTTGCTATCTGCTGCCCGCGCTCGCCCTGCTGCTGCGCAAAACGCCGCGCAAAAAGGAGGTGCCGCATGAATAAAGTGTGGACATGGATCTTTTTGCTGGCGGCGGGCGCTTTGACGCTGCTGTTCTTTTCCAACGATTTCGGGCTGATCGATATCCAAAAGACCGCCGTCGTCGCGGCGATCGGCATCGACGTTTCGGAAGAAGAGCCGGACAAATGGAGCGTGACGGCGCAGATCGCCGTGCCGGACGCCTCCGCCGCAAAGGCGAGCAACGTCAGCATCCCCGCCGCGGAAACGGTGGGCGCGGGCATTGCGGAAGTCAACCGCAAGACGGGTTGGTACCCCACGCTGGTGCACTGCCGCCTCATCCTTTTGGGAGACGGCGTGGCGGAAGAGGACGTATTCCGCGTGCTCGGGTACTTTTTGCGCAGCGAATTCGTGGAAGACAGCTGCCTGGTCGCCGTATGCGAAGGGCGCGCGCAGGAAGCGCTCGCCGCCGCGTCGCCCATCGGGGAACTGACCGCCACGGCGATCGCCAAAGTGCTCTCCTCCGAAGCGCAGAAGACAGGGCTGGTGTGCGTGACCGACCTGCGGACCTTTGCGAAGGGGTACTACTCCCCGGCAAAGAGCGGATATCTGCCCTACCTCTCCTTGAAAAAAGAGGCGGAAAACGAGAACGGGCAGGCGGCGGGCGGCGGCAAAGAAGAAGGGAAAGGCACGGGCGGAGCACAGGGCGAAGACGTATTCGACGCCTCGCGCACGATGCTCTTTTACGAAGGAAAGCGCGCCGCCGTGCTCGACGCCGCCGAGACGCTCGCGTTCAACTTGGCGGAGGCTTCCACCGACCTTGCCTTCGGGCAAGTGGAGACAAAACAGAACGGAGAAACCACCGTATACGGGCTGAAAATGAAGATCACGGGCAAAAAGCGCTCGCTCGCGCTGCAAGAGGGCGTGCCCGTTTGCACCTTCCGCATCCGCGCCAACGCACAGATCGCCGACGAAAACGGCAGGGCGGCATTGGAGGAGATCGCCAAAAAAGCGATCGTGCCCGAAGAGGTGCTGCGCGCCGCCGAAGAAACGTTTGCGAACAAGCTGCGCGCCGTCCTTGCCAAAACGGCGGAAAGCGGCTGCGACCTGTTCGGGCTCGAACAGGCACTGCGGCGCGGGTTCCCCAAAGAATACGACGCCCATAAAGAGACGCTGCTGCGCGATATGCTGCCCGTGTTCGACATCCGCTTCAGCACCCTTCATTGATAACAAATATCAAAAATTTTTAAAAATTTTCAAAAAGGGGCTTGACAACGCCGAAAAGTATGGTATAATAAAGCCAAAGAAGGGAAATCCGCCAAAGGCGATCCCTTCCGGTACAACAAAGCCCGAAGGGCCGCAGGCGCCCTCCCCCAAATGTTTGCGTAGGTTTCCTCCGGAACTGTGCACAGGGAAGATCTTCGCAAGGGGACGGAGTGGTGAAGAGGCTTCACGCGGGGGGCGTTGCCCGAATTTATACAGGTTCCGAAATTCGCAGCGGAGCAACGGGCGCGCGGAACGAGCGGGCAAGCGAGGTACTGTTATGTTCAAGTCCGATTTGCGGAAGCTTGCTTAACAGGAGGGTACTCCAATGTACACATTGACAAGAGGGATCGGAAAATAGGTCGTTTCCGCTGACGGCGAATGCGGCGGCGCTGCAGGCTGCTCGACATTTGCGCCGATTATGGTTCGATAAGGAAACAAAGGCCGTGTGAGGTCCCCGACAACTGAATAATCCATCGATAGATCCTTGCCCGCGGCGCGTGCTCGCTCCGCGGGCGTATTCTCCCCTGCCCCGCCGCATACGGGCAGGGCACAGGCAGCGCGGCGCGCCGAAAGGGCGCGCCGCGCTGCTTTTTGCAGTGGAGCATACCATCCCGTACAATCGTTGCGAAAAAAACGGATCCCTCCGAAGCCGTGAAAAAGCAGAGCCGCGAAACAATTCCGACAAAGAAGACCGGCATAAACCGCAAACGTTTGAACATAATGAAGGCGGCTTTTCCCGCGAGAATAGGCGGCATCCTCTTTTCCTTTAAAAGTTGACAAACCCGCACGGAAAGGGTATACTTTTTTTTGAAGAATTTTTGCGGATCGCCAACAAAATGCGGGGCGCCGACGGTTATATAAGTGCGGAGCGGTATGGAACGGGATAAACTGGAACGAAAAATAGCGGCATTGGCTGCGGGCGATAAACGCGCCTTCGATTACATATACGAGCATACGAACCGCCCCGTCTACTTTGCGATCTTATACATCGTAAAGAACAAGGCGGATGCGGAAGACGTGCTGCAAGAGACGTATGTGCGCGCGCTGCGCGCGTTGGAAAGCTATGCGGCGGGCACGAACTTTATCGGCTGGCTGGTGCGCATCGGCAAAAATCTTGCTCTCAACCACCTGCAGCGCGCCGGGCGCGAAGTGGCAACGGACTTTACCGAGCAGCCGTGGAAATACGGCGCACACGAACAGGAGCTGCCGTACCTGTTCGACCTTGCCGCCAAAGTGCTCGCCGAGGATGAATACGAGATCCTGATGCTGTGCCAGGTAGCGGGCTACAAGCGGCGCGAAGCGGCGCAAATGCTGGGCATACCCATCGGCACGGTGACTTGGAAGAACAACGAAGCGCTCAAAAAACTGCGGAACATTTTGGAAAAGGAGGGGCAGGCATGAAAGACATAAAAAAACTGTTGAAAGAACAGGCAAACGCCGTGCTGCCCGACGATACGGTAAAGGAACGGGTGCGCAGCGAGCTGGGGCTCGCGCCCGAACCGGAGCGCGAGGCGGCTTACGCCCACGGCGGCACGCACGCACTGCAGAAAAAAGGGATCCTCTCCCTTGCAGCGGCGCTTCTGGCGCTCGTACTGACGCTGTGCATCCTGCTGCCCGTCCTGCTGCATGGTGGAACGTCCGTCGGTCCGACGCCGCCCCCCACCCTCTCCGCCGCGGGCGACTTTTACGCTTACAGCGCCGCGTCCGCCGGGGCGCTGCTCTCCTCGCATACCGGCGCCGCCGCGAGCGCGAAAAGCAGCCGCACACGGTTCGGCGAAGGCGCTTTTCGCCTCGACGAAGAGACGATCCGCCGCACGACGGACGAATATTTGCGGCTCGTCGAAAACCTGCTCGCCGAAAACGCCATCACGCATGAGGCGATCGCCGTGCCCGATGAGTACGCCGCATACGACTACGCCATGACGATCACCAGCCACGACCTCTCCGGCAATGCCGTGACGTATACGATGTATTACAGCGAGGCGCTCGCCTCCGAAGAACAGGAGGAAGACGAAACGGAGCGCGCCTACGACATCACGGGCATGCTCGTGACCGGCAGCGGCGCCTATCCCGTACGCGGCGGCAGGCTCGCCGAAGAGGAGACGGACGGCGACGAGAGCGAGAGCGAAAGCGAGCTTTGGTTCGAAGCCGTGACCGACGCGCAGACAAATTCGTATATCCGCATCGAGCAGGAAGAAGAGCAGGAAAGCGAAGAGGGCGAAACGGAGACGGAACGCAAACACCGCCTGCTCGTTTACGAAAACGGCAGACGCACCGAGAGCACGACCATCGATTACGAACAGGAGGACGGCGAAGAGGAAGTGCACCTCTCCATCGTCAAAGACGGGCAGGAAGACACCCTGGAGTTCACCCGCAGGGAGCGCGGCGGCAGCATCGTGCTGGAAGTGGAAGCCGACTTCAACGGGAGCCGCGCACAGTTTTTTATCTATATCGAAAACGGCACGTACCGCTACGAATTCACCGACGAACGCGAAGACGATTAAGCAGGCACCCGAGCCGTAAAAGGCGGGCGCGGAGACCATTCCGCGCCCGCCTTTTTTGCCGCGTCGCTCCGCCACGCCTTCGCTGCACGGACAGGCTTGCCCGCTCCCCTGCCACCGCACGAAAAATTTTTTTGTAAAAATTTTTTCGGACCGCCAACAATTTTCCTCCCCCGCCTGTTGTATAAGTGTAAGACCCAAAACAAAAGGAGGAACATTCTCATGAAAAAACTTTTGGTCGGTATCTTGGCGGCATTGATCCTGGCGCTGGCGGTCATCACCGCCGTCGGCTGCGGCAAAACAAGCTCTTCCGCGGGGCGGTTCGACGAACTTTCGGGCACGGATCAGGTATACGGGTTCAGCGCGGCTTCGGCTGCGACGGTGATCTCCGCCATGAACGGCGGACAGGCGGCAGGCGTCGCCGCTAAAAAAGGCATGACGACCTTCCGCGACGGTCAAACGGCAGCCGTGACGGACGAGCAGACCGTGAACGAGCTGAACGGGTACATGATGCTGGTGGAGAGCCTTCTTTCGGACGGCGGATTCGGCTTTACGGAAAGCGCTTCCGACCTGCCCGACTACGAAAAGATGATGCGCGTGACCTACCGCGACCTGCCCGGGAACACCATCGAATACGTGATGTACTACAACGAGACGGTCATCCACGAAGAAACCGAATGGGACGACGGCGAAGAAGAGCGGGAGACGACGAGCCGCATCGACGGGATCCTGCGCATCGACGGCGCGGACTATGCGATGCGCGGCGTTTCCGAAAACTCTTCCGAGGGCGATGAAACGGAGAGCGAGCACGAACTGACCGTCACGCTCGGCGCAAACGCCTACCTGCTCGTCGAACAGGAAGTCGAGCAAGAGCGCGGCGAAAACGAGCAGGAATATGCCTATTCGCTGTACGAAAACAAAACGCTCATCGAACGCAGCC
>CALWBR010000065.1 GCA_944376145.1 uncultured Clostridia bacterium | reverse complement strand
GGTATCTTTAAGCATCTTCCGCCTGCGGCAGCGCCGCCTCCACCATCTGCGCGATGGAGGGGACCAGCCCGCTCTCCGCCGCGGCAGCCGCCTGTAAAAGCGAGGCGCAGATGGACGACGCTTTGCTCGCCCCGTGCGATTTGACGATCACCTTGTTGATCCCGACGAGCACCGCGCCGCCGTATTGGCTGTAATCCATGACCTTTTTGATCTTTTTGAACGCCCCGCGCATGAACAGCGCGTAGCCGAGCTTCGCCCAAAAGGAAGCGGAGATATTCTGTTTGATGATCTTGAGCATGGCGAGCGCGCAGCCTTCGGACGCCTTGATCGCCACGTTGCCCGAAAACCCGTCGCAGACGGCAACGTCGATCTCGCCGCTCATGATATCGCGCCCCTCTACGTTCCCGACAAAATTGATCCCTTGCGTCTGCTTTAAAAGCGCAAACGCCTCCTGATGGAGCGGATCGCCCTTGTGCTCCTCGGTCCCGTTGGAGACCAGCCCGACGCGCGGGGAAGGGATGCCCGAAGAACGGGCATACGCCGTGCCCATGAGCGCAAAATGCACGAGGTTGAGCGGCTTGCACTCCGCGTTCGCGCCTGCGTCCACAATGTACACTCTGCCGCCCGTCGCCGTAGGAAAGGCGGGGCAGACGGCGGGGCGGGATACGCCGCGGATGCGCCCGACGCGCAGCAGTGCGCCCGCCAGCACTGCGCCCGTAGACCCTGCCGAAACGAACGCCGAAGCCGTTTCATCCTCTTTGAGCCTGTTCAGCGCCACCACGAGGGAGGAGTCCTTTTTTTGCCGGATGGCGGCGGTGGGTACGTCGTCGTTGGTGATCACTTCGCTGCAATGCACGATCTCGACCCGCGCCGCATCGTACGTTTCCTTGGAAAGGCAGGCGTTGATGCGCGCCTCATCGCCCGTCAATACGAGCGCAAGATCGGGTTTTTGCGCGAGCGCCATGACCGCGCCCTTTACGATCTGTTCGGGCGCATTGTCCCCGCCCATTGCATCCAGAATAACTTTTGTCATAGCTCTCTCCCCTGTGCTGTTTTTTGCGAAAACGCCCCGCCGCGGAAGTCTGCTTTTATTTTGCGGCAAGTTTTTCCAATTCTTCTTTCGGCGTTATAACGGGAGCCCCGTCCGCGCCGAGCAGCGGCGTAAGCCCGCCGCCGTATCCGTCAAACCCGAACAGGTAATTTACGCCCGTTTCGCGATCGACCCAAATGTTGAACCCTTTTACTTTCCCCTGCGCGTACACCCGCACAAACCGCTTTTGTTCCGCCATGAACTTACTCTCCTTATCAAAAAATTTTTACGCTTTACGCCGCGCGGGCGGCGCACGAAAGAAGTGAAGCCGCGCGATTTTTATAACGGTGCGCCCTACATCATCGCGCTGCGAAGAGAAAACCGTTCGGGTTTCCCCTCAAATCGTAAAAATCGCAGGAAGCAGCCTGCCGAGATTTTTACGAGCCCCTTTTCTATAATCTCTTGCGCGCGCAAAAATCACACTTTTTGCAAGCGCACGCAATTTACCGAAAACGTTCGGCTCAATTCGGAAAGAGTGAATGCGGCGCATTTCTATAATCCCTTGCAAAAGCAAAAACCACGCTTTTAGCTTTTGCCCCTTACGCCGCGTGGGCGGCGCACGGAAGAGGGTGAAGCCGCGGCATTTTGATAACGGTGTGCCCAAATCATGCCGCGGCGAGGGAGAAACCGCCGCCGAACCGCCTTCACGACGAACGGCGGTTGCTCCCTCAAACTCACGGAAAAATTTTTCATCAGCTTGAAAAATTTTTCGTGAACCCTTTTAATACTCCAAATTCCCCACCGTCCGCGGGAAGGGCAGTACGTCGCGGATGTTGGCAACGCCCGTAAGGTACATGATCATGCGCTCGAACCCCAGCCCGAAGCCCGCGTGCACCGTGCCGCCGTAGCGGCGCAGATCGAGGTACCAACCGTAATCCTCGGGGCGAAGGTCCATCTCCTTCATGCGCGCGAGCAGCACGTCTTCGCGCTCCTCACGCTGCGAACCGCCGATCAGCTCGCCGATGCCGGGCACCAACAGATCTGCCGCGGCGACCGTTTTGCCGTCGTCGTTCAAGCGCATGTAGAATGCCTTGATCTCCTTCGGGTAATCGGTGAGGAACACGGGCTTTTTGTATACCTGCTCGGTGAGGTAACGCTCGTGCTCGCTCTGCAGATCGCACCCCCAATAGACGGGGAACTCGAATTTCGCGTCCGCCTTTTTCAAAATTTCGATCGCCTCGGTATACGGCAGGCGCACGAATTCGCTCTCCGCCACGTTTTTGAGGCGCGCAAGCAGTTCTTTATCCACAAAATTGTTCAAAAATTCCAGCTCGTCCGCGCACGTTGCCGTGACATGCGCGATGACGGATTTGACCATCGCTTCCGCCACGTCCATATCCCCCGCCAGATCGCAGAAGGACATTTCGGGCTCGATCATCCAAAACTCCGCCGCATGGCGGGTGGTATTGGAGCGCTCGGCGCGGAAGGTGGGTCCGAAGGTATACACGTTCGCAAACGCCATGGCGTATGCCTCGGCATCGAGCTGCCCCGAAACGGTCAAACTCGCCTTTTTGCCGAAAAAGTCCTTTTTATAGTCGACGCTCCCCTTGATCTTATCCAGCTCGAGGGTGGTCACCTGGAACATTGCGCCCGCGCCCTCGCAGTCGCTGCCCGTGAGGATGGGCGTATGCACGTAGACGAACCCGCGCGAATGGAAAAAGGAGTGGATCGCGAACGCCGCTTCGCTGCGCACGCGGAACACGGCGCGGAATAAGTTGGTGCGCGGGCGCAGATGCGCGATCTCGCGCAAATACTCGGGCGAATACCGCTTTTTTTGCAGCGGATAATCGGGCGTCGACGCGCCCATGACGGCGATCTTATCCGCCTTGATCTCGAACGGCTGCCTGTTTTCGGGCGTCAATACGACGGTGCCCGTGACGACAAGGCTCGCCCCGACGTTCTGGCGGGCGATCGCATCGTAATTTTCGAGCGTTTCGCGTTCCATTACGACCTGCGCGCTCTTAAAGCTGCTGCCGTCGTTGAGTTCGATGAAAGCGAACGTTTTGCCGTCGCGCAGCGCCCGCACCCAGCCCATGACCGTCACGCGCGCGCCGCCGAAGGCGGAAAGCTGTGTATAGATCTGTTTGATCTGCGTCCTTTGCATACCTTATAGCCCCGCTGTTTCCGCCCCGAAGGGGCGGTATTATTCGTTTCATTTTAGCAAAAAAACGAAAATTTATCAACTATATCTCCGCACAAAAGCGGAAATCGCCAAAAATGTTTCACGCACGGATGCGCCCTTTTCCGGATCGCCGCAAAATACGCCTTTTCTCCCCGATCTCCGCGCCGCCGCCCATCCAAAACGCCCCGAACCCTTTCGCCTTCGGGGCGCGTGCCCGATCTTATTCTCTGCCGCAGCGGTGCTGCCCGCCGCAAGGATCTTCGCCGCAGGAATGCCCCTCGGCATGCTCGCCTTCGTGGCGGGTGCACACGGCGTCTGCATCGTATTGCAGCCTGCCCTGCAAAAATGCCTCCACGGCGCCGTCGGCACTTCCCGTTACGCCGCCGTACAGAGCGATGCCCGCCTCGGCAAGCGCACGCTTTGCGCCGCCGCCGATGCCGCCGCACAGCAGCGTATCCACGCCGCGCTCCGCCAAAAAGGCAGCCAGCGCGCCGTGCCCGCTCCCCTGCGTATCCACCACGGCAGCCGAAACGACTTTGCCGCCCTCTGCCTCATAGATCTTGAATTGCTCGGTATGCCCGAAGTGCGGAAAGACCTCCCCTTCGGCATACGTTACGGCGATCTTCATCCCTTCCCCCTTACTGTTCCTTGTTCGGCTCGGCGACGGCGGCGATGCCTGCGGCAAACGCACGCTTGTTCACCTCGCACACATGCGGTTTGGCGACGTATTGCTCGTTCAAACAGTTGATGAAGCTGCGCTCCTTGACGACTTTGGTCAGCTCGCACAGGGCGCCCGCCATGACCATGTTGGCGGAACGGATATCGCCCGCCTCGATGGCGAGGTCGTTGGCAAGGATATCGTAGACGCGCACATCGTCGCGCTCGACATAGCAATCGGAGAGCGACCCGTTGACAAAGATCAGCCCGCCTTTGGCGACGCGGGGCGCGAATTTATGAAAACTGGGCGCGTTCATCGCGATCAGCACGTCCGGCACGGTGCAAAGGGGGGATGCGATGGGTTTTTCGGAGACGATGACCGAACAATTCGCGGTACCGCCGCGCATTTCGGGACCGTATGCGGGGAGGTAGGAGACCTCTTTGCCTTCGTGCAGCCCGCATTCGGCAATGAACCTGCCCGCGCTCAGCACGCCCTGACCGCCCTGCCCTGCAAGCAAAATTTTAAGCATGTGCGTTTCCCTCCTCCGCCGATTTATCGCGGAACACCCCGAGCGGGAAGGTCTTGGTGCACTCCTCCGCCATGAACCGCAGCGCATCCACGGGCTTCATGTGCCAGTTGGTCGGGCAGGAAACGAGCACCTCGATGAACGTATACCCTCTGCCTTCGGACTGGAATTTGAGCGCCTTTTTGATCGCCTTTTTGGCGGCGAGCACATGCCTTACGTCCTGCGTGGAGACGCGTTCGATGTAATACGGCGCATCCAGCGTGGAGAGCAGCTCGCACATACGGATGGGGTACCCGTTGACGGCGGGGTCGCGCCCGCCTTGACAGGTGGTCGCCTTCTGCCCGATGAGCGTCGTCGGCGCCATCTGCCCGCCCGTCATGCCGTAAATGCTGTTGTTGATAAAGATGACGGTGAACTTTTCCCCGCGGGCGGCGGCATGCACCGATTCCGCCATGCCGATGGAAGCGAGGTCGCCGTCCCCTTGGTAGACGAACACCGTCCGATCGGGAAGGCAGCGCTTGATGCCCGTGGCGACGGCAGGCGCGCGGCCGTGCGCCGCTTCCTGCATGTCGCAGTTGAAATAATTGTATGCGAACACCGCACACCCGACGGGCGCGATGCCGATGCACTTTTCCTCTAACCCGAGCTCCTCGATGCTCTCGGCGACGATGCGGTGCACGATCCCGTGCGTGCAGCCCGGGCAATAGTGCATGTGCACGTCGGTGAGCATCTTCGTCTTCTCAAAAACTTTCATACACCCTCCTTGCTGCCGGCGAGCACCTTTTTCGCCTGTTCGACGATCTCCTCCTCGCTCGGCACGTTGCCGCCCGTCCTGCCGTAAAAGCGCACGGGCTTTTTGCCGGCAACGGAGAGGCGCACGTCTTCCACCATCTGCCCCAAGGACAGTTCCACATCCAAAAAGACCTTGACCGACGGCTGCGCCGCAACTGCCGCATACGCCTCTTCGGGGAAGGGGAACACGGTGATCGGGCGGATGCAGCCCGCCTTGATCCCCTGCTCGCGCAGCCTGTCTGCCGCGCTCTTGCAGATGCGCGCAACGGTGCCGTAAGCGGTGAGCACGATCTCGGCGTCCTCCGTTTTATAGCACTCGCAGCGGGTCTCGTTCTTTTTGATCTCTTCGTACGTGGCGGCGAGCTCGTTCACGTGCGGCTCCAAAACGTCCGGCTCGATCAAAAGCGAATTGAGCACGCGGCGCTTGTCGCCGAACCTGCCGTCCGTCGCCCATTCCTTTTTGGGGATATCGTTGAGGTCGCGCATGGGCGGAAGCTCCACCGGTTCCATCAGCTGCCCGATCATGCCGTCCGCCAAGATCATGGCAGGCACGCGGTATCGATCCGACAGGTCGAACGCCTTGTAGGTGAAGTCGCACGCTTCCTGCACGGAGGAAGGCGCCAGCACGATCAAATGATAGTCGCCGTGCCCGCCGCCCTTGGTCGCCTGAAAATAGTCGCCCTGCGCGGGTTGGATGCCGCCCAGCCCGGGACCGGCGCGCATCACGTTGACGACGACGCAGGGGATCCGTGCGCAGGCGATGTAAGAGATGCCCTCCTGCTTGAGGCTGACGCCGGGGCTGGACGAACTGGTCATGGCGCGCACGCCCGCGCCGCCCGCGCCGTACACCATATTGATGGCGGCGACTTCCGACTCCGCCTGTACGAACACACCGCCGACCTGCGGCATTTTGACGGACATATATTCCGGCACTTCGTTCTGCGGGGTGATGGGATAGCCGAAGAACGCGCGGCAGCCGTTGCGCAGCGCGCCTTCGCAGATCGCTTCTGTTCCGTGTAACAAAATTTTACTCATATAAGACCTCTCTCGCACTTCTCGCGCAAACCTCGGCGGACGACGCCCAGCGCGGCAGACTGCTCGGCGGCGCACCGCCAAACGCTCCGTCCTTTACTTTTCCACCGTGATCGCAAGATCGGGGCACATGATCGCGCAAAAGGCGCAGCCGATGCAGTTTTGCGGGTTCACCGCCTCCGCGACCAGGTATCCGTTCGCGTTCATTTTGTGCTCGCTCAAAGAAATGACCTTTTTCGGGCAGGCGTTCGCGCACAGCCCGCAGCCTTTGCACAGCTTTTCATCTATCGTGATCGATGCCATTGCCGTTACTGCTCCTACCGACAAAATTCGTAATGAATGCATTATATCACGCGGCGAGGCGGCTTGTAAATCAATTTTAACGCCCGTAAAAAAAGAAAAATGCGCACCGCGCGAAATCTGTTGCAAAACGCGCGCAATGCGTGTATAGTAAAGGCGCGGCGCAAAAGAACGCCGCCGAGGTCGCGCCGGACATGAAGAGAAGGATCGGAAAACTGAAATTCGCGCTCAGCTGCGCCGTGCTCATCGGCTATGCGGCGTACACGGCGTACGCGCTGTACTATTACCTCGCCTTCGCCACCCCGCTCGGCACGGCGCTGCTCGCGCTCGTCGGGGCGACGCTCGCCCTTACAGCGACGGTCACGGTCATCAGCTACCGCGTCAACCTGCGCGGCAAACCGCGCCCGCGCGCCAGGCGGCTGATCATGATCGGCAAACTGACCCTCCAGCTTGCGGCGACGGCGCTGACCGTCATCTTTTTCATCACGGCAGCACGCCTGCAAGAGCCGCTGCCGTGGGTGATATCGGGGATCTCGGCGGCGACGGTGCTTATTGCGCTTGCCGCGAACATCGGCGCGGAGATCGTGGCGCGGAAATTCCCGGACGGGATCGGCAAAAAGGTATTCCTCCCCGGCAAGCTGCAAGACGAAGACGGCGAAGAGGCGGACATTTCCCGGATCATCGCCGCCGTTCAGGCAATGCCGCAGGACACAAAAAACGACGATGCATGACAATACGCCCGCGGAGGCTTTCCCCTCCGCGGGCGTATTTTTCCTATAAGCTTCGCGCTTTCTATTCCTTTTCGGGCGGATCGAAATTGATGCGCCTCTCCTCCACGACGAGCGGGCGGTGCGAGACCTTTGCCCGCAGCGTGAGCACGTATTCACCCAAAATGCCCAGCCCGATATACAGCCCCGAAAACAGGAACGCGAGCACGCACACGATGACTCCCGGCAAAAAATTCGCATGCCCCACGCCGAAGAGGATACCGAACACGACCGCCCCGACAAAGGAGAGCGCCGCCAGGATGAGCCCGATGAACGTAAAGCAGCGGATGGGCGTCTTCGTATACGTGGTGAACGAGAGCATTGCCGCGTCGTAAAGCGTGGAAAAATTGTTGCTCGTTTTCCCCGCGCGGCGGCGCTGCTGCTCATACGGCACCTCCACGACCTTGAACCCGAGCTCCGCCACGATGCCGCGCAAAAACGGCGCGGGATCGTCCAGCTTCGCGAGCACGTCTACAAACGCGCGGTCATACAGCCCGAAGCCCGTAAAGTGCTCGATCTGCCGCACGGAAGAGAGCTTTTTGACCAATTTATAATACACGGTCCGCAAAAAGCGAATGAATTTGTTCTCTTTGCTCTGCTTTTTGACGGCGCACACGACCTTGTGCCCCGCCTCCCATTCGCCGACCAGCACGGGCAGCATATCGATCGGGTCCTGAAAGTCGGCGTTGAGCAGGATCACGCAATCGCCCGTCGTCTGGTACATGCCGTAAAAAGGCGAATTGAACTGCCCGAAGTTGCGCGCGTTGAAGATCGCCTTGATCTTTTTGTTCCCCGCGCACAGCTCTTCGAGCAAAGGGCGGGTGCGATCCTGCGAGTCGTTGTCGATAAAGACGATCTCGTAATCGTAAGAAGGAAGGCTTTTGGCAAATTCGGCGAGGAGCGCCTCGCTGAGCGGCACCACGTTGTCCTGTTCGTTATAGGTAGGAATGAGCACGCTGATCTTTTTCATGGTTTCTCCTCCCGCTGTTGTTCGTAAGCGATGACCGCGGCGATGCCGCGGGCAAAGGGCCAGGCGGGGCAAAAGCCCGTCGCCAAAAGTTTATCGATGCGCGGGCGCATGGACACCGCGCCGGAAGCCGGGTACGCGAGCGCACCGAACAGCAGCTTCCCCTGCCCGCCGATCGCCGCCCTGACTTCCTCAACAAAGGAACGCAGCGGGCGCGTATCCTCCGTGGCGAAGTTGTACACGCCCGAAAAGCCGCCCTCGGCGAGGTACAGCATGGCGCGCACGGCGTCGGCAATGTACATAAAATTCCAAAACTGCGTGCAGGCGGTGAGCGGGCAATCCTCCCCGCGCAGCAGCTTCGTCACCAAAGACTGCAAGATGGTGTTCGGGTAATCCCCTTTGCCGTACAGCGAAAAGAAGCGCGGCATGACAAAACGCATGCCCGCCGCCTGCGCCCGCGCACCGCCATCGCGCGTAAACGCAAGTTTTGCCCTGCCGTACGCCGTGTTCGGCGCGGGTACGATCTCTTCCGTGATCTCTTCGGAACAGACGCCGTACTCCGCCTGCGAGCCCGCGCCCACGAAACAGGCGCAGCCAAGCTTTTTCGCCGCTTCCAGCGCCGCAAGCGACGCCTCGTAATTTGCCTGCTGCAGCGCTTCGTCGCCGCGGTCCGCGCCGCGCGTGCCGTTCCATGCCAGATGGAAAAACACGTCCGCCCGCCCGATGCGTTCCGCAAGCGAATCCGTTTCGGAAAGATCGCACTCCACGCGCACGATCTTCGCATCCTGCGGCAGCGGCTTTTGCGAACCGCGGCGAACGGCGGCATAGACGGTATAGCCTGCCTCGCATAAAAGAGGCAGAAGGTTTGCCCCGATCAGGCTGGTCGCCCCGGTCACGACGGCGGTCTTACGCATACAGCTCCTTTACGGCGGCGGCAACATCCGCCGCGCCGATCCCGTACCTTTCGCGCAGGTACGCCTGCTTGCCCACTTCTTTGGTGAATACATCCTGAATGGCAAGTTTTTTGATCCGTACACAAACCCCGAGCTCGCAGACCGCGTCCGAAAGGGCGCTGCCCAGCCCGCCGATGACGGAATGCTCTTCAAGGGTCACGATCTTTTGAAAGCGCGCCAAGAGAACGCGCAGCCCCTCCGCGTCAAAGGGTTTGATGCGGCAGAGCGAATAGACGGCGGCGTTTTTGCCGCTCGCCTCCACGCCCGCGAGCGCCTCCGCAAGGATGGGACCCGTGCCGATAACGGCGACGTCTTCCCCTTCCCGCAGGCAGGTGAGCCCCAGCCCCGCGCAGCCGTCAAAAACGCCGTCCGTTCCGCTCTTGTTGAGACGCATGTAGGCGGGGCCCGGCGTTGCGAACATCTCGTCCATGCACAGGCGGCACGCCGCCTTGTCATGCGGCGAATACACGCGCATGTTCGGCAGAAGGCGCATCGCGCCCATCTCCTCCGTGCCGTGATGGCTCGCCCCCAGCGAACCGTACTCCACACCCGCGCCGATGGCGACGATCTTGACGTCCAGCTTGTGGTAGGCGATATCGTTGCGGATCTGCTCGAAGCAGCGCAGCGTGGGAAAGTTCGCGATCGAATACAGCAGTACGCGCTTGCCGGCGAGCGCCAGCCCCGCCGCCACGGACGCCATGTTCTGCTCGGCGATGCCGACGTTATAAAAACGATCCGGGAAGCGCGCCGCAAACGGCTCGAACACCCCGAAGCCCAGATCGCCCGTCAAAAGAACAAAATTTTTGTTGCGCTCCCCCTCTTCGAGGAGCTTTTCCACAAACGTGTTCCTCATAGCTGCTGCTCCACCTCTTGGAGCGCGCGCTCCAAAAACTCGCCGCGCGGGTCGCGGTAATGCCAAAGAAGTTCGTTTTCCATGAAGGAGACGCCCTTCCCCTTGACGGTGTTCGCCACGACGGCGGCGGGCTTGCCCGCGGCGGGCTTGCGCAGCAGCGCCGCTTTGAGCGCGGCGTAGTCGTGCCCGTCCACCGAAACGGCGTCCAGCCCGAAGGCGGCGAACCGCTCGCACAGGTCGTCCGTACGGATGATCTCCGCCGTGTTCCCCAGCGCCTGCATGCCGTTCCTGTCCACGACGATCGTCAGATTGTCCAGCTTTTGCGCGGCGGCAAACATCACCGCCTCCCACACGCTGCCTTCATCGCACTCGCCGTCTCCGACGAGCACATAAGTGCGGAAGGGGCTCTTATCCAGCTTCTGCGCGAGCGCCAGCCCTGCCGCCACGCCCGCGCCGTGCCCGAGCGAACCGGTGGAAAACTCGACCCCCGGCACCGCCGAAGAGACGTGCCCCGAAAGCAAGCTGCCGTTCTCGTAATAGTGTTCCAGATCCGCTTCGGGGAAAAACCCTTTCAGCGCGAGGGCGCAATAGACCGCCACGCCCGCATGCCCCTTGCTCAGGACAAAGCGATCGTGCCGCCCCTCTTCAAACGTTTTTACATCATACCGAAGCACATCGTTGTATAGCACGGCGACGATATCCGCCAAAGACAGGATGCTCGCAATGTGCGACGCACCCGACCGCCCCGTCATTTTCAGGGCGTTCAGACGGATCCTTGCCGCCAGTTCCTTCGTCTGCATGGTTTTCCTCCTGTTTTTCCCTTCCCCGCTTAAAACGGATGCGCGCTATTGCCTCCCCTGCCGCTTCCGTTATGAGCGAAAGCTGCAAACTAAGCGGTAAACACGAAAGGGAAAGCTGGTGCGAATAATCCGACGTATATGCCCCTCCGACCGCGAGCTGCGCGATCAGGTCGTACACGATGACCAAGCCGCAGAACAAGCTGACGCAAAGAACGGGGAGCGCGACGCGCTTGCGCGCCCACCCTTTTGCCAAAAGTACCGCACTCACAAAAAGAAGCAACACCTCCAACACGCTCACCAGCGCAAAATAGGAAAGGACGACGATCCCCGCCGCAAAGAACAAAAAGCTCTCGCCGGTCGGTTCCTTCCCCTGCCACTCCTCCGTCAAAAACACATACAGCGGCACGATCAAAAAGATCAGCGAATAGGTGTAACTGAGGTCGGGCAAATTGAGGAAGGCGACCGTCGCCAACAGCGTGAATTTAAAATTGTTTTTCGTAAAAAAGAGCGCCGCACAGGAGACGAAGAACAGCAAAAACTTCATCGCCCCGATCCCTGCCGACAGCGTGCCCCCGGCTTCCACCCCGAAGACGAGCAGCACCGCACGCAGCATCTTGGCAAACGCCATATCGTTCCTGTTGAACCCGCCCGTCTCCGCCGAAAACTCCGTCATGTACGAGAGCATCCTGCCGATATCCGAAAACCCGCCTTTAAACAGCAGGAAGGGCAGGAAAAAGAGCAGGATACCAAGCCCCGCCGTGAGCAGCACATCCTTCCAGCGCCGATCGCGCAAAAGCAGGACGCCGAGAAAGAGCGGATAGATCTTCGTCAGCCCCGCCACCGCCAGACAGACGAGGGAGAGGTACCGCTTCGCCTTGTTTTCCTCTTTGTACCATACGATGAAATAGAAGGCGAAAAAGGCGCTCATCAAATTCATGTTCATGCGCATGACGCAAAAATAGAACGGATACGACGTGAACAGCGCGCACAAAAACAGAACGCGCGTGAACCTGCCGAATTTATTTAGCCGCCTGTACAGCGTGACGCCCACGGGCACCGTGAACAACAGCAAATACAGCAGCATCGCCACGAGCCCGAGCGGGCTGCGTGCATTCATCTCCTGCCCCGCAAGCCCGGGGATCAGAGAAAACAGATAAAAGATCGCATACCCCAGCGGCGGGTAATTCGCGATATCTCCGTACAGGGGCGCGTCCGAATACGGGTCGCGGTCCTTGACGAAGTTCAAAACATCGAAAAAGTCGCCGAAATCCGTAGCAAACTGCGGCAAAACGGCATGAGGATCGACGCGCTGTGTCCCATAGATCAACAAAGACAGAAAAAACGCCAACAAAGCCAATACCGTGAGCAAAGCGCAGGCAAAAAACAAAATACATTCCGTCTTCGGTTTACTTTTGACCCATTGCCCGATCGTCATGATCTGCCTCTTCCCTCTCTCCCTGCGGTCCGCCGCACTCTTCCGCCTCTGCCCGTTGCTCCTCATCCGAAGGCGCAGACGGATCGCCTTGCGCGTCTTCCGCGGCAGCCTTCTCCGTTTTTTTGCGGAAGCTGAACAAATTGTGCCCGAAGTAGCTGAGCAGCGTGCACACGAGCGTCACCACAACGGTGATGAGCCACGGGATGGCGATCAGCTTGTCCAAAAGCGTCGTCAGCCCCAAGTTCACGCCGTATTGCACCGCGTACACGAGCACAAAGCGGAAAAACTCCGCCCAAGACTTTTTTTTGCTGCGGAAGGTGAAATACTTGTTCCAAAAATAGCTGTGGACGGTACCGACGATCTGCCCCGTGAGCGTGCCGATGACGATGACGTGCAGGGGCATGCTCTCTTTCGAGGCGAAGATCGACACCCCGAAGCAGACGTATACGATCCACGTGACGCCGATCCCGACGACCGTGTTCAGCCCGCCGACGATCAGAAACCGTACCCGTTTGTCCTTAAAAAAACGAACGAGAAACTCTTTGACCCTACTCATTTTTTCCGTCCGCAAAATACTCTTCCGCCTGGCGGCGCGTTACGGCGAGCATATCCTCCCCCGCGTAATACGCCTTGGACCATTCGACCGTCTTTTTGACAGCGTCGGCAATGGTCCACACGGGGCGGAGCCCGAACACGTTTTTCAGCTTTGTATTATCGAGCAGCAGCAGCCCCGCCTCATGCGGCGCGCCCGCCACGGGGTTTGCCTCGTAGCGGAACCCGCCGCCCCAGCTCGCCGCAAAATCCTGCACGAGCCGTTCGGTCGTCACGCAGTCGCCGCGGTCGGGACCGATGTTGTAATTGCCCGCCAAAGCGCCGTTTTCCGCCTGCGCGGCGGCGATCGTAAGGTAAGCAAAGAGCGGTTCGAGCACATGCTGGTACGGGCGCACGGAATGCGGGTTGCGCAGACGAAGGCACGCCCCCGCATGCGCCGCACGCACACAGTCCGGAACGATGCGGTCGGCGGAAAAATCGCCGCCACCGATCACGTTGCCCGCGCGCGCGGTAGAAACGGCAACGCCCTTCTCCCGCAAAAAGGACTGCACATAGCTGTACGTGACCAGCTCGGAACAGGACTTGCTGTTGGAATACGGGTCGTACCCGCACAGCTCGTCCGTCTCTTGGTATCCTTTTTCCTGTTCGATGTTTTTATAGACCTTATCCGTCGTGACGTTGACGACGCTCTTCACGCTGTCGCTTTTGCGCACGCATTCGAGCACGTTCACCGTGCCCATCACGTTCGTCTGATAGGTATAAACGGGGCGCGCGTAGCCTTCGAGCACGATCGGCTGCGCCGCCAAGTGGAACACGACCTCCGGGCGGAACGCCGCAAACACCGCCGAAAGAGCGCCCAAGTCGGCAATGTCGCCGATGTGCGACTCGCACAGTGCATCGCAGCCCAAAATATCGTACAGCGCGGGCTGCGTGTTCGGGGCAAGCGAATACCCGCACACCTGCGCGCCGAGCTTGTGCAGCAAAACGGTGAGCCAGCTCCCTTTAAACCCCGTATGCCCGGTGACGAGCACGCGCTTTCCTCTGTAAAACGAAAGGTCCATCCCTCTACTCCTTCAAGGCATCTTCGCTGCAAACTTGATCCTGCACAACAGTTTGATCGCTCTCCTCGGTATGCATACGCCCCGCCAACAGCATCCGTACAGTTTTACAGCAATATAAAACGATCACAACAACAAACAAGACAGAAAGCGCTATATACAGCCCCTGGATCGCATCAAACCATCCGTTCCCCTTATAGATCCATGCGAAAACAATGTTGATAAACTGCATCGAAACCATGGCAGCCGCATATAGATGCAGGCGCTTATCCTGATTTTTGGCGCACAAAAGCAACAACAGCGGCACAGTCGGCAGCAAATATCGCTCATGCATGGACACACAAAACGTACAAACGATCACCAATTGCATGATGCAGGCGATCAACAACCTGTCCTCATGTTTGGAACGGATAACGAGAACGGCAAGCGCCGCCGAGAGCGCCGCAACAAGCGCATAAGACACATACATCACAGCCGGAGGCGCTTCCGTTAAGTTTAGCCCGATCGCCGCCCAAAAATTCATTGCGTTTGCGGAATACCATGTGTAGTGTGTGACCTGCCCAACAAACAGATGGATAAAATAAAAATATTCTCCCGCCCTAATGTACTCGATCCCGAAGGGAAGGTACATGAGGTAGAACAAAACGATGCAGGCAAGCGCATACAAAACAAACTTCCAATACAGCTTGTTTTTGACCATTTTATAAACAAGCCAAACCGCCACGACCGGCGCAAACAGCACGATCTGCGTTTTTATAAGCAATGCCAACAACAATACGCCGAAAAAAACGAGCCACTTTTCTTTATACAAAAAGTACCAAAGCAGCAAAGCAAACAAGACCACGAACACATCGCTCTGCCCCCACGCGCTGCCGTCTGCCATAACGGCAGGCGTAAACGCATACACGAGCGGTATCGCTTGCCCCTTTACGCCACCGAGTTCCTTTGCGATTTTACAAACCACCAACACGGACGCCACGTAAACCAACGTAAAAAACAATCGGTATACGATCGCATACTGTATCCCGCTGATATCGGAAAACCAACTCAACGCAGTACAGAAATACAAAAAAAGAGGCGGATAATCAGACGGAAAATCGGCATAGAACGATGCCGGTCCATTCCGCTTTAAATACATCCCCCATTCGTTGTAATAGTCTAAATCAATATGGTGCGGAAGCAGACAAGAAGCCAAAACACAAAGCAACAATGCCGCCCCGAGCAATATCCAAAATACAACGCGGTTCCCATACTGGGCACTTTTCTGCTCTTCCCCGTTTATCAAAAGTGCTTTTCGCCAAAACAGGCAATACGCTGCACCGACCACAAGCACGGCAATGAAAATAAGAGCCAACGAAAAATACATGTTCTTTCTTCCTCTTTTTCGACCCCGCCTTGTTTTTTAGCAAGCCGTCTCACACAATGCCGCACAAAAAAATCCCGCCCCTGCACAAGGCATGAAGGGGCGTGATATTGTTTACTCTTCCCAATTCTTCCAGGGCGCGCTGCCGCTGTTCCAATAATTTTCAAGGATCTCCCGCTCGCGCATGGTATCCATGCACTGCCAAAAACCCTTGTGCACGTAGGCGCTGAGCTGCCCGTCCGCAACCAATTTGCGCATGGGTTCGTCCTCAAGCATCATTGCATCATCGGTAATATAGTCAAAGATCTGCGGCTCAAAGATCGCAAACCCGATGTTGATCAGGTCGCCGTCCGCTTTGAACTTTTCTTTAAAAGAAAGGACCGTGCCGTCTTGCGAAACATCCACAACGCCCTTCGTCTTTGCCAAATTGTAGCAGGAGATCGTGCCGATCTTCCCGGACTGCTTGTGGGATTCCAACAGCTTTTTGACGTCGATATCCCCGACCGCATCCCCGTACGTGAGCATAAAAGGCTCGTCGCCGATAAAGGAGCGGATGCGCCGCACCCTGCCGCCCGTGCCCGTGTGAAGACCGGTATCGACAATGGTCACCTTCCAATCGTCGCAAGAACGCTTGTGTACGATGCGCTCGTTGGTAGAAAAATCATACGTGACGTCGTTGTTATACAAAAAATAATGCGCGAAATACTCTTTGATGACTTCCTGCTTGTATCCGGCGCAAATGACAAACTCTGTAAAGCCCTGCGCGGCGTAGGACTTCATGATGTGTACGAGAATGGGCATCTCCCCAATGTAGATCATCGGCTTGGGACGCAAATGCGATTCCTCGGAAATGCGCGTACCGAGCCCCCCTGCAAGAATTACGACTTTCATCTGATGTCTCTCGTTTCGATCCTTTGATTTATTTGCGAAACCGCACCCCGCCGCGGCGTCCGTACGGCTATTACGCAATGCCTCACATTCGTCACAGCTATGATACCCCCTATCACGGCAAAAGTCAAGCGATTGTGCAAGCCTTTGATTTTTTAACTTTGATTTACTTTGTTTTAACATATTTTTACACACTTTGTATACAACTTTTATACAACTTTGATACAAAATGCCCACCAAAGCCCTGTCTGCGCATACGATCGCTTTGCCCGCCGCGCTCCCCCGCAGACGGCAATTTGCCGAAAAATTTTAAAAACCCCTTAAAAACGCTTGTAAAAACAAAAAAACTTTGCTAAAATAGCAAAGTAATCAAACATTGGGGTGTCGCCAAGCGGTAA